>CAZIRN010000142.1:0-6388 GCA_964541495.1 uncultured Rikenella sp. | reverse complement strand
AGCTATAATTATTCCCGTATCCGGTTTCATATAATAATTCTCGTTTTAAGCTTATCTTTAATAATTATATCACCCCTATTTAACGACAAAATAAGCTAAAATATTTCAATAATGAAATTGTAAAATCAAACTATTTATAGGAAAAATATTTTGCCTCCTGTCACTCGAGTAATTGCCTGACCATCTCTCTTAGATTTATTGAAACAGGCTGTGGGGCTCTTATCTGTAAACTTGCAATTTCGTCAGCCACTATTTCGGCAATATCCACAACCTTCACATCCGATACCTGTGCAAATGTCTTTTTGCATAGTGGGCATGAAGTAACAATATAATCAGGATTTACCGACGATAGTTTCTTTACTGTATCAAGGGCGATTGCCGATTTTTTCTTTGGGTCGAGCCTGATATTTGCGAGGCTTCCGCCGCAGCAAAGGGCTTTTTCCTTTCTGTCGGCTGCTTCTCTCAAATCTGCAACCCATGCAAGAACATCCCTCGGTTCATCATATATCTTTCCA
This sequence comes from uncultured Rikenella sp., assembly GCA_964541495.1. Classification (GTDB taxonomy): domain Bacteria; phylum Bacteroidota; class Bacteroidia; order Bacteroidales; family VadinHA17; genus LD21. The sequence continues at coordinate 5,873 of CAZIRN010000142.1, read as the reverse complement.
ATTCTGCCAAGCTCGCAGGGATCATGATACACTACCTTTTTATCAGAGAAATTCAGTCTGATAGACCTGTCGTCAATAAGACGCTTAATATATTCAGTATGATGAAGTACCTCTGCATCTATGTAATAACTTTCTCTAAAAACATTATAACATATAGGGCACGATGTGACAAGAGTTTTTGCGCCGGATTTTCTTATAAGTTCCGAATTATGGTTTATCAATTCTCTGGCTTCCCTGTTGCGACCGGCAAGCATAAGCGGCCTTCCGCAGCATGAGCCTCCATCTTCATCCATAAACCATACTTTTTCGCAGGCAGCGCTGAAAATCTTCTTCATAGCTTCTTTGATACCCGGTGTAAGATGCGTCATACAGCCGGCAAAATATATCACGTCGGCACTCCTGAAATCTTCTTTTATGTCCAGTTGATAAGACCGCTCATGGTTATCCTTTTCTTTTACAGGCATAGAGCGATAACGAAGATATCCAAGCCATTTGTTCTTTATTAATGGTTCTCCAGTTGTATTTCTTCTCTGTATCATTCTTATAGCCAATACTTCGATTCCGACGGGGCATACTTGTTCACATCTGCCACACATCAGGCAGTTTTCGACAATTTCCATCACATTTTCATCCCTGCGCAAGGCACGGTTCATATAAACAGGCTGAATATTTCTAATTCCAGTTACAAAATTCATCTGGCATGCGTCTATGCACATTCCGCATGATGAGCATGAATGAATCTCCACTTCCGAAAAAGTACCTGCTTTATCACCTGTAGTTATGCCGGAGTTTCTCATAAAAATGAGGAATAATTCGGTTGGGATATGCATATATCGGGTTACAGGAAGAAGGACAAAAAATACTCCAAGCGATAGAGAATAGAGCCACCAGAATGGATAGGCCAGCTTTTCAACCGGCAGGAATGAAGCCAGAAAAGAACCGGCTGTGCCTGTAAGGAAGCCTCCTGTACCGCCGGCACCGCATGTGAGACTCTCTGCAATAAGTCTGCATGGAAAAACAAGCCATAATGCTATAAGTGCAATCTTGTCGGTCAGTCTGTGCCTGGTTGTTTTTTTCATACCAACAACGCCGGGGATAAATCTTTTAGTTATTGCAAGAAGGATGCCCGACAATATGAAGGCCAGAATGAAATCCATCAGAAAGTACCAGAATTCGGCAAACCCTGATTCTCCATGAGATGGATTAAAAAATTTGAAGAAAATTGCCTTATAAGGCGGATTCAAATGTTTCCGGCTAAAAATATCGGCTTCAATTGTGCCGAACAAAATCAGAAGGAACCAGCCGAAAGCAAGTGACATGTGCATGTAACCCAGAACCGGTTTCGACTTCATAATCTTTCTGTGCAGCAGACTTTCAAGAAATATTTCCTTCAGGCTCTGACCGAATGGTCTGCCGAAGAATCCCCTCTGCAGGCGAAGCTTATCGGCACGTGAGAGCTGCCTGAACCAGATAATGAATCGCACAACACAATAAATAAGGATGAAGTACAATCCTATATTGAAAGGGATTACAAAGATGTCAAAGTCTTTCATTGCCGTCGAATTTCCTGAAGGCTTCCCTTGCAAGTGTAATCACATTTCTGGTATTTACTCCGCGTGGACAGACAAGAATACACTTTCCGCACATCATGCATCTGCGAATCTTTTCACGCGGGACGCTATTCTCACCACGTTTGAGAAGAATATTCATCTCTCTCAGACTGAACGATGTAAAATTTCCTGCAGTACAAGTTGCCGCACAGCCGCCGCATTCTATACAGAGATTGAAAGTCGGCTCACGGGAGGCAATGAACTCGGCTATGCACCTGTTATTTGCATCATAATCAATTACTCTTGGCTTCGATAAAGCATATCCAAACCCGATCATACTGTTACGAAAGATTTCTTAAATAATTAATTACCTCGTTTACTGCAGCTCTCGCATGAGCAATAGATTCTGTTATATTCATTGGAGCCACACAGCAACCTGCATAAAAAACTCCTTTCATATTGCTAACATTGTTGCCGAAATGATTATCGGCGGGTAAAAAAAATCTGTTCCCGCCGCGTCGCAAAGAAGAATTGTCGGCAAGATATTCCCCTGACTTCGACATTTCGATGCCGGCCATAAGAACCACCATGTCGAGTTCCATTTTAAGCGGACGTCCTGCAAGTGTATCTTCTGCCTTTACTACAAGTCTTCCTTTGATATTTTCAGAAATTTCAGACACTTTGCCTCTTATGAAACTTATTCCGTATTTTTCCTGTGCTTCGCGATACAACTCTTCATAAAATGCACCGCTCATACGCATATCCATATAAAAACAAAATGCTTTTACATTTTTAATCTTTTCACATATTTCTATTGCCTGCTTTACTGCCGTGACACAGCATAGTTTCGAACAATACAGATTTCCAATTTTTTCATCGCGTGACCCCACACAATGAATAAATCCAACTTTTTCAGGGATTTTCCAGTTTGTCATTCTAACCTCACCGTTTTTGTACATTCTTTCGAGGTCGGCTGAGGAAATTACATTATCATATAATCCATATCCGTATTCTTCTTTCTGGCGGCTATCAAAAAGGTCGAATCCAGTTGCAATTACAACAGCATCGGCTTCAAGTTTATCGCCCTTTGAAAAACTCAAATGTATCTTGCCGTCTTTCCTCGATAAATTAGATATTTCCGTACCTGTGAGTATCGTGATATCAGACTTGTTTACAAGCTTTTTGAGATAATTTAAAACCTCATCGCCGTTTCGCCGATCAGGGAATAGGTGATGCCAGTTAGAAAGATTACCTCCTATTTTATCTCCTTTTTCGGCTACTGTTACCTTATAGCCTGAAAGTGCAAGTTGTCCTGCTGCCTCGAGACCTGCAACACCTGCACCGATAACTACAACATTGCCCATTATAGTCAGACATTAATAAGATTTTCAGGCACCGGCATTTCCTTACCTTCTTTCGTCCTGTATTTATCGGCAGGGTTATATGGTATACCAAGTTTATCGAGCAGAGGCTCGGATTGTACCATGTGATATTGCAAACCCAGTTGCCATGGATTTATGCCGAGCACTAAACCTGCAAGCTCTTCATAGGTAAGCACAGGAATGGATTGCCCGTTTTCACCATAAGTCTTTCCCTCCATCTCTTTTACCGCGTACTGCCACCTGTCCATGAACATATTGCATCCGGGGCAGTTTGTGATAATTACATCGGGTTTATATGGTTTCATAGATTCAAATTTCTTGACAGAATTAGAAAGGGAGTATCCCCTGTTTGCCTGTACAATATATTGCCTGAAGCCAAAGCCGCAGCAATGGCGCCGCTCGGGATAATCAATTACTTCTCCTCCCCACGCTTCGGCCATGCCTGAAAGTACTTTCGGAAATTCAGCACCTCCTACACCATATTTGGGAAACATTTTAGAATAATGGCATCCAACGTGTTCTACAACTTTAAGAGGTTTTCCAGTAAACCGGTTAACAAGCCTGTATTTTGCTTTTGCAAAAATTTCATTTCTGAATTTATAAACGATGTCGCTTGTGTGCGCCATATTTTCGGGAAGGTCGAATTCTCTGCCTGTGGCTTTATACAGATAATCTCTCGTTTTATCGAGTTCTTCCGGAAAGTGTTTCCATGTTTCGACGATTTCAGTATAAATGCCAAATGAGGTTACACATGAAATTGCAATATTTTTATAGCCTGCCTCTTTCATAAGTGCAAAATGTCTTGCCACAACAGTCATTATAGTCGGGAAAGGAACAATATCGGTATGATATCCTATCCCTGTGCAAGTTGTATGTGAAGGATTTTCAAAGACATCCTTTCCAAGAATATTCCTCATCAAATGAAGAAAGAATTGTTCGGAACCCGGAAAAAACGACTGACGGATACACGACCTGACAAAGAAAAAATGGTCATCCGCAATCTCTTTCTGATAATCCGACCAGATTCGTTTATTGTTCTCGTTATTCATAATTCCTCCTGATCATTTTGAGTGTGGCGGTTACTGTTTTCAGTATATACTTTCGTAAAATATTCGTTCCTGATTCCGGTTTCACTTATCTGAACTCCAAGTTCCTTTGCTTTCCTTTTCGAATGTTTTTCGATTTCTTTCATAAAATCAGTGCCTCCGGTAACTTCGAAAATTTTGCGAAGTTCTTCCTTCGCATCTTCAGGTATCTTACGCATGGGGCCTTCGTCAAGCTCGTCGTATTTTACCCCAAGCCTCTCATAAATTTCCTTTGAATGGTCAATGATATACTTCCATACAGGCCCCTGTTCAGGATGCATCTCAGGATTAACTGCATAGGCGGCAACGCAATAACCATAATTAAATATATTTTCACCAATGGTTCTCTTGATTGCAAACTGCTGGCGGCCTTTCTCACTTTCGGTGAAATATCCGGTTTTCTGAGACAATGCTCTTAAAGCCATAATAATCAGACCAGGGGTATTCCCTCTGGGGCATCTTGTTTTGCACGACATACATTCACCGCAGTACCAGATAGTGTCGGATTTCAGGAGAGCCTCAATTGTTTCGTCGTCTTTCTTCTGAACTTCGTTAACTATCTTGCGAGGATCGTAGTTATAAAATTCTGCTGCCGGACATATTGCGGTGCACACTCCGCAGTTCATACAGGCATTCATCCCTTCACGAAAGCGTACATCTTCAAGTAGTTGATTATAGAGACGTTCCATTTGACCCGTAAAAATCGTATCTCACTAATACAAAAATATCTAAAGTGTACGACCAATAACAGGAGCTTAATGCCTATTTTTATTAAGTATTAATACTTACAGGTCCTGAATAGCATTTCGGCTTAAAAGCATGAATAATATGTAATATACTGAATAATAGTATGTTATTATTTAGTTCTAATGTACTTATATATTACATTACCGTCAATATTAATGAAGTATATCGAAAGGTCTTTTTTAGTTGCCGATACTATACTGAAACCTGGTGATGAAGCGGTAAAGACAGTCATGTTATTTTTTGCCGCACTGCGTACCTGTGAGCCTGCCGTATTAACAAAATAGTCAATTTTACTTGCAGTATCTTTAAGATGTTGAAATATATGATCGTGGGAACCTATATAAAAATCAACATCGTGTCTCTTCATAACCGGATTCAGATATTCCACCAGTTCTTCAGTATTATGCCGTGTTGGATGAGCGCTGTAAACGGGATGATGCCCCACCACTACCACCCAGTCTTCTTTTTCCACAGTTAGCACACTATCTGTCCAGTGAATTTGTTTCAGAGCATCTTCCCTGGTATATTCTCTGTCAAGACTTCCAAAACCCTTAACAAGCGGATAGGTGTCGAGAATCACAAGTCTGATGCTTACGTCATCTCTGGTCTTTACAAGTGTATAATAGCTCGCAGGCATTTTCCAGCGGCGGCTTATTTTAGAGTAGTCAATCTGTGCCTGTATATTGCCGCCGTGGTCGTGGTTCCCAAGGCAGGGGTACCACTCGACATGCAATGAAGGATTAACATAGATATTTTCGAAAGAGGATAACCACAGAGGGTCGGAAGTGCTTTCTACACCGCTTGTCTGAAAGTTGTCGCCTCCGGTTACAATAAACCTGACACTACCTTCTCCAGCAATATTGCCCATTACGCCGGCTACTTCCTTCTGGTGATAGTAGCCGTTTCTTCCATAATCGCTTATAATTATGAAATTGAATTTCGACCCCTCAGGAAGACTTATATTTTTCTCCTGTGCCTGAGCACCAAGGCCAGAAAGAACTAATATAAGAAGAAAATAAAATATGAATTTTTTCATATATAAGTAATTTACTGTTCTTTAAATCCAATATATTTTGAAAATTAATAAATTTTTATTATATTAATTTTAT
>CAZIRN010000141.1:0-6477 GCA_964541495.1 uncultured Rikenella sp. | reverse complement strand
CGTCGCATACCCTGGAAACGTTATATGCCATGCCGCGCTTAAAAAGTGGCGCCGCCGTCCATGGCGGCGCAAAGCTAATAATAAAATTGACATAAAACATACTTTTTTCTATTGTTTAACTAATATTTGGAGGATTATTATAATGATTGAAAAAGCTATATCGAATGATAAAAAATATATAGATATAAGTTACCAAAGAACATGTGAATGCAAACCAACCCATATTAACTGTTTAACCGCAAAAGAATGGTTAAAAGCTCAGTTAGGTGTCTGGCAATTTTCCTATGAAACAAGAGATATCAGAGATAAATCAATTCATCCAGCTACATTTCCTATATCACTTGCAAGGCGTGTTATTGAATTATTTTCACATCAAGGAGAGTTAATTCTTGATCCTTTTGTGGGTAGCGGAACTTCTCTTATTGCTGCTAATGATTTAAATAGAAATGCAATCGGTTTTGATTTACAAGAAAAATATATTGAACTCTGCAATAACAGATTAAAAGAGAACCCGAACCTTTTTAGCAATACAAAACAAATTGCGATAAATGACGATGCTAGAAATATAGCAAATTATCTTCATGAAAATACCGTGAGTCTCATTTGGACATCTCCTCCTTATGCAAATTTATTAAATCGGGAACGAAAAAATAAATCTAGAAGAAACCGTGTCAATGAGCAATTAGGGAAGGTCGAACAATATTCACAAGATTCACGAGATTTAGGAACTATGTTTATTCAAGAATATGCTATTGCAATGGGAGATATTTATGAATCATTATTACCGTTGCTAAAACCCAAGGGGCATTGTGTTATTAATGTACCTGACATGTGGTGGGAAAATCAAAGAATTACAATTCATATATCATTAATTCAAGAACTAAGAAAAAGAGGATATGAATTAAGAAATATTATAATCTGGGATAGAACAAATGTAGTGAACCAAATAGGTATTTTTGGCTGGCCAAGTAATTATATTACAATGGGTGTAACATTTGAATATCTTTTGGATTTTTGGAGACCAGCATAATGAAATTACTTTCTAAAGAAGAACTTATTGATGAAATTGTAAAAATATCGAAAAAAGGCTGGTTTAAGAGCGTAAAATCTACTATTGATACCCGAAATGATGGTGCAGTTGGCAATACATTAGAATTTTTATTGGGTATTGAAGAAAATAATCTTCCAATACCTAATGCGAATGACTGGGAACTTAAGGGCCAAAGAACAGAAACTTCATCTTTAATAACTTTGAAACATATTGAACCTTCTCCTCAAGCATATAGAATTGTATCAAACCTTCTATTACCCAAATATGGATGGAAACATAAAGAAGCTGGTAAAAAATATCCAGAAACTGAATTGAGCTTTCGTTCCACAACTTACTCCTCATCATATACCATTCGTGGTTTTAAAATTATCATTGATCGTCCTTTAGAAAAAGTTCGTTTTATATTTGATTCTAATAAAGTTGAAATTGCTAAACAAGAAATTAATGAATGGTTACATTCTGTCGAGTCAAGAGTGGGTTTAGGTCCATTATCTCCTGAACCATATTGGGGTTTTAACGATTTAAGACGTCAGATCGGAGAAAAAATTAAAAATTGCTTTTATGTAATAGCAGAAACCAAAAGAGATAAAGGTCAAGAATATTTTGCTTATACTCATTTAATTGTATTGTCTGGTTTTTCTTTCGAAAACTTTCTTTTTTGTTTGGAAAATGATATTATATTTATTGACTTCGATGCCAGAACTGGCCATAACCATGGCACAAAATTTCGAATCAAACAAGGTCATTGGAAAAATTTATATTCAGATGTTAAAGAAATATTTTAAAAGGCAAGCGTACATCCATGTACGCTTGCAAAAGAAGCGCGGCACGGCATATAACAGCGGGTATGCGTTTCACTCCCTATCGGTCGCTCAGGCTTTGCCACATTTCACCTCCGCTACGCTACGGTGAAACGTCGCATACCCGCGAGACGTTGTGCGAAAGACTTTGCCCCCCTCTTTTGTGAAGAAACCGGCCATCCGTGGCCGGCTAAAGCATTAAAAAGTAGTAATTGACAAATAAAAATAAAAGTATAATTATGTCGTATCAATTTTAAGAGGAAAACAATGCCAACTCTCCAATTCAAAGGCAAAAACATAATCTGGAACCACCACCTCTCGATTCCCTACCATACCCTTGATGAAGTGCCCAAGCTGGATTTTCAGCCGGAAAAAGGCGAAGGGAATTTGATTATTGAGGGCGATAATCTGCTGGCGCTGAAGGCACTGCTGCCACAATATACTGGCCGAATTAAATGCATATATATCGACCCACCATATAATACGGGATTTGAACATTGGGTTTATAATGATAGCGTAAATAGCCCCCTTATAAAAGACTGGATTGGGAAAGAGGTTGCTCGCGATGATTTAACAAGACATGACAAATGGTTATGTATGATGGTTCCTCGTCTCAAAATTCTTCGGGAACTACTTTCAGATGATGGTGCTATTTTTGTTAGTATCGATGATAATGAATTAAATCGATTGCAACAAGTAATGGATGAAATTTTTGGAGAAGATAACTTTCGGAATATTATTATAATCCGGCGGGGTATAAAAAGTGTTCAGGCTCAATTTGATACAGTTGACCGTCTAAACTATGGTGCCGAATACATTCTTGCATATACAAAACAGGATAATCATCGTTTTAATAAATTCGAAATTGAATTGGAAAATGGCAAGGATGGTGGTTGGAATAACCATTGGCGTGGCACAGACAGAAAGACTATGCGTTATAACTTATTTGGTATCACTCCTGGAACCGGCCAATGGCGTTGGAGTGAGCAAAGAAGCCTTATAGCTATTGAAAATTACAAAGAAATGGTTAAAGAAATCGGTAAAAATAAAAAGGATATTACTCAAGAAGAAATTGATACGTGGTATAAAAAAAAGGTTGAAGAAACAGGCGAAGAATTGGATTTGCTTCGCCTTTCATCAAACAAGAAGCCAGAACATTATGTTCCTCCATCAGAAACAAGATTGGCAAGTAATCTCTGGTATGATTTAAAACCAAACGGAAGCAGTCAGGTTAAAGCAATATTTGGGAAAAAGGTCTTTGATAACCCCAAGTCCACCGATTTAATTCGCCGAATAATAAAATTTGTTGAGGGCGATAAAAAAGATTCCCTCATCCTCGACTCCTTCGCCGGTTCCGGCACCACCATGCACGCCGTCATGGACTTAAACAAAGAAGATGGTGGTAACCGTCAGTGCATTCTTGTCCAAATGACAGAGGCAACGGATGCGGAGCCAAAAAAGAATATTTGCAAAGACATTACCCGCGAACGCATAAAAAGCGCAATTGATAAATACGGCTATGATTCCGGTTTTAAATATTTCCGCGTCGGGATTCCTATTGATGCGGAAAGTCTCCTGTCTGGAAAACTTCCGACATTCAAGCAGTTTGCTGAATATGTTTATTATCTTTGCACAGGCGAACATATTAAAGACAAATCTGCTATTAATGAAAAAACATATTTTGTCGGTTCAATAAATAACTCAGTAATATATCTCGTTTACAAACAAAACTTCGATGAATTAACAAGACTCGCATTGAATCTACCTCTTGCCGAAAAAATCATAGTGGACAATCCCAGGAAAAAGATTATTGTTTATGCTCCAGCATGTTTTCTTGAAGAGGATTACATGAAAGACAATAATATTGAATTTGTTGGTATTCCATATAACCTTTTCAGAAGGGAAAATGGAGCGTAAAAAATGTTCTTAAAAAATTACCAGCAAAAAGTCGTCTCCGAATTAAAATCTTTTTATTCAAAAGCAAGGGAAACTAAAGACGCCTTCGAGACGGCTCGAAAATCTTTACCCGAAAATATGCGTCATACCCTTAACTGGGTTCAAACAACCTTTCAGAATACCAACAAAGAATATAAAGACCGCTGTACTAATGGTTTAAATGAATACTACCCACGCATCGTAATAAAAGTCCCTACCGGCGGCGGAAAAACACTACTCGCTGTCGAAGCAATCCGTGAATATCAGAATATATTTGCCCGTAAAAGAACTGGCCTTGTCGTCTGGATTGTCCCTAGCGAAACAATATATTCCCAAACCGTCCAAAAAATTCGCGATAAATCAAATCCTTTACGGCAATTGCTCGACCAGGCAAGCGGTAATAAAACTTTAGTCATTGAAAAAGGTCAACGGCTCACCATCCATGATATAGAAGAACATCTTGTAATACTTTTTGTAATGATACAATCCATAAGCCGTCAGAACGGCAAGGAAGCCCTTAAAGTATTTCAGGACTCTGGCGGTTTTGAGAGCTTTTTCCCCGCCGATAACCGCAACGACCTGCATTCTGAATTGTTAAAGACTTTTCCAAATCTTGATTTTATTGCTCCCATTGGCTCAATGTTTCCGTTAATTAAAACCAGCCTTGGGAATGCCGTTCGAGTATCTCGGCCATTCATCATAATAGATGAAATACACAAAGTTTTTTCAGATACCGCACGGAAAACAATAGATAATCTTAATCCTGAAATGGTCCTCGGTTTAACAGCAACTCCCAGAGCCGAAATGAATATACTTGTTTCTATCACCGGTATTGAGCTAAAAGAAGAAGAAATGGTAAAACTTGATATGCATATCATTCCTCCTTCTGGTCGAAAAGAAGATGATTGGAAATCAATGTTAAAAGAAATAAAAGCTCATCGGGATAAACTTGAAAAGCATGCAATTAAATACAAGCAGAGCTCCGGTATATATATTCGACCAATCGCTTTAATTCAAGCAGAAAGGACTGGAAAGGAACAAAGAGGTAAAGGTTATATTCACAGTCTTGACATCAAAGAATTTCTTCAGGAAATTGGGATTAATTCTGACGAAATCGCCATAAAAACAAGCGCTCAAAATGATATTGAAGACGTTAATTTATTCGCACAGGACTGCAACATTCGCTATTTAATAACAAAAGAAGCTTTGCGTGAAGGCTGGGATTGTTCTTTTGCATATATTCTCGGCATTACCCCGAATGTGAATTCTGATACCGGCATTACTCAACTTGTCGGCCGGATATTAAGGCAGCCATACGCCCAAAAAACCGGCATTCCTTCCCTTGACGAAAGCTATGTGTATTATTCAAAAGGCGATACCCGTCAAATGCTTGAAAAAGTTGATGCTGGCTTCAGGAGCGAAGGCCTTGAAGATCTTATATCAAAGGTAAAAATTAAAGACCATGATACTGTAAATCAAACAAAAACCGTAAAAATTAAAAAAGAATTTCGTTTAAAATATGAAAGTTCATTTTATTTGCCCGTTTGGTTAATGATTGAATCCAAAAACAGTAAAAGGCGTTTTTCTTATGAATTGGATATAAAGCCATATATCGATTTATCAAAATTTGAATTGTCAAAAGAAATAATTCAAAGACTTGAATCTTCCTTAAGCGAAGAAACCCGTGAAAGACAATCAATTGTGGTAACTCTTGATTCCCAAAGTAAATTCATCAGTAAAACAGAAACCGTTGAGAAAAACGGCAAGGATGAAATCAACATTGATTATCTTACAAGACGGTATGTAGAATTAATCGAAAATCCATTCTTCGCTCGAAATATTGCTTCGAATCATATAGATTTTCTTGTTAAATCAATAGGCCAAGAAAAAGTATCTTCGCATTTCAGTTATATAGCTGCCTTTCTATATAATAATCTTTTCTCTGAAAAATCATCACAAGAAGAAAAGCTTTTCCTTGACTATTTAATCAAGAAAAAACTTGTTCTTGCAGTTTCTGATGATTCAGATTCAGGCTATAAAATTCCGAAAGAAGATGTTGTTACGGTTGGTCGAATCCCTAACCCATATAAGTACTATTTATTTGAAGATGTTGACCTTCTATCCATGAATTCATTGGAGCAAAAAGTAGGTGACATTCTTGATAAACAGGAAAAAATTCTCTGGTGGTTTAGAAATAAGGTGAGTAAAAACTGGTATTCAATACAAGGATGGCAAGAATATCGAATCAGGCCAGACTTCGTTGCCGCTAAAAAGAAAGATAACGGCGGTCTTGAACTTGTATATATTATTGAAAGCAAAGGTGAGCATTTGTCTGGGAATCCAGACACCCTTTATAAAAAGTCAGTCCTTGATATTATGACATCTCAAAAAACCCAAAACAAAATTGAATCATACCAGCAATTGGAATTGCCATTTAATTCAAAATTAAACGACCAGGTTGAATTCTACCTTATTGAAGAGAATAATGAAGAAGAGTCATTAAAGAAATTATACAAATAATTGTTCCTGTATGTCGCTCGTACGTCCATGTACTCGCGATCTGGTTGCTAAAATGGGGGGGCAAAGTCCTTCGCACAACACGGGGTAAGCGCTTCGTCGCTGCGCTCCTCGGGCTACGCCACATTTTGCCTCCGCTGCGCTTCGGCAAAACGTCGCTTACCCCGGAAACGT
>CAZIRN010000140.1:0-6487 GCA_964541495.1 uncultured Rikenella sp. | reverse complement strand
AAAAGCATTTCCAGTGCAGTCAATAAGTTGGTTAGCTATTATTCTGGTTTGAGTACCTTTACCGACCGTATTAACTACCCAGTTATTTCCATTAAACTTAACATCTACAGGTGTTTCATAATATCGCAGTTGAACTCCAGCTTTAAGGCATTTTTCTTCAGCAAGAAGGGTATACAGATATCCGTTTATTCTGACTTGGTGCTTGGTGTGATTTTTTCCAAATGGTATTGAAAAATCAGGTAGGGCATCGTCATTAAGATTAACTGTTTCTTTTACTAATTCCCAACCAATGCCTTCAATAATTTGTTTGCCCCATGCATGGAATAATCCAGGGAAGCTGACACCTCCTGTAGTTATTGTACCTCCCAGTTGACTTCCGTTTTCTACAAGTATGGTTGAACATCCGGCTCGAGAAGCCTGCAAAGCTGCTATTACACCTGCTGTCCCACCACCAACAATCAGAATATCAGTATTTAATGTTTTAATGCCTTTCTTAGAAACTTTATTCATTACGGATGCATGTCCTCCTAATTCAGGCCAAAAAGTTCCTAGTAAAATGCCACCCAAGACCTTTAATATAGTTCTTCTATTAATTTTTGTCATAATTATTTTTTCACTATTATCCGATTAATAATTTAGATATATAATTAATGTTCATAAACGTCTGATTATCAATCATAATTTTTTTGTTTAAAAATTGGCCCCCTTACATATTAAAGCATAATTGAAACCCAGGAGGGATTGATTTACTCTTAAATCTTCTTTTTGTACTTCGTAGCAGTTCATTTACATCCAACATGCTTATTAAATGTATCCGAACCAATGAAGCTACAATAGAAAAGGCTTTCTTTGCCTGTGCTATCTTCTGGTTCACTGTTAATAACAACTGAGCTATTAAAGTGCACCAGACCTGAGTATAAATCGCATTCTCATTCTCACCATAAAAGTAATGCAACTGGAAGTTCTGTTTCATTTTCTTGAAAAGTATCTCGATGCCCCATCTTTTCTTATAAAGGAATGCAACTTCTTCTGCCGTTATTTCAAAATTGTTTGTCAGGAATTCGTAATATCTATTACGTTCATCCTGGTAACAGACCTTTCTTAACAATAACTTCTTCGTGATCTTTGTTTGTTTCTTCCCTGCCTCGTCTTCAGGATGGTAATCAAGCTCTATTATCTCGTCGCCTAGCACCTTTGCTACCCCTTTCTCCCGGACATCGGTTCGTTTAAACTCAATTACTGTGTAAACAGCATTTTTTTTCAGCCGACTGACAAAATATACCTGGTTCTGAGTCCACAGGGCAAACTGGTGATAATAGTTATATGCTTTGTCGAAAACAACCATGCTGTGAGATATTAATTCCAAACTTTTCAGAAACTGTGTATCATGTACTTTTGCAGCAGTGATTTTAATAAATCGTCCAATCCGCCAGTTGGCGGACATCTATCAACATATGAACCTTTAATCCTCCTTTTTTCTTACCATCACCTTTGGGATTACGTCCAACACCTTTTAATATATCACTGAATAACCTGATGGTTGTTGAATCGACCAACAAAACCTCTTTAAAAGTCAAGCCAAAAGTTCGGCTGTCCGACAAAAAACTCTGATAATGCTTTACCAAACTAAAATACAAATCTTCAAAAAACTTATTACTCCTGTTCCTTAAACCATCACATGCCGTACTCTTTGCCGGTGACTGATCCAAACCAAGATGATTAAGCTTCCCTCCCAATGCCCGCAGCCCCTCGCATATCTCACTCATGGAATCACACCGACTTAATATACCGAACAGCATCGTATATAATTGTGTCCTCGTTTTGAATGACTTGTAATAATAATCACTGTTATGCTTCCTGATCAAACCTTCCAAATCAACTTTATTTACCAAATTCATTATCTGTTTGAAAATCGGCTGTCCGACAAATTTTATTTCTGTATCTTTATCCATGTTGTATTAGTTTTTTACCAAAAACCAAATTACAACATTTGGGGGAAACCTTTGGGGAGTACCCCTTTTTTTATTATTTTAGTCGGACAGTAGTGTTATTTTTTATTAATATCTCCACCCTTCTGTTAAAGTACTAGGGGAAAATGGCTAATAACCTGGATTCTGATCTGTTGCAGGATTAAGTGCTTTATTATAGTTCATCTCAGAAGTTGGAATTGGCCATAGATAAGCTTTTTCTGCAATAGTAATTCCTTTTGCTGCTTGAATAATCTGTGACGCTTTCCCTGTTCTCTTAAGATCATACCATCGTTTCCCTTCAAAAATAAATTCATAGGCTTTTTCCTGTAGTACCAGATTCTGAAATGTATTTTGATCATAATCAGATATTTTAAAATCTATTTCTGATGGTATTTCTGGATCTTTACCATAAGCACGTCGATGCACTTTATTCAATGCTTCAATTCCATCGGCGGTAGGACCATTCGATGCAAGGCATGATGATTCAGCGTAAATAAGTAATACTTCAGAATAACGATATATTGGTAAATCATTACCAGCACCTCGACTTTTGTCAACGGAATTTGGATCAATATACTTACTGCTTACAAGAGTATTAGGTCCCAATCCAAAATTTATCTTATCCCATAATTGTTTACGAATATCTTCATCAGGCCAGGAAACATAAAAAGGATTTGTAGCATCGCTATAATGAGCATAAGCCCCTCCGAAATTAAAGTTCCCAGTACTTGGATGATTTAACACCCAAAGTATCCAGTTCCCATAACCTGGTTGTCGTGTATATTTAAAATAAAAAATCTCTTCAGGAGTTGTGATTATAGTAGGCCCAAAAATATTCCATTGAAAGTCTGTTTTAGATTTTACTTGTACTAAAAAATATTTTTTTGATTGAATTACTTCATTTGATTTATCCCTTGCTTGTGCATAATTACCAAGAGTTAAGTATACATCGGCAAGCATTGTTTTTGCAGCATACTTTGTAGGTTTTCCTATTAATGATTGTATTTCTGGTAAATTGTTCTCTGCAAAAATTAAATCAGAAAGAATTAGATTATAAACATCCAAAATAGGACTTTTAATTAAATCTATCGTAGTCATATTTTCTTCAGTTCTGAGTGGAATACTACCCCAATTTCTTACTAACTGAAAATAAGCATATGCACGGAGGAATTTAGCCTCAGCTACATTTTTATCGATATCAGATTTGCTAATAGCCAATTGTTTATTAGCATTTTTTATGACCAAATTGGCATTTCGAATAGCCCTATAGAATGCATCCCAACGAGTACCTGCATTATTTATATTTGCTGCATTAAAGCCCTGCATAGCATTATAATCTGCGCGGCTACCACGTCCATAACCCCAATCTGTGTGAGTATCAAGTATTACAGTTTGTTCTTCAATAATTTCTTTTAAAGGAGGATAAATTGAATTAACTGCTGCCTCAATTTCCTCCGTAGTATTATAAAAATTTTCAACCACTATTGCTTTTGGCTCTTCTTCTAAAATATTCTCACAAGAAGTAAATAGTAATATGATTACCATAGAAAATGTTAAGATTATTAATTTAGCCTTTGAATATGATGAAATATTATTAGTTTCCATTTTTTATCATTTTAGTTGTATATTAATAATATTTTTAATATGTGTTTGTATTACAAATATGTATACTAGAATCTTACGCGAACTCCAATGGTAAATGACTTTGAATTTGGATAAGTTTTATTATCAATTCCAAAACTTTCAGAATTGACTTCAGGATCCCATCCGGAATATCGAGTCAATGTTAATATATTTTGACCGCTTAAATAAATCTGCAGCGATTGTAAGTTGTTTCTAACGACTGTTTTAGTTAATGGAAGATTATAGGCTAGTTGTATATTTTTCAATCGTAAATAAGAACCATCTTCAACAAATCGATCCGAAACATTTACAGATGTATTTCTGCTTATAATTGGGTACTTGGCATTGGTATTGTTAATTGTCCATGAATTTTTCAATACATCTCTTATCATATTCATTCCTGAAACATAGTCCAGCGAATAACTCACAGCGCTTAGATTAAACAAATCGTTGCCATATGTCCCCTGTAAAAAAATATTTAGATCAAAATTTTTATACGATATATTGGAATTCAAACCAAATATAAAATCAGGATTTGGATCTCCAATGTATGTTTTATCCTCTATAGTTAATTTCCCATCAGGTTCTAAATCTTTGTATTTTATTTGTCCATTGCTGGTATATCCATCTTCCATATATCCCCAGAATTGACCGATAGGCCGACCTTCTCTTAGAATATTTGTGTTATCCTGAAGTGCAACAACACTCACATAACCGCCTAAAATATCCTCTCCATTACTGAGTTTAACTACTCTATTCTTGTTAAAAGAAATATTGGAATTTATGTCCCATTGGAATGCTCCTGTAAATATTTTGGCATCTAATCCGAATTCAAGTCCTTTGTTCTGCACTTTACCGATATTTTGAACGGTTTGTTTAAAACCTATCGAAGATGGTAATAATACAGTATTTAGCAAGTCTTTAGTATTTTTCGTGTAATAATCAATGGTAAAATTAAAAAGATTATTCTTAATGCCTAAATCTAGTCCAATATTCATTTGCTCTGTGGTTTCCCATTTCAACTCGCCAGGAAGTGTAGTCCCTGGGCTAAATGTGTTGTAAAGGCCGTCATTGAATACAGTTTTGCCCGAAAAGAGTTGATTAAGGGTAACATAAGGATCTATTGCCTGGCTACCTGTTGCACCCCAACTGCCACGTAATTTCAAATTGGAGATAACATTCTTATCTTTCAGAAATCTTTCCTCAGAGATTTTCCATGCCAATGCTATTGATGGGAAAAGTCCCCATTTCTTTCCTTCACTAAATTTTGATGCTCCGTCTGCACGATAGCTTGCTGTTACAAAATATTTGTTTTTGAAATTATAATTAATCCGGCCAAGATATGATAAAAGTACAGATTTATAATAATTTGAAACAGGTATACCTGGCGTTATAGAAGCACTAAGATTATAGGTCTCAAAAACGTCTGATAGGAAACCAGTCCCACTACCTCTTAAGGAAGTATTAATAAAATCCTGATATGTAAATCCGACTACGGCAGAAATATTATGTATATTATTGAAAGATTTATTGTAACTTATAACGTTTTCATTAAGCAAACTAATAAATTGTCCTGTAGATACACTTGCGCTTCCATTAGAAATAAAAAACTTACGGGTTGTATAAGAATCACTACGATCATCTCTATTCTCCATACCACCTGATATCTTGATATTTAATTCTTCAATAGGATTAAAAACTAAGGCTGCATTTATCAAATAGATATTCGCTTTAATAACATCAGATTGTTCTTTAATAAAATTGAGAGGATTTATTAAATCTGGTGCAACAAAAGGATAAACTACTGATAAAATCCTATAAGATCCATCCTCATTGTAAGGGGTAAGAGTTGGAGGAGCAAATTGTGCAGAAATCAAAGTATTTCCACGGCTTCCTCCCCCACTATCCTTTCTATCAGTTTTTATACGTGAGAAATTACTTGATAATGAAGCACTGAATTTTTTACTGAATTGATGATCAAGATTTGATCGTACAGAATATCTGTCATATGTACTGCCTTCTATAATACCATCCTGTTTAAATACGCTACCGGAAATAGAAAATTTTGTTTTATCATTACCACCATTTACATTTAAAGATGTTGTAAAAATTGGTGCAGTCCTATAAATAAAATCTTGCCAATCAAATCCGGTTCCAAAATTATTTATTTCATTTTCTGTAAAATATGGAGTCACACCGTCATTAATAGCTTTTTTATTGTATAATGTTGCATATTCCTTTGCATTCATTAAGTCTAACTTTCTTATAAGTGATTGTGAGCTGTAACTAGATTCAAAATCAATGACATTACTTCCTGCTTTACCTTTTTTAGTTGTAATCAGAACTACCCCATTTGCACCACGTGACCCAAAAATGGCAGTTGATGATGCATCTTTAAGAATCTCAATACTTTCAATTTCTGAATTATTAATGGCAGTTGAATTATTAACAGGGAATCCGTCAACTACAAACAATGGTTCGTTACTCCCTTGGATTGAGTTTATTCCTCTAATTCTTATGCTTACTGACGCTCCAGGAGCACCAGTAGATTGCATAACCTGAACACCTGATGATCTACCTGTTAAGGCCTGTAAAACATTTGTTGAGGGAAAAGCATTAATTTCTTTACTTTTAACCTGTGATAAAGAGCCAGTTAAATCGCTTTTTTTAGCTGTTCCATACCCTATAACCACAACCTCCTCAAGTCCTACTGCCTCACTTACAAGAGAAACATTTAAACTCGACCTGCCTGCCAGTGGAATCTCCTGAGTAGTGTATCCTACGAATGAAAATACCAGTGTCGCATTTTTGTCAGGCACATTTAATGAGTAATTTCCTGCTGCATCAGTCATCGTGCCTGTAGTCGTACCTTTTACAACAACATTCACACCTGC
>CAZIRN010000139.1:0-6503 GCA_964541495.1 uncultured Rikenella sp. | reverse complement strand
ATAATAGAAGAATATGGACTTCTTTTCGGCGCTCTTCCATTAATTCTGGCTTATATGATTTTGCTGTTCAGAGGAATAGCAATAGCAAGAAAATGTGAAACCGCCTTCCCTGCTTTTCTGGTTATCGGGCTTACGTTGATGATAGTGATGCAGGCAATGATTAACATGCTTGTTGCCTCCGGTCTTTTGCCCGTTACAGGGCAGACTCTTCCGATGATAAGCTGGGGACGTACTTCGGTGCTTGTTATGAGCTTCAGCATAGGAGCTATATTGAGTGTGAGCAGGGTGGTTAATGCAAGAATAAAAAACGAAGAACTTCCGGCGGAAGAAGAAATTGATATGGAAGATAAGATATATGAACCGGCAAATGCATAAGAGAGTAATAATCAGCGGCGGAGGTACAGGGGGGCATGTCTTCCCTGCAATATCTGTTGCCAATGCCCTCAGAAAATTGCAGCCGGATATTGAAATTCTTTTTGTGGGCGCCGAAGGAAGACTCGAAATGGAAAAGGTGCCTGCCGCAGGATATAATATTGTTGGCTTGCCGGTTGCCGGACTAAAGAGAAAAAATCCACTGAAAAATATCAACGTTTTTATCAGGTATATGAAAAGCCTGAAGATTGCCTCGAGGATACTGAAAGATTTCAAACCTGATGCTGTCGTGGGAGTAGGAGGATATGCCAGCGTTCCTGTACTTATGAGGGCCTCCGCTCTTAAAATACCTGTTATTATTCAGGAACAGAACAGTTTCGCCGGGATTGCAAACAGGATGCTTGCTAAAAAAGCTTCTATTATCTGTGTTGCTTATGACGGAATGGAGAAATATTTCCCGGCATCGAAAATCATAAAGACTGGCAATCCTGTAAGGTTGAAACCGAACAGTACTCAGAGCAATAAGAATGAAGCTCTGAAGTATTTTGGCATTTCCGCGAAAGAACCTGTGATACTTGTCCTCGGAGGCTCACTGGGAGCGGGAAGTATAAATAAATGCCTGTCGGACAATATCGAAAAAATCATTGCTTCGGGCGTAAGATGGATATGGCAGACAGGCAAATATTATTTTGAAAATGTAAATGCCCTTGTTTCAGTGACTCAGGCATGGAATGTCACTGTTATGGCATTTATCGACAGGATGGATCTTGCATATTCGGCATCCGATATAATTGTTTCGAGGGCAGGAGCAGGCACAATTTCCGAGCTATGCATTGCAGGTAAACCAGTTGTGCTTATTCCTTCGCCTAATGTAGCAGAAGACCATCAGACAAAAAATGCTATGGCGCTGGCTGTTAAAGATGCGGCCATAGTGATTAAAGACAGTGAAGTGGGAACCAGACTTTTACCGGAATTGTTTTCTCTTATTAACGACGAGGGCAAAAGAAAAAGACTTTCCGAAAATATAAGAAGCCTGGCAATGGTTGATTCAGATATAATGATCGCAAGGGAAATATTAAAGCTAACGGGTATATGATTGATTTTGAAAAACATTCCGGTGTTTATCTGGTCGGCATAGGTGGTATAGGCATGAGCGCCCTTGCACGTTATTTTATATCGCGAGGATTGATTGTTGCCGGTTACGACCGCACTGAAAGCAAACTGACACAAGAATTGGAGAAAGAAGGTTGTTCAATTTCATATTCTGATAATCCTGATACAATTCCGGCTCTTTTCAGAAACCCGTCGGTGAAAAGCAGACTTCTGGTTGTTTATACGCCTGCTATTCCTCCGGAAAGCAGGATTATGGAATTTTTCAGAAAAGAAGGTTATGCTGTATTGAAAAGGTCGGAAGTATTGGGAGAGATATCCCGTGCTACCGATACAATAGCTGTGGCAGGAACTCACGGGAAGACATCGATTTCCACCCTTACCTCTCATATCCTTCGAAACTCCGGTCCCGGATGTTCTGCCTTTTTAGGTGGAATCTCGAAGAACTATAACACTAACTTTATGCTTTCAGAAAGCAGATTTACAGTTATCGAAGCCGATGAATACGACAGGTCGTTTCACAGGCTTTCTCCGTTTATTGCTTTGATAACTGCGACCGATGCAGATCATCTTGACGTTTATGGTTCTTATCAGTCAATGCTTGATGCATATAATGAGTTTTGCACAAAGATAAGGCCGGGAGGAAAATTAATTATAAACGAAAAAATAACCGACAGGATCATTGTCCCTGACGGAATAGAATCTTTTGTATATGGATTTTCAGCGGATTCTGATTTCAGAATTCAGAATTTTCACAGAGAAAATGATTTTTATGTTTTCGACCTTGCCACTCCAAAAGAAACAATATCGAATCTTCGTTATCCTTTCCCCGGGAAGATGAACATCGAAAATGCTACTGCAGCCTCGGCAATCGGCATTCTTTGCGGAGTACAGAGTGACGAAATAAGAAAAGCTCTCGAAACATTTAAAGGCGTCAGAAGAAGATTCGATGTACGATTTAGTTCTCCTCATCTTGTCTATATTGATGATTATGCCCATCACCCTGAAGAGATAAGGGCATTTATTACAGCAGTAAGGGAACATTTTGGAGGCAGGAAAATAACGGCCATTTTTCAGCCGCATCTTTATTCGCGCACAAGAGACCATGCCGATAGATTTGCCGCAATACTCGACACACTCGATGAAGTGATTCTTCTGCCGATATATCCGGCACGGGAAAAACCTATACAAGGTGTTGACTCATCTATGATTCTTCAAAAGATGAAGCTGGAAAACAAACAACTGTTTGAAATGAAGGATATCCCTTCGGCACTTGATTTTAACAAAATAGATGTGTTGCTTACAATAGGCGCTGGCGATATAGACCGGCTTGTGGAACCGATCGAAAATGCTATTAAACGTTTCACAGGAAAATGAAAATTGCAGGAAAAATATTGATTTCATTTACAGCCGCATATTTGATTGCTGCTCCTGCATATTTTACGAGCCTGATTGATGAAATACGTTGCCGGAATATTATCATCGACATCGCCGATTCCCCTGAAAATAATCTGATTACTGAAAATGAAATATTGAATATTGTCAGGAATGTTGTTCCTTCCCTTGCGGGCTCAAGAATAAGTGATATCAGATTATGCGATATTGAAACACGGATAAAAGAAAGGCGTGAGATAAAAACTGCGGAAGTATATTTTACAATCAACGGCAGTATATGTGTGTTTATCAGGCAAAGAGCTCCGATAATGAGAATTATCACAGAAGAGGGTGATTATTTTATTGATGATGAGGGAATTCTTATAAGAAAAAGAAAATTGTACACCCCAAGGCTTCATGTAGTTAGCGGGCATGTGGTCTTAAACCGGCCTGTACTCGACGGATTGAGCATACTCGACACAGGGGCAAAAAACCAGGTACTCAGAGACATTTTCATTCTTGTAAATTATATACGAAACGACAGATACTGGTCGGCTCAGATTGACCAGTTATGGGTTGATGAAAAAGGTGAGATAGATATGATTCCACGTACAGGAAGCCATATTATTCATCTCGGAACGATTGATAATTATGTAGAAAAACTTGAAAACCTCGAAGCCTTTTATCTTAAAATCCTGCCTCTTGCAGGATGGAATGCATATAAGCGTATAAACCTTGAATTCAAAAACCAGATAGTATGTAATAAGAAACAGTAAAATTTATATTTCAAAGCTATGAACAGAAAGGAAGAATATGTAGCAGCAATAGACATTGGAACCACAAAGATTGTGTCGATTGTCGGTACGAGGAATGAAAGCGGCAGGATCGAGATACTCGGATTAAGCCGCACACCTTCCCATGGAGTTAAAAAGGGCGTTGTACTTAACATCGAAGAAACGGTCAATGCCATCTCCACAACAGTGGAGGATGTTAAGAAGCGCTCCGGAATAGATTTTTCCGAGGTTTTTGTCGGGATTGCCGGGCAACATATCAAGAGTATGAAAAGCAGGGGTTATATCATGCGCGACAATTACGATGATGAAATTACAAAGGATGAAGTGTTCCGGCTGATAGAAGATATGCACAAAATTCATATTGATATCGGCGAGGAGATAATCCATGTAATTCCACAGAATTTCATCGTGGATAATGAGACAGGAGTAAAGAGTCCCATAGGTATGTGTGGCCGCAGGCTCGAAGCCAATTTTCATATAGTCATAGGACAGGTGGCGGCGGCCAGAAACATCGAAAAATGTGTGCGAAAGGCCGGCCTTACAGTGAAGGATATGATACTCGAACCGCTTGCCTCATCCGATGCATGTCTCACTGACGATGAGAAAGAAGCAGGAGTGGCACTTGTTGATATAGGCGGCGGCACAACCGACATTGCAGTTTTCTACGATAATATTATCAGGCATACTGCTGTCATTCCTTTCGGAGGCAATGTAATCACTAACGATATAAAAGAGGGTTGTGGTATCCTGCATCGTTATGCCGAACAGCTCAAGATACAATACGGCTCGGCACTGGGTGATCTGGCTCCCGACGACAAAGTAGTTTCAATACCGGGTATCAGCGGCCGAGACCCTAAAGAGATATCGTTTAAAAGCCTTGCTTATATCATACAGTCGAGAATGGAAGAGATAATTGATGCTATAATCTTCGAGATCCAGAATTCGGGATATGCCGATAAACTGGCCGCAGGAATGGTAATAACCGGAGGAGGGGCAATGCTGAAGCATCTTCCTCAGCTTATACAATTCAAAACCGGCATGGATGTCAGAGTGGGTCTTCCTAACGAACACCTTGCAGGGCCAGGGAAAGATGAAATAAACCAACCGATGTATGCAACAAGCGTCGGACTTATTATGAAAGGATTTGAGTTCCTTGATACTTATCATAAAAAATTTACGGCAGGTAAAAAAGATGAATTTGTGAAATCTGAAAATGCAAACCTTTCAAACGACGAGTTGGATGAGAACGGTATGGAAACTGTCGAAAGCGGCCAGCATGAAGAAAGGGTTTCGCTGACCGATAAGCTGAAGGCGCTTCTTTCAAGGATGTTTGAAATTGAGGACCAGAATATTAACTAAGAAGCTTTATATAGTTTTATTAGAATAGAATCAACTATTAAAAAAATTCTCTATGGTTGAAGAAATTATGAATTTCGATTTGCCTGTCGAGAGGTCGTCTATAATAAAAGTTCTTGGCATTGGAGGAGGCGGAAACAATGCCGTCAATCACATGTATGAAAAAGGGATACGCGATGTGAATTTTGTTATCTGCAATACCGACCATCAGGCGCTTGTAAAAAGCCCTGTTCCTGTGAAAGTGCAAATAGGGGAATCGCTTACCGAGGGCAGGGGCGCCGGAAGCAAGCCGGAGATTGGCAGACAGGCTGCCATCGAAAATATCGACGACATAATGAAGGCCCTTTCGGGAAATACAAAAATGGTCTTTATCACTACAGGTATGGGTGGTGGAACAGGTACAGGAGCGGCACCCGTTATTGCCAAGGCATGCAGAGATGCTGGCTATCTTACTATAGCCGTCGTTACAATACCCTTTAAGTCTGAAGGAAAAATAAGGATAAAACATGCGGTTGATGGAATAAATGAACTAAAAGACTATGTTGATTCACTGCTTGTAATCAACAATGAGAAATTAAGGGAGATATACGGTGACTTGCCTGTTTCGGCAGCTTTTGCAAAAGCCGACGACGTGCTTACAACTGCCGTAAAAGGTATAGCTGAAATAATCACCGTAACAGGTTATATAAACGTTGATTTTGCGGATGTCGAAACCGTAATGAAAGATTCGGGCGTTGCACTTATGGGTATGGGTTCGGCCACAGGCAGCGAAAGAGCTATAAAGGCAATCGAAAATGCACTATCTTCGCCTCTGTTAAACTCGAATGATATAACAGGAGCAAAAAGCATACTCATAAACATTATGACCGGATGCGGGGAATATGAACTTACAATGGACGAACTGGGCGAAATAACCGATTATCTATATGAAGTGGCTTCAGATGATGCACTTATAATAAGAGGTCTATCAAGAGATCCTTCAATTAAGGAGGAGATAAGTGTTACTGTCATTGCAACAGGATTTGAAGCCAACAGCATCTTCCAGCCTTATAGACCGCCCAGACCTGAAATACTGCCGCTTTCTTCAACCAGGACGGAAGAGCAGGTAAAGGTAATTACTGAAGAATCTAAAAATGTTTTTTCAGTTCATAATAAATCAAAAAAAAGTGTGATATCAAGTATTGAGGACGATTTACAAGGAGAAATAGACTTTGGACTACAGGATTCCTCTTCAAAGCAAAAGACAAAGCAGACAGGGAAAGATGATAAGTTGAAATCTGAATTAACTCTTCAGAAAGTAAAACACATGCAAGACATGCTTAAGAAAGAAGGATTGTCAGGTCAGAGCATAAAAGACAATATAGAAACATTTGAAGAAGTGCCGGCTTATGTACGCAAAAACCTGATACTTGGCACACCAGAGAATAAAACAAGCAGCAAAGTCTCGAAGTTCACTCTTTCTACAGATGAAGACGAAGGACCTGTTCTGAGAGAAGA
>CAZIRN010000138.1:0-6626 GCA_964541495.1 uncultured Rikenella sp. | reverse complement strand
ATCCGAGCTTATAGCCATACTCTATGTCGTCCTCGCCTGCAAACGAAAGAGGAACGGCGCATATTTCGGGGTTATCGCTCAGGTCGCCTACCCTTTTGCCCTGAATAAGGTTAATAAAATTAAAAAGTCCGCCTGTCTTATCTTTTTCGAAGTGAGTCTGTGTGAGCACAATAAATGAATATGCAGGGTCAGTTCGTCTTTTATTGAATTCGGTAATATTGATGAACTCGAATGGTGTAATAGTCCAGAAAGAATTGACAGCTTTCTTAATAAATGAGTTCCATGCTGAAAACGGGTCATCTTCCAGGACGACGCATGTTTTTGACTTCATAAACTGTCCGATTTCTTCGGCAGACGGGAAAGGAGCCTGAGGCTTCAAGCCTGAGGCAATAAAACTAAAAAGTATGAACAGAACGATTTTTTTCATGTAAGGAAATTTTATTTTTCAGGTAAATATAAAGGATTCCTTTCATTGAATTTCCTTACATATACAAACATAAGTTCCTTTTGTTTTTTCTTCGGCAATTTAACAAATTCCTCATATAATTCAGGGTCTTTCATAATGAGCAGTTTGACATTTTCAACTGTAAATTCGAGTATTTTTCCTGTTTCAAAGTCTATGATATACTGTCTGAGTTCATTTCGCGCCGTATTATAAGGTCTGTAATAAGGTGAATAATACATTCCGTAAGGATAATAGCCTCCGTAATAGCTGTAAGGGTAATAATAAGGGTCATAATATCCATAGTAGGGTGAATAATAGTCATATCTGTTGTCGTAAGTTGTCACATCTGCAACAAAATGGCAGATGTTTCCAACAAAAGTTATTCTGTTAAAATTACCCTGAATCATTACATATAAAATACCGTTGCGGGCATATCCCCAGATATCCTCTTTTTTTACTTCCTGTCTTACACCCATCTCATCGTAGAAATAAATTTTTTCCGATGCAAAAACCTTGTTGAAAAAATCCCTGTCGTTATAATCAGCTGAGGTAAGCAGTTTTGATTTAGGCACAGGACTATTAGTCTTAACCTGGTCAAAGTTAAGGTAAATGCCGTCTTTAAACCTGAAATTAAGCGTATATTTCACCGTCCCGCTTTGTTCCTGCCCTGAAGCAAGAAGGGAGAGGATAATGAATATCGCACCGAATTCTATTACTAAAAATTTCTTATTGCCAATCATCCTTTTCATATTCAATATATTCTTTTTCCCCTTTCGTGAAATCTTAATCAAAAATTATACCGAATATTTAATGTTTTTCAGGATTTAAACTGAAGTTAAATGTAATAATTTTTTGTGAATAATCCTTTTATTAAATAAATAATGCTTTCCTTTAGAGAAAAGGGATATTTCCTGATATTTCTTTAATTTATTTCTATTTTTACAAAAGAATTGTGAACTCAATGAAGAAAATAATTTTGAATACCGGCGAGGTAGTTAATAACAATGGAAAAACTGCATTTGAATCGGACAGAAATTTAATCGAAAGAATTTCAATCGGTATTCTTTTTCTTCTTATTGTGGCAATTATTCTGATCTCGGTGCATCTCAACCTGATAGCAGGTATTTTTATTATTGCGGCATGTATACTTGGCCTGGTACTTTTCCGGAAATTGTTTAATCTTCTTAATGAGTTATCGGATAAACTTTATGAAACATCGGAATCAATAGGAAAGAAAGATGATGTGATAACCGATTTCTCACACAGGATAAGAGAACCTCTCAACAACCTTGTGGTTATTAGCGAAATGCTTATTGATTCGGACCTGGAGAAAAAACAGAAAGAACTGATTGAGACGCTTGTGGCTTCAACCAAAAACATGGTAGACACAGTTAATGATCTTACAATGCTGAGCGCTGGTATCAGCTATGAAGGAAGAAAAAAAATACGGTTCAATATCTTTTCCACAATACAGAATACAATAGATTTATTTAAACTTAAGGATCCTTCAAACATTGATTTTATTCTCAACAAAAATGGAATCAACCATTTTGAAGTAACTGGAGATCCTATTATACTCAAGCAGATTTTTCTGGATCTCTTTAATATAATTAACTCTCAGAGTAAAGAAACAAAGACTAAAGTTACTATAAGTTTAAGTAAAGAGAGAGAGACTGAAAAAGAGAGTATTTTAAATTTCAGAATTCAGACAGATAAGAATATTGTGCTTATTGACTATGAAAGTAATATCGGTAAGCACACAGCAAAATTAGTAACAGGAGCAGGCGGCCATTACAGCAAGGAATCAGGTGCCGATTACTCGGTTCTTGCTTTTACTCTGCCATTTCTCAACATCGCCCAGGGTGAAAAAAAACAAATTTTATACCCGGAATTCAAAGCTTTCAGAACTCTGGAAAAACCAGGGAAAGAACTTAAGGAGGCAAATATCTTACTTGTTGAAGACAATCAGATAAATCAGAAAATAACCATGTTAACATTAAAGCCTCTTGTGAATTTGATAGATACAGCTTCAAACGGCAGAGAGGCACTCGATAAATTTCTTAGCTCAAATTATGACGTTATACTCATGGATATTCAGATGCCGGTAATGAGCGGACTTATTGCTGCTGAAAAGATAAGAGAATTTGAAGCCAATACCGGTAAACATGTACCGATTATTGCCATTACTGCAAATGCTATGCTGGGAGATAAAGAAAGATGTCTTTCATCCGGCATGGACGATTATATCAGTAAACCTTTCCAGCCTTCGGCCCTTATCGAAATAATTAAAAAACATCTTTAGACTCAACTTTGAAACTTACCTTCCGGAAGCGCCTCAGCATTATAATTTCATACACAAAGGAAATTTATTATTTCACGAAATATCTCCACTGTGTAGTTAAAGGTAATTTAATAAAGAAACATTGCGGAAATATTTGAATAAATGTATTCAATACACTTATTCAAATATTTGCAAATTACTTACAAAAGTTTAACCCCTCTTTAAGTACCGATGTTTGCCGAGTTTCCTCGTCTTAACACTTTGTATTTGAGTGAGGGAGAAGAAATGAACTCGCCAGGCATGCAGCGGCGCCACTTATTGTCAACATCAGTTATTGTTTTTTCATCTGAGCAGACAATATCGGGCCAGGGCCGGGGGAAACCTGTGGGGCTGAAAGCTTTATTCGTTCCGTCAATCAGAATTGACGTGTCAGAAATATAATGAGTATCTCTTGCAGGACTCGAGTTTGCCATGAAATACCACGCGACCATGAAATAATCATTTAAGTCAACTTCCTCGTCAACAGCAAGGATAAGCCTGAAGAATTTACCTGCCTCTGTTTCTATAAGTCGGGCAGTTACTTCTGCGGCATTAGTTATTTCGTTTATTCTTTTTATCGAAATTAAAAGAACCGGAAGTTTTAATTCATCTGAAATTACCTTATACCCTTTAATTACTCCTTTTTCAACAAGTAAGTTTAAGTATTTCAGGTAAGAATCCGGGTTAGTATATTCATCTTTGGACTTTATTTCCTGTGGCATTTTAACCGTTGCGTCAATGCCCATTTTGCTTCCGTAAGCTTCCGTTTCGCATGAATGGTCGAGCACATCGAGCGGTCCATTGCAGAACACAACATCATTTTTGAAGCTGGCGTTCATGAACAGTTGAAGTGCAACCATTTTATAGTCTCTTATATCAACATCGCCGCTTACCACGATAATGTATTTTGTAAACATCAACTGCCCTGCCCCGAAGATGGAGTTTATCACTTTAAGTCCCTGCCCGGGAAATTTCTTATAAATTTTTACTATTGCCAGATTATGTGCCACACCGGCAGGGGGGAGATGCAAATCCTCGATTTCAGGCAGAATAGTCATTTTCAATGGTTTCAGGAATATTCTTTCGGTTGTTTTCGTAAACCATGCATCTTCCATAGGAGGAATGCCTGTGATAGTGGCCGGATAGATTGCATTTTTCGAATGAGTTATGCATGTGATATGGAACTTCGGGTATAAACCTTCGAGGGAATAGAATCCGGTATGGTCTCCGAATGGTCCTTCTGTGACCGGTGGTTCCGACGGGTCTATAAAACCTTCGATAACGAAATCGGCATCCTCCGGCACACAGATATCGTTTGTAATACATTTTACCATTTTTACCTTTTTCATTCTCAAAAGTCCGGCAAGGATATATTCATCAATATTTTCAGGCAGTGGGGCTGTTGCGGCGTATGTATATACCGGGTCACCTCCGAGTATAACCGATACGGGCATTATTTTTCCGGCTTTTTTCCATGCTTCGAAGTGATTTGTTCCTGTCTTGTGCATCTGCCAGTGCATTGCTGTAGTTTTACTGTCGAGTATTTGCATCCTGTACATTCCTGCATTTGTCATGCGCGTCTCGGGATGGCAAGTATGGACTATAGGAAGAGTGATGTAACGTCCACCGTCATGAGGCCAGCATTTCAGTACCGGTAGAATACCAAGGTCGGGATTTCTTAGAATAATATTCTGGCATCTGCCTCTACAACGTTGTTTTGAAGGTAGTAAGTTTGCAAGTCTTATTAAGCCGGGTGCACCAGCAATCTTTTCCATAAAATTTTGTCTGGGCAACAAAATATTCTCCAGTAATTTTTCTATTGCATCCGGTATTTCAACGAATGTTTTTCTCGAGCAGGCTATTGCCATTCTCTCTTCTGAGGCAAAAGCATTTATAAGAACAGGGAACTCCGAGTCGTTATTTTCGAATAATAATGCGGGACCGTTGTTTTTTACAACTCTGTCGGCAAATTCAGTAATTTCAAGAATCGGATTTACAAACTCAGATATTCTTTGTAGTTCTCTTTTTTGGTCGAGTGCTTCGACAAATTCTTTAATACCTGTCCATGCCATTTCTTTATTTTTAAAGCCGGTATAAAGATAGGAAGATTATTAAGGTACAAGGTACAAGGCAAAAGGCTGAACCATTAAGTCGTTCTGGTTATTAGGGGTATAAAACAGTAATGGGAACTATTCCTTGGAGTAGTTCCCATTCACCGTTTGCAGCCGAAGCCACTTACGGCGTCAGGCTACTGTTATTATGGCCGGCTGCCTTGCAGGTCTTACGATCTGTTTTGGCAACCCTGAGCCTTCCGGTATAGCTTTTTAAGGCTTTACCTTCAGGCCGTCCGTTCTTCCGCTCAAGGCGGAATTCCGGGACGAAGCGTCATTCAGGCATTCGCTGCCCAACCCCGGAGGGAAGAGCGGTTTACAGATTTAAGAGGACCGAAGTCCTTTTTTCCTGTAGCCCTGTGACCTGGTCGCTGAAAGAACGTTTCCGGCTTTCGCGACTTACTAAACATCGGCAACTTCTTATAGATGTTGCTTAGTTCAGGCTTCGGCTCTCTGATGTGCAAACCCGGAGGTTTGTTCGAGCCGTTTGGAGATTCATTTAAGAACCTCTTTTACGGTTCCACATTTTTTGAGCAGCCTTTTATCGCTCACCTGATATATCAAAAGTAATAAAAGAAATGTTATAATAAAAATTTTTCATGGTCTTATTGTAAACCTGATATAAACAGAAGTTATCAACAATTGTTGATAACTTCTGAAATTATTATAAGATAGGATAATCAGATATTTTCAGGTTCCTTTTTTTCTTCCTGAGAAGCCTTATCCTGAGCCTGTTCCGGCCGGTTCGTTTTATTATCTTCCTTCTCAGTAATTTCTGTTTCTGCAGAAGGTAAAACAGAAGTTTCTTCAGTCATGCCAAGAGGCTTTTCAGCCGGGCCTTTTTTCCTTGTCGATCTTCTTCTTCTGCCCGTAGTTTTTGTTTTTGTTTCCAAGGCAAGCATTGTCTCGTTAAAATCAACAAGTTCAATAAAGCACATCTCGGCATTATCTCCGATTCTGTTTCCGGTTTTGAGGATGCGGGTATAGCCGCCGGGTCTATCGGCTATTTTTGGAGAAATTTCCCGGAAAAGTTCGGACACTGCCTGTTTATTCTGAAGGTAACGGAAAACTACTCTTCTTGAGTGTGTCGAGTCTTCCTTCGATTTTGTAATAAGCGGCTCGACATAAGTTCGCAAAGCCTTTGCTTTAGCTGTGGTTGTCCTTATCCTTTTATGCATAATAAGAGATGTCGCAAGTTTTGCAAGCAAAGCTTTCCTGTGAGAACTTGTCCGGCTTAAATGATTAACTACTCTCTGGTGTCGCATTGTAAAATGTTCTTATCAATTCAAATTAGTCTATATCAAGCTTGTACTTGCTGACATCCATTCCGAAAGAAAGGTCCATGGATTCAAGCAACTCATCAAGCTCTATGAGTGATTTCTTTCCAAAATTCCTGAACTTAAGAAGATCATTCCTGTTATATTTGACCAGGTCACCGAGCGTTTCAACTTCAGCAGCTTTGAGACAATTGAGTGCTCTTACCGAAAGATCGAGATCAACGAGTTTTGTTTTAAGAAGTTGTCGCATACGCAGCATTTCCTCGTCGAATTCCTGGCTGGTTAGTTTTTCATCAGCATCAATAGTAATCTTTTCGTCGGAAAAGAGCATAAAATGATATATCAGAATTTTTGCAGCTTCTTTTAGTGCATCTTTCGGATGGATTGAACCGTCAGTTTCAATTTCAACTATAAGTTTCTCATAGTCGGTTTTCTGTTCAACACGGAAATTCTCCACTGAATATTTTACGTTA
>CAZIRN010000137.1:0-6671 GCA_964541495.1 uncultured Rikenella sp. | reverse complement strand
CAACGATGATTCACGCGAAACGCTGGACACGGTTCCCCGATGTTGATATTGCAAAATGTGTGAGCATTCTGAACAAATACGGATACAAAGGCTGGATTTCGCTTGAGTATGAAGCCGGCGGCGACCCTGTAGAGGGGACACTTAAGCTGATGAACGATGTGGTTGATGCATTGATATGATGAAATTTATTCCTGTTGCGGTTGAATGTTATTCAGGATACAGGGCTGATGAATATCCAGGAGCATTTTATTTTAACAACAACAGATACGAGGTTAAAGAAGTTATTGACAGGTGGTACCAGGGGGACCTTAATCCTGATTTTCCGGTAACAAATTATTTCAGGGTGGTGACCAGCAGCGGAGAAACATTTATTCTTAAGCATGACCTTGAAAGCGACGGATGGTATGTATGTGGGAGCTGACTGAATCTATTAAGAAATATCCCATATACCTGCAGCTCTTTCGAGTTCAATAAGTGCCCGGGTATACTGGAATAATGCATCCAGATAGTTAAGCTGCAGTTCTATGTAAGTGCGCTGGGCATTCAGTACATCTATAAGACCACTCTCTCCGCGCTGATATGAATAAATCCTTCCCTGAAGTACTCTTCCGGCATCTTCAATGAGCCCGAGTTTATAATTCTCAACCGTTTTGCTCT
Organism: uncultured Rikenella sp.; assembly: GCA_964541495.1. Lineage (GTDB taxonomy): Bacteria > Bacteroidota > Bacteroidia > Bacteroidales > VadinHA17 > LD21. The sequence goes on along the minus strand of CAZIRN010000137.1, from coordinate 6,014 downwards.
GTGTAATAAAATCGTTATAAGCTTTAATAACTTCTGAAATTATTTGCAATTCGGCTTCTTCGTAATATATCTGGCTTTGTTTTATTACAAATTCAGCGGCTTGCAAAGGACCTCTGTTAAAGTTTGAAAATTTCACAGGAAAAGATATGCCAGCACTTAGTGAATTATAGGCAGGTGCCGGTGCAATTTCATTTTTTGAAATCGAATTATATGAGTATCCGGTTTCAAGGCTGAATTCAAAGGCTCTGTTGGCTTTCAAAAGATTAAGATTCTTTTCAGCTACTTCTTTGTTTTTTATTGCGACAAGCAGGTCTGCCCTTTTCTTAACCGCATTGTTAATGAGATCGTTAAGATTCACACTCAATTGCTTGAAGGGGAAAGTGTCTATAGGTATATCGAGTGTATCCGATAACTTTTTCCCCTGGAGAACTCTCAATGTTAACAGTGAATTCTGGAAATTGCTAAAACTTTGAAGAACATTCAATTTCTGTAACCGCGCTTCAAGTGAAGATTGCAAAGCATCCAGAACGGTTGCTTCTCCGGCGATTAACCTTAAACTGTCGGCTTTAGCTAGTTCAGATAATTGTTTATAGATTTCTTCCTGCAGCATATAGATTTTCTGATCCCGTACGCATTCAAAATAGCTTATAGCTGCGTCGGCCCTCAGATTCTGAAAATAGGCTTCAAGTACCAATTGAGATAATTCGTACCTGGTTCTGGCAAGTTCCATACCTGCCATGCGTTTGTTCCCAAGATTAACCTGATAGATTATACCCGTTTCAACCGATTGTCCCATCCGGAGTTTTCTATCTTCATTATTTGAATATAAGATTGAAATTTCAGGATCGGGAAATACTTTTGAAGCCTTTAGTTCTGCCTCTGTTATACTTATATCGAACATGGCAGCAATGTAGCCCATATTTCCCTTTACGACACCAGACAGGTACTGGCTAAAAGTTACGGGATTTTTCTTATAGTTAATTTCCTGCTGTGAAAATGAAATAGTAAAGTTTGCAAAATCAAACAGCAGAAAAAGAATCGAAAATCTTAAAATTCCTGTCATATTATTTTAATTATCTGCTCTTTTCTTGCTTAAAACTCTCCTTTCAACCATATAGTAAAGTGCAGGAAGCACTGAAAGAGTTATTATAGATCCGAATGCAAGTCCATAAACAATAACTGTTGCCAGTGGACGCTGCACATCTGAACCAATATTTGTTGAAAGTGAAGCAGGCACAAGTCCGAGAATTGCAACAGTTGAAGTCATAAGTATCTGACGAAAGCGATGAGTTGCACCCTTTGCTACAGCATCTTTCAGCTCATACCCTTTTTCCCTGAGATGATTGATATGGGAAATCATTAAAACGCCATTCATCGTAAAAATCCCAAAAAGTGCAATAAAACCCACTGCCGAAGAGACATTGAAACTCATTCCTGCAACATTTAAAGCAACCATTCCTCCAAAAACAGGGAAAGGCAAAGTTGCCATCTGAAGCCATGCCTGACGGAAGTTTCTAAAATTCGAGAGAAGCAAGATAAACATCAATGCAAGAGAAAGCGGTACAATAAGAATAAGACGTGAAAAAGCCCTTTTCTGATTGTCGAACTGACCGCTCCATTTTAGTAAAAATTCACTATGGTTATACTTCACATTTTTTTCAATAGCTCTTTCTGCTTCTTTATAAAATGAGGTGATATCGCGGTTCCGCATATTAATTCTAACAGTCAGGAATCTGCGGTTTTCTTCACGATTAATTATTCCCGGACCTGTGCTTGTTTTTATTTCAGCAACCTGGGATAACAGAATTCTGGCGCCTGTGCTGGATGTAAGCAACAAAGAACCGATTTTTTCCGGAGTGTTGCGCGATTGTTCATTATAACGACAGATAATATCATATACTTTATTTCCTATGAATACCTGCGATACTGCTTTGCCCCCAATTGCAATTTCAATAAGATCAGCTACATCTGAGACATTTAAACCATAAAGGGCAATTTTGTCGCGGCTGGCATGAATCTGCAACTGTGGTAACGGAGGTTCCTGTTCAATACTGACATCGCCTGCACCTCTTATGTCTTTAACGACATTTACAATATCTTCAGCGATTCTCCGCGCTTCATCGAGATTTTCCCCGAATAACTTAATGGCAAGGTCGCTGTGGGAACCTGCTATCTGATCCATAACCATATCTATGATTGGCTGGGATATTCCGATGCTATAACCCGGTAACTTCGACAGATCTTCTGTCAAATCCCTGATAAGATCCGGCTTTTTCCTTCCTTTCCTCCAGTATTTATAAGGTATAAGCCCTACTCCGCACTCCATATGTGAAGTTGTAAAAGGATCTGCTCCCTGGTCATCCCTTCCTACCTGTGTCATAACGTATTTTACTTCTTCGTATCTGAGTATATGTGACCTCAACGTATCAGCCATTTCTTTTGCTTTATTTAATGAAATCCCGGCAGGCATCTGTACCTGAAGCCATAATGAGCCTTCATCGAGTGTGGGCAAAAAGTCTTTACCTACTGTAAAAGAAAGTATTACTGTAAATAACAATATAAGTCCAAGAGGTAAAAATACTCTACCGGGTTTATGAAGAATTTTCACGTTAAACCTGTAATATATGTCAGTGAGCTTTTCAAGCGGTTTATTATGAAAAACTCTCTGCGGCTTTCGATAAATAACAAATGCGAGGCCGGGGATGAGGATCAAAGCAACTGCCAGGGCTCCGAGAATGGCAAAACCTACTGTATATGCCATTGGAGCAAACATCTTTTTTTCAACTCTTTCAAATGCAAAAAGAGGAAGATAAGCCATTATTATGATGAGCATTGAGAAGAAAATAGGCTTGCCTAGCTCAACACAACGCTTCACAATATCTTCAGGCTGCAATTCTTCTTCAGGATTTTCTTCCCTTTTCCTCAGAATATTTTCAAGAATAACCACTGAGCCTTCCACAATTATTCCAAAATCAATAGCTCCGAGAGAAAGAAGGTTAGCCTCTATATTTGTGAAGTGCATAAAAATAAATGCTATCAGCATTGAAAGAGGTATTGTGATGGCTATTACAAGTGCACTTCTCAATCTGCCGAGAAAAATTATCAGAACACCGACAACCAGAAGAATTCCAAAAAGCAATGTATGCGAAACAGTATGAAGGGTGGCATTTACAAGGTCAGTTCGATCGAGAAATACATGAATATGCACCCCTTCAGGCAATACCTTATTATTGAGCTCATCAATAGCTTTATGAACTTCTTCAAGCACTCTTGAAGGATTTTCATATCGTAAAAGTTGCACAATTCCTTCAACGCAATCATTATAATCCCGCATTCTGTCAGAGAACCCGAAGATTCCCTTTCTTTCATAGTTACCATACTTCAATGTGCCGAGATCACTTAAATAAACTGGAATACCATCAACACTCTTAACGACTATCTTACCCAGATCTTCAAGATCCTTAATCAAACCGACTCCCCTTATTATATAGGCAAGATCCCCACGATCAATCATACTTCCCCCTGCACTCGCATTATTTTTATTGATGCTTTCCGTAACATCACTCAATGAAATATCATACTTCTCGAGTTTTTCAGGATCAATCTCAATCTGATACTGTGTGGTTATTCCTCCGAAATTCTGAACATCAGCAACACCCATTACCTGTTTGAGTCTGGGTATAATCACCCATTTCTGCAAATCGGTCAATTCGCGCAGGCTGTATCCTGATCCTTCGACAATATACCTACAAACCTCACCCGTCGGTGATGTAAGTGGATTCAGCTCAGGTTCTGCTCCAAAAGGTAGTTCTATACCACTAATCCTTTCCTGCACTCTCTGACGCGCCCAGTAATCGTCAACACCATCTTTGAAAACAAGAAGAATAGAAGATATTCCGAACATATTCTTGCTTCTCATGGTTTGCAAGCCAGGCAAACCATTCAGCTCACGTTCAAGAGGTATGGTAATCTGTTGCTCTATCTCTTCAGTAGCAAGGCCAGGGACCTGGGTAATAACCTGTACTGTAACATCAGCTATATCAGGATAAGCATCAACAGGCAGCTGAAACCATGAATAAACACCCATTGCAGCCAGAAGAAGAAATATAGTAGCAATTAAGAATCTTTTGTGAATAGAAAACCTGAATAACTTTTGCATCGTAATGTATTTTATCGGAGATAAATTGCTCCTTCTGTAACAATAGTCCTTCCTGCTTCGAGTCCAGAAAGAACAAGCATATTTATATCTTCTTTTGAAGTAACTGTAATTTCTCTCCTTACAAAAGAATACGGGCCGATTTTCTCAAATAAATAGGTTTTGTCAAAATCCTGTAATACAGAACTTGCAGGTATAAGAATGGCATCTGAAACTCTGTGAGAAAATTTTACTGTAACAAACATTCCAGGCTTTAAAATTTTTTCAGGATTATCACATTCAACATAAACATCCACCGAACGGGTCTGCTCACTCAGTATACTGCCTATATATTTTATTTTTCCTTTTATTTCCCTGCCAGGAAAACTCTCAGTAAACACACCTGTGTCATCATCAGGGTTAATCATACCGATTTCTTTCTCCTTTACACGAGCAACTACCCAGACTCTGTCGAGATCAGCTATAGTTACAATAGGCTCTGATTCGGGTTTAATATATTGTCCAACAGTAATATCATTGCGGACAACTTCACCCGAAATTGGTGCTCTAACGATTAAAGGCTGGTCCAGATCTGCCTCAATGGTATTAATATTATAAATTTTCAGTATTGCATTTGTTTTTTCACATTCTTTTTCCGCCAGGTCGAGCGTCAGTTTTGCCTCATCCAGTTCCTTCTTTGAAATTATACCAGATTCGGCAAGTTCATTTTTACGGAGATAGTTTCTTTCCGCTACTTCTCTTTCATGTCTTGCCTGCAGACACATCTTCACCGCTTCAAGGTATTCCGATGAACTCACTTCAAATAATGGAGAGCCTACCGATACTTTCTGTCCAAGTTTAACAAATGATTTAACTATTCGCCCGCTGAATGGCGACGATACTTCAGCCAGATGTCCTGAAACAGGCTTGACAACCCCGGTAGTTGTAAATTGCATGAAACAATCTCCTGTTTTTACAGTTTGCAATTTTATTTTTGAAATAATATTGGAACCTTCAGGAACATAAACAGTATCACCTTTTATAATTAAATTTTTAAATTCTGAAGATTGATGCCAGCCTCTGAAGCGTTTTCGGTATTGTCCTGAATGAGTATCAGAAATAGTATTACTGGCAGAATTGTCTGTGTTTTCAGAACTATGACAACCCATAAGAAAAAATATAATAAATACAGAGATTATGATATTTTTCATTTAATTTAAAATTTAGCAATAATGGAAAAATTCAATTTAAGCTTGTTACCGGTAAGCTCTTTGAATCTAAAGTAAAAAAGAGTATCAATAAAGATTAATTAAAGGGTGGCCCCCTCAAATGAAAAACATAATTGAAAATGCCTGTGGGCTTATTAACTAATATCTGCGAGAAAATTCTGGTAACCAGAATATTAAAAAAATAAAACAGAAAAATACTTAAAACAACATTTGAAAGTAAGGTATTGAGAAGATAAACCAACAGATAACCACCATCGAGATGAGTGTGTAATGGTTTACCATTCTCACCATGTTTAAACGGATGTGAATGAACTATTAAATTTCCATCATATATATGAACATGGTCAAAAAAAGTATTGCTTATAAAGAATCCAAGAAAAACAATCAGGAAAAAATATCTGGAAAATAATATCAGTGATCTATTCCTCATTAAAGCTGCCTTCCTTGAACGGTTTTCAAAAATAAAAATTATTCTCCAAATTTAAATTCTTCATTAAAATCTTTTATTGAATTTCTTTTTATTAGAAAATAGATATGAATTATATCCAATTAAATATTCCTCTCTTGCCTTAGAGAATCTTTAAGGTTATTTTGCGAAGAACAGATAAGCCACAAATATTGCTGCCACTATTCCTGCAAAATCGGCTATA
>CAZIRN010000136.1:0-6690 GCA_964541495.1 uncultured Rikenella sp. | reverse complement strand
AGTGATAGAGGAGAAGTTCCAAACCAACAAATTGCTCCTGTACCAGAAGGGCTTGACTGGGAACTTTTTCAGGGACCCGCTCCCCGCAGACCATATACATATAATACCTGGGATTATAACTGGCATTGGTATGGCTGGGATTATGGTACTGCGGAAATTGGAAATAACGGGGTGCATGAATTGGATATTGCACGTTGGGCTTTAAAGGTGGAATATCCAATAAAGGTCTGTGTTGATGCAACAAAACGTCATTTTATTGATGATGGCTGGACAATGTATGATACAATGCTGGCAAGTTTTTATTTCCCGGGAGATAAAGTGATTCGCTGGGATTGCAAAAGCCGGAACAATTATAATACTTACGGAACGGGGAGAGGAACCATAATTTATGGGACGGAAGGTGCTGTTTATATTGATCGTGATGGTTTTAAGGTATATGACCGTTTAGGAAAGTTGTTGCACGAAAGCAAATCGAAAGGTAACGAAGCAGGTAATATTTTAGGAGGTGGTGGTGATTTGTCCACTAAGCATGTTCTTAATTTTTTTGATGCTGTGCGAGGAAAGGTTAAACCAAATTCACCAATCGTTGAAGGAGTTAAAAGTACTCTTCTTTGTCATCTGGCAAATATTTCCTACCGGTTAAACAGAAATTTGAATATTAATCCTCAAACCGGATATATTAATGATAGTGATGCAATGAAACTATGGAAAAGGAAGTATGAGCCAGGTTGGGAATTGCCAAGTATTTGAGCGGCTTTAAATAACAACATGGGGTTATTAAAAATAAAAAAAGATGGGATATTTAAATAAAATTCTTTCAATTATACTAATAGTTATTTTTCTGTCTGATTCTTTATCTGGGCAAAACAGAAAACAAAACTTAAATCCTGGAAATAAGCACTTTTACATCGGTGCTGATAATTCAGGAGATCAAAGAAAACCAGGAGAGTTTTTCAATTATTCAGCCATGGATTCTTTGGGTGTAGATTTTGTAGTATACAAATTCCGAGGCCCAAAGGGAACAATTGATGAAGAAGCCAAGAAAATGGAAGAACTTGGCAAAAGTTTTGAGGCAAAAAACCTAAAAGTGGTTATTAATGTCGAATCTGGTAATTGGGCTCTCTCCATGCCAGATGCAGAAGGACATGATTGGGTCCAGCAACCCGGGAATCTTCATCTTTTTAAGTTCCCGCCAAAAGTGCTGAAAGAATTAAATAAATCGTCTTCAGTTTTAGGAATCATGTATGATGAACTGGAACATAGCCAGATTACAAGAAATCTTAGTCTTACTTTGCGTCATCCAGGGATTGAACTTGTAAGTCTGGCTGAAACCAGTGGTTTGGATTTTAAATCGGCTGATGAAGCTGTTTATAAAGGAGCAAAATCGCTGGTTGATGAGTGCATGCAGTTCGGAACTAGAAGTGTCTTTACAGAGCATGTATGGCCTGTCCTTTTTCACAACTTTGCCAGAGCGGGGATAACTCCGGCATATAAACAAATGAAGGAAAACTGGTCAAATGTCTGGGCAGCATGTGCAATGGGAGCCTGTTTGCAATACAATAAAGAATTATGGGCATGCCTTGATTTATGGCATTATAATACGTTTCCGGGTCATTCGGAAGATGAACTGTGGGCTAATCTTCTGTTTGCCTATTGGGCAGGTGCAGACAAAGCCTATGTGGAAAATATAGGGGCTCTTTATTATATCGATAACCAGGGTCAGGTAAGACTAGAAAGAAGAGGCGAGGTGTTTAGGCGTTTTGCAAAGGAATATTTGCCGGCCAATCCTCGTCCATATACATTCAGGGATTTTGAGCCGCAAATTGCAATTATTCGTTTTGATGATACGGAGTGGGGACAGGGAAAAAATGTTTATTGCACAGTTGATTATGAGGAAAATGGAAAGGATACAGTCATATACTTATACTGGAAAGACTGGCTGTTTGGTGCGTATAATCTTGGAACGAGCGCAGCTTCTGAAGAGTGGATCAGGGCATGGCATACAATTACTCATGGCATGGTGAAGAAAGAGAGTCTATCCTGGAATGCGGGAAATGTTTATTACAACATGCCCCATAGATCATTTGCGCCAGCCAATGCTCCTGTTGTGTTTGATGAATACGTTACGAAAGACAAGCTTAAGACTGTAAAACTTGTGTTTTTATGCGGACTTTTTATTAGCCCTGAAACATTAAAGGATGTATCATTTTTAGTTGAAAACAATGGGCTGGTTGTAGTAACGTCAGAGCGATTTGCTCCGGCAGATTTTGCTACTAAGTACAAGGGTGGTACGAAGGAGTTTAGGGATGGAAATGGAAAATGGATTATTACAGATGATATGGCAAGTGATGATTTAAAAAATATCGTCAGTCAATATTTAGGGAAAGATAATGAAATTGTTTATAGGTTTAAAGGAAAGAGAAAGGTGGTTATGCAAATTTCTAATGATGGGAATAAACTGGAAATAACGAAAACAAATTTTTGAACTTAAGCTAATTTTTGTTTTTCTTTAAAAAACCAATAAGCAATTAATAATGTTCGTATTATTAAAATAATTTGAGGAAAGACCAAATGAATATTTCTAAAATATTAAAGCAAGTATTGTCTTTTCTTTTTTTTGTTTGGCCAGCTTGTCTTATACTGGCGCAAACTTATAATGAGCCTTTTTGGAATCAACAATTGACAGTTGATACAAGAATTCGTGATCTTTTATCACGACTTACTCTGAGAGAAAAAATATCATTTCTTACAGAGACTTCACCAGGAGTTCCACGTTTAGGTGTGCCAAAATATTATATGGGTAATGAAGCGCTTCATGGTGTTGTAAGACCGGGAAAATTTACTGTCTTTCCTCAGGCGATAGGTTTAGCTGCAACATGGAATGATGAGTTGATATATAATGTTGCTGCAGCTATTTCAGATGAGGCAAGAGGCAGATGGAATGAATTGGAACAGGGAAAAATGCAAAAGGACCTTTACAGTGATTTGCTCGTTTTCTGGTCACCTAATTTAAATCTTGCCAGGGATCCACGATGGGGCAGAACACAAGAGACCTATGGAGAGGATCCGTTTTTGACTTCCCGTTTAGGAGTAGCTTTTATCAAAGGCCTTCAGGGAAACGACAAAAAATATTTAAAAGTAGTGGCAACGCCAAAACACTTCACTGCCAATAATGAAGAACATAACCGATTTTATTGCAACGCGGTTTTTTCGGAAAGATCACTTCGTGAATATTATTTAGTTCCTTTTGAGTATGCTGTCAAGGAGGGGAAGGCGCAGTCAATAATGACTGCATATAATGCAATTAATGGAATTCCTTGTACGGTGAACAAAAAACTGCTGCAAGAAATTCTTCGCAGTGAGTGGGGTTTTGATGGTTATGTAGTTTCAGATTGTGGCGCAGTTGGATTCGTTGTGACAGAGCATAAATATCTGGCCTCTGAGGAATTGGTTGCAGCTGCGAGTTTGAATGCTGGTGTGGATCTGGAATGCGCCGGATATTGTGGTGCAAATTGTTTCGTATATAAAAATTTCCTTGAAAAAGCTTTGAGGGCAGGTTGGATAAGCGAATCTCAAATAGATTCTGCAGTTTTTCGGGTGCTTCGACCAAGGTTTAAAATGGGGGTATTTGATCTTGATATAAAAGCAAATCCATATAATCTTATTTCTCCATCTATAGTTGGCAGCAAAGAACATCAGCAGCTTGCACTGGAGGCTGCCCGGCAATCAATAGTCTTGTTAAAAAACGATCAGAAAACTCTGCCTCTTGACAGAACAAAAATAAATTCCATTGCAGTTTTCGGTCCAAATGCTTCAATCTGTGAGTTTGGAGATTACAGCGCCAAGGAATCAGCCAATGAACCTATTAGTGTTCTCAAAGCGTTAGAAAGAAGGTTGAACGGGAAAGTCAAAATTAATTACGTTCCTTGGGAAGAAAAAAAAGATACTGATTTTCCTATTGTAACACAGGAATATTTTCGCCCTGATAAGGATAAAAGTCACGGACTTGCAGCTGAATATTTCAGTAATGGAAATCTGCATGGTGAACCGAAAAAGAGAATCGACAGTTGTATTGATTTTAACCCGGATCAAAATGCACCAGATCCATGGGTCTCTTCGGGCGAGAAATCAATTCGCTGGACGGGAATCCTTTTACCTCAAACATCAGGGAAATACCTGTTTTCAATAAATTACAACGGTGGGGTACGTTTCTATCTTAATGATCAATTAATATTAAACAGATGGGAGATCTGTCATGATTCCAAAGATACAATTAAAGTTGATTTGAGGAAAGGGAGTGAATACAAAATAAAAATCGAATATTTTGTAAATGATCAAAAGCCTTTCGTTCAGCTTCGGTGGAAGGTTCCTGATGCAAAATCAAAAGATGTCTACAATTACGAGAAGAAAATAGCTTCAGAATCCGATTATGTTATTGTGGTGGCAGGCTTAAACACGAAAAATGAAAGTGAAGGACAGGACAAAAATGATTTGAATCTGCCAAAGAATCAGGAAGAACTTATTAAAGAATTGTACACCGTGAACCCAAATATTATTGTAATCCTCGAAACAGGTAGTCCTTTATCGATTAATTGGGTTAATGAACACATTCCAGCCATACTTAATGCCTGGTATCCGGGAGAACAGGGTGGAAATGCGATTGTTGACGTTTTGTTTGGAGAATACAATCCTTCAGGGCGTTTACCAATTACCTTTTATAAATCAACTGAAGATTTACTATCTTTTGATGATTACGAAATAACAAAAGGGCGCACATATATGTATTTGGATAAGAAACCTCTATACCCCTTTGGATTTGGTCTTAGTTATTCGGAATTTCAGTATTCCGATTTGAAGCTAAGCAAATCCGAAATTAATGCGGATGATTCAGTAAGTGTTTATGTCAATATAACAAATATGGGACCTTACGATGGGGATGAGGTAGTTCAATTATATGTGAAAAACAAAGCCTCTAAACAAATTCAACCGATAAAAGCGTTAAAAGGTTTTCAACGGGTAAAAATTCGAAAGGGAGAAACAAAAAATATTAAAATATTACTTAAAGCAGAAGATTTAAGATATTACTCTGAACAGAGTAATACATTCGTTGTTGAAAAGGGTATTTACGAACTTCAGGTTGGTGCATCCTGTGAAGATATAAGGCTAAAAACAGAACTGAATGTAAAATAGTTATGTGCTTTTTTATGACAAAATCATCGTATAACATTAAAATCAAATCTTGCTTCAATTGTTTTATTATTATTGCAATACTTAATTTTGCCAGTAACAATTCAATCCAAATAAATTAATAATTAACGTCCCATGAAATTCTTTTCTGTTTTTTTTCTCGCAGGAATACTTCTCCTGGGGAGATGTGCTAAAGGACCTGAACCATATGGAGCTATACCATCTGAACGTCAGCTTGCCTGGCATGAAATGGAATATTACATGTTTGTCCATTTTACCGTGAATACTTTTACTGATAAAGAATGGGGTTATGGAGACGAATCTCCGGAAGTATTTAATCCGACAGAGCTTGATTGCCGTCAGTGGGCCAGAGTTGCCAAAGAGGCAGGAATGAAAGGTATTATAATAACTGCTAAACATCATGACGGATTCTGTCTGTGGCCTTCGAAATATACAGATCATTGCGTAAAAAACTCGCCATGGAGGAATGGCAAGGGGGATGTTCTTCAAGAACTCCGTAAAGCATGCGATGAATATGGATTAAAGATGGGCATCTATCTTTCGCCATGGGATCGCAACAGTTCTGTTTATGCTACTCCGGAATACATTCAGTATTACCGTAATCAGCTTACAGAACTTCTGACAAATTACGGGGATATATTTGAAATATGGTTTGACGGAGCCAATGGCGGTGATGGTTATTACGGTGGTGCAAGGGAGAAAAGGCGTATTGATAATAGCACTTATTATGACTGGCCAAATACAATCAAAATTGTGAGAAAACTTCAGCCGAATGCAGTAATATTCAGCGATGCGGGACCTGATGTAAGATGGGTGGGTAATGAAAGTGGCCTTGGCAGTATGACTAACTGGTGCCTGCTCAACAGAGATGGCATGTATCCGGGAGGTCCGTTTGAGAATATTCTGGGAGAGGGTCAGGAAGATGGCAAATACTGGGTTCCTGCTGAGGTTGACGTTTCAATTCGGCCAGGATGGTTTTGGCATCAGAAAGAAGATTCACTTGTAAAATCGCCGGAAAAACTTCTCGAGATCTTCTATACATCTATAGGCAGAAACAGCAACCTGCTTCTGAATGTTCCTCCCGATAAAAGGGGACTGATTAATGAAAGGGATATAGAATCACTGATGGGATTCAAGCAACTTCTTGAAAAGGAATTTGCGAATGAACTGGCACGTGGCAAAAAGGTTACAGCTTCCGATTCACGAGGAAGAAGATATTCACCGTCAAATGTAAATGATGGTAATCCTGATACTTACTGGGCAACAAATGATGGAGTAACGAGCGCAGAGCTGGTGATTGATCTCGGAGAGGAAACAGAAGTAAACAGAATTCTTCTTCAGGAATATATAAGGCTCGGACAAAGGGTTCAGGAATTCAGCGTGGAGACATTTTCGGGAAACCGATGGATTCCGTTGATTGAAGGAACTACAATCGGATACAAGGTGATAAGGAAATTCCCATCTGTAATGGCGTCGAAAATT
>CAZIRN010000135.1:0-6703 GCA_964541495.1 uncultured Rikenella sp. | reverse complement strand
AATCAATCATCCAATCATCCAATCAACCAATAAGGCATTTCTTCTTCTGCTCTCAAATAATCTTCAGGGACTCCAATATCAATAAAGGGCGCATCTGATATAAATCCGGTGATAATATCAGATTTTATTCTTTTCTCAAGTATATCTTTCTCCATCGAAAATTTTGACCCTGGTGCCGATTCGACAAACCATTTTTTGTTTACAACGTAAATCCCTCCGTTAATAAGCCCGCTTTCATTTATTCCCTTTTCCTTAAAGGCAGTAATTCTATTATTTTCAAGAACGACCGAACCATAACGGCTGCAGTTACTCATCGGCTTCAATGCAACCGACATGACCGCTTCGGATTCTTTAAAAAACTTTTCAAACTCAAGAAGATTGACATCATAAAAAGTGTCGCCGTTAAGAACAAAGAATGTTTCGCCTTTCACAAGTGAAGAGGCCATTAATACTGCTCCTCCGGTGTCGAGAGGCTCTTTCTCGACAGAGTATTCAATTCCAATATTACCTGAAGCTGTTCCAAAATATGATTCGATAGCGTTATGCATGTAACCTGAGGCAATTATTGCTTTCCCGATGTTCTGTCGTTCGAGATATTTAAAGAGCCAGAAGAGAAAAGGTTTCCCTTTCACAGGAGCCATTGCTTTCGGAATATCATTCACAACGCCCCTTAAACGTGTTCCAAATCCACCGGCAAGTATTATCGCTTCGTTTAACATGCTTATAATGTCCAGGTTACAAGGCCATTTTTTGTAAATTCATATTTTTGTTCGTGCCCCCCGAATCGTGAAAGGACTCTAATTACTTCATAACGTGTGTTCCCCGGGCAATAGAAAAAAATGAATCCCCCTCCTCCTGCACCGCTTATTTTGCCGCCGGTAGCTCCCGACTTTATTGCAGCATCATATATTTGGTCAATTTGAGGATTCGATATTCCACCTGCCATTTGTTTCTTATATTTCCACGAAATATCGAGTAATTCTCCCATATAATCCATTTATCCTTTCAGCAGTGCTTCTTTCATCCTGACTGCAAGCTCTTTCAGACGATGCATCGCTTCAACCGACTGTGCAGCTCCTTTCTCCACATTCTTTTGTTGTTCTTTAATGATATCTGATGATATTCTGCTGGTTTCGGTATAATAAAGAATAAGATTATTAGATAATTCATTCAATATCTGACCTTTAATCCTGAGAGGATTGACAATTACCTTCTCATCTTTATAAAACTCCATAAAATTAACTCCTCCAAAAGCAGCAGCATACTGGTCTTGTTTCCCTCCTGCCATACCAAGGTCATTACGTTCAATGTCCCATGCAAGCCTTGCTATGTCATATTCTCCGAGCGGCAACCTGAACCATTCAGCGAAAGCTCCCAGAACGGCAACAACGAGAGTTGATGATGAGCCCAGACCTGAGCCTGAAGGCGCATCAACAAATGTTGTAAGTCTAAAAGGCTCTGGTTGAATTTTAAAATCCTTAATAACTCTTTTATACACTCCTTTAATCAAGTCAAGTTTACCGTCAATAACAGGTTCTTCGGAAACAGGAAACTCAACCCGGGTATTTTTGTCTTCCGACTTTAAAATTATTGACGAACCCTTTATAAGTTCAATTGATGCATAAGCATACATGTTGATTGAGGCATTCAACACTGCGCCGCCGTAAATATCGGAGTACGGCGAAACATCAGTGCCTCCACCCGCCAATCCTATCCTTAAAGGAGCTTTACTTCTGATTATCATCTTCTTTAATTTTGTTGTAAATATCGAGAATAGAATTTGTAAATCTCCCCCATGAATATTTTTTCTTTTCTTCCCTGATGTTTTCGATAAATGTCTCATAATAACTGCCCGAAAAAAACTTTATTACAGCATTGGCAATTTCAGCGGGATCGGGCTTCACAACAAACCCGCATACTCCATCCTGGACTATTTCCTTCAGTCCCCCCACGTCAGTCACAACCATCGGTTTATCAAAGTGATATGCGATCTGTGTCACACCGCTTTGTGTCGCACTTTTATACGGCTGTACAACAAGGTCGGCAGCACAAAAGAAATATGCAACCTCGTTGTCATCAATAAATCTATTGAAAATATGAACATCATCAGTCAGATTTTCTTCCCGGATGAGCTGCATATACGATTTTTCATCATCATAAAATTCACCTGCAATAATCAGCTTCACATTTTTATGCACAATTTTAATGGCTGGAAAAGCTTTGAGCAGCAAATCAAGGCCTTTATATTCTCTGACGAATCCGAAAAAAAGAATATAAGAGTATGCATGACTTAAATTCAGTTTTGCAATTGCCTCATCTTTAGTGACCGGCTGGCCAAAGTTATCAAAAAGAGGATGCGGACTAAGGTTTACAGGAATCTCTTTCCCGAATTTCAAAAAATCATTCAGAACAGGTTCCGACATTACCAAGGCACCTTGTATCGAATTAACGAAATATCTTGTAAGAAGTTTATCGCCTGCTCTTTTTTCATGAGGAATGACATTATCGAATATACAAATCACTTCTGTATATTTGTTCGAGTGTGCAATCCTTGCGATTGTGCCGAAACAAGGCGCCATAAAGGGAAGCCAGTATTTAAAGATAACAATATCAGGTTTCTCCTTTCTTATTTTACGTCCGGTTGCAATCCACGAAAAAGGATTGACGGAATTAACCATCCGGACTATTGACAATTCTTCAGGAGGAGGCCCGTTTTGATATTGAGTTTTACCCGGAAACAAAAACGACGGATACTGAAGCTTAAAAGTTATAATCAGCACCTCATTTCCTTCGGAAGAAAACTGGCGGGCAAGCCGTTCGTTAAAAGCGGAGAGCCCTCCCCTGTAAGGAAATGCGGTACCGATTATAATGATTTTCATCAGAAGATAATTTTAGCTGTCCATTAAATATCAATAAATTATTAATAGTTCTTTATTAATCAATCCCTCATATTATGTATTTGTTTGCCCCTTAAATCCGCCAGCTGGCGGACTTATTTCTCCGGCACCCCACTACTTCTCCCCATTAGAATTTATGTCATCATATTTCGCCTGAAAACGCCTTGTGAGTTGTTTATGCTTATTGTCTAGGCTAATATTCCGGCCGGTTATGAATGCCAGTTCCACATTGTTTGTTTTCATATCGAGTAAATCGCCTGTTGAAACAATAATGTTTGCATCCTTGCCCGGCTCAAGCGAGCCGGTTACATCATCAATAGCAAGAATTTTAGCATTATTAAGCGTCACAGTCTGAAGTGCTTCCTCCTTTGTAAGCCCGTAAGCAACTGTCTGGCCGGCAGCAAAAGGAAGATTAGCGTATGCCTGCGATGAATAAGTGAGGCCTGTAAGAATTCCCTCTTTTTTGAAAATTGCTGCCAGTTTGAAAGGCATTCTTACATCACTATGTTCATAAAGCGGCAGGCTCAAGGGGTTTGCAATGATAACAGGTATATTGTTTTCTTTAAGAAAATCTTTCACCTCCCATGCCGATTCATTTGCATTTGTAAGGACTATTTTTTTGACTCCATAACGTTTTGCAAACGTAACAGCAGCTACTATGCCCTTTGCATCAGGAGCATTGATAAAAAGCGTTTTGGTGCCATCGAACAGACCTTTCATTGCTTCTAACCTTAGATTCGTATTTACAGGTTTTTCGATTGCCGAATAAGCCACTGCATCGGAGAATATTTTTTCGAGCTGTTCGACATTTCTCTCATAAGCCGTTTGTCCTGCCTGTGAAGGCTGTGGCTGGGTAACGGTCGTTGTTCTTGTTCCTGTGGTAGTCCTTCTTGGCCAGCCGAGAATAAGCCCATTATCCATTCTGTAAGCAGCATCTTCCCAGTTCCATGCATCGAGCTGTACAACGCTTGCAGTGCCGGGGAGAAGAGTTCCCTGAGGAACAATTTGAGCAAGAAGAATTCCGTTCGATCTGATTACAGGTATAACGTGCGAATCGGTATTATAAGCCACTATAGCCCGCACATTCGGATTAAGGTCGCCAAGTTCCCGGTTATCCACAGTCACATCCACGCCTCCGATTTCAACAAGGCCGAGACTTACATTTACGAAAATCAGTCCCGGATAAATATGTTTACCGGTGACATCTATTACTTTGTATGATGACTTATCCAGCCTGCTTTCGGAGGCTTTACCCACGAAGGTTATTTTTCCTGCAGAAAAAGCGATAATGCCGTTTTCAATTACCTCGCCTGTTCCTGTATGGATTATTCCTCCATAGAGCATTACCGGTTTTTTCTGGGCAGGAGCCACGACAGGGCTCTGTGCCACAACCTGAGTAATAAATGCAACAATAATTAAAATTGAAAATATAGCTTTTGTTTTCATCGTCTTTGAGAATTAGGGTTTGATGGTGAAGCCGGCTGAGTTTCTTTGAGAATATTTGATATAATTCTGTTCCGGTCATTTGTCATTTGTTCTCTGAGGCGTGCATCGGTTTCCTCGTCGAAGTAAATAATACCGTCAACCATGGTTTTGCTGGCGCGGGTATAGATTGACAACGGATTATCAGTCCATAGGACAAGGTCGGCATCTTTCCCTGCCTTTATGCTTCCCATTCTGTCGTCGAGATGAAGAATCTTTGCAGGGTTAAGCGTTACAAGCTTAAGTGCCTCTTGTTCAGATATGTTACCGTACTTAATAACTTTTGCTGCCTCCTGATTGAGTCTTCTGCCCATCTCTGCGTCATCAGAATGGAGGCAGGTGATGATGCCCTGTCCAAGCAGTATCGGTGCGTTATAGGAAGTACCTTCGTAAACTTCGTATTTATAATCCCACCAGTCGGAAAATACCGATGCTGCAGCGCCGTGTTCCTTAATCTGATCTGCTATCTTATAACCTTCGTTGAAATGGATAAGAGTATTCACTCTGACGCCGAAATCCTGTGCAAGGTTCATAATCATAGTGCCTTCCGATTGCACATAAGTATGGCAGACTATAAAGCTTCTGCCTTCGAGAACATCAACGAGTGCATCGAGTTCAAGGTCGCGGCGGGGAGGTATTTTACCCACTCTGTCGGCAGGCTTAAGCATGTTCCATTCTTTCCATTCCCTGTTATAGTCAACCGCGCGCTGGTATGCATCGCGTATTATCTGTTCCACTCCCATTCTGGTATTTGGGTAGCGGCTTGTACTTCGTTTTACATTTTCGCCAAGAGCATGTTTAAGAAATCCCGGCTGGTTTTCAACTTTCAGTTCATCGGCGGAGCGGCCCCAGCGATGTTTTATTATTACCGACTGTCCTCCTATCGGATTGGCTGAGCCGTGAAGTATATGAGCCGCCGTAACTCCTCCGGCAAGCTGCCTGTAAATGGTTATATCTTCAGGGTCTATAACATCACTGCATCTGACTTCAGATGTTATTGCCTGTCCCATTTCATTTGTTGCATCGAGTGCGATATGAGAATGTTCGTCAATAATTCCGGGCGTGAGGTGCATGCCTGTTGCATCTATTATTTCTGCTCCGGTTGCCGTGAGGTTTCTGCCGACTGCTGCAATTTTACCTTTGCGTACAAGAACATCTGCATTCATCAAAATCCCTTCCTTCTCATTTGTCCATACCGTGACATTTCTGAATAGTACATCTTTCTGTTCAGGCAGTTTGGTCCATCCGTAAGGCGAGAAAGGATAAACAACCGTACCGGGCTTTACAACCGGCGGTGAAGGTTTTTTCTGACGGGAATCCTGTTCGTATTCTTTGCTGATGAATGTTGCTTTCCATGTTACCGGCTTTCCATTGTCGAGCTGCCCTCCGCCCTGCATGTCATTTTTAGCAATATAACCCGAAAGCCTGTATCTTATATTCTGCCTTTCGAAATTTATACTCACCATATCTTTATCGAGGGTGAACGATGCACCCCTGATTTCAACAGTATCAACAAGGATTTTTATGGAAGGCTTGTCGAATGTACCCGACAGAACCATTTTGTATTTCGCAGTATCAACCGCAAGTGTGTATGTCCCTCTCATATCTTTCAGTCTGAGATCGACGAATCTGTATGGTACTCCCTGTATCCAATGTTCATATATCACACAATCGTCGCTGAAAATATTACCGGATGTAATGATGAAATTTGCAATCATATTTTTCCTGATTCCTCCTACAAGGTCTGTTACGCCTATCATAGAAGCAGGAGTATAAGTCAATGCTTTAAGTGCTTCTGCCTCAGGTAATCCATATCTGACAGCTTTCCGAAGGTTCGGCAGAAAAGTTGACAACTGGCGAAGGTCGGACGAAGTAATTGCAAAAGTTATTCCGGCCGATGCTACCATTGAAAGGTTCGAAGGCGCAAGTTCATAATGTTTGAGAGTTGTGTAAGGCACTCTTGCAGCATCGTACGGATCCTTAACATCAGGAGCATCCGGAAAATTGACAGGAATAATAAGTTTTACTCCGGTTTTCTTTATATCATCAAGCGCCTGATATTCATCGCCTGCACCTTTTATTATATAACCGATCCCAAATTCTTTTCCGAACTTGTCGGCCCTCATAATCTCGAGTTTGTTTCTTACTTCCATTACCTGTGGTATAGAAAGATTGGAAAGATATGCTTCTATGTCGTCATCGTGAAGATATCCCGGAGGCAATTGCTTATACCATTGTGCATCGTAGTTGAATTGTCGCAGGAGAGCTATGATTCCGAATTGTGATGCAGGATAAAGGTCGGAAGAACGGCCCCGATTGAATGA
>CAZIRN010000134.1:0-6727 GCA_964541495.1 uncultured Rikenella sp. | reverse complement strand
TGAAAAGTTGGCAGTTGCCCTGTTCTTGATAAGAACGCTGTTCGATTTGTTGTCGCCTGTCGAAACAAGTGCAGATGTACCTCGTGCAATACCGTCGGCTTTGAAAGTCACCACAGCTCCAAAGCCTGCCTGGCGATAATCTCCTGCAGTGCGGGAATCGGGTATAAACTCATCTGAAACATTATAAGAAGCCTTTATGCCCTCATTCCAGTAACCGGCCACCCGAGACACAGGCTCTGACTGCCTTTCGGCCTGCTGCTGTATGGAAATCATTTGAGGAAATTGATTTGTCTCGCCTGCCGGCGTCTGGGTTTTGATGCCATAATTGCCGGCATAAACATCAACAAAGGAAGGATAGACACTTTTACCGGTAAGATCGAATACTATTGTGCCTTTTGGGAAAGAGATGTTCTTTCCGACTGACAGAATCCTTCCTTCCGAAACAAGCAAATCCGTATTATCCATCGTGGTCTGGTAATCAACTACCACCCTCGCATTTTTAAATCCGTATATTTCCGGTCTTTTATCGCTGACGCCTGTAACAGGAGAATAATCCTGCTGGGCATAGATTACCTGCGATAAAAGAAACAGAAAAAAAACAAGTTCTTTTCGCATAATAAGTTGTTTTAAAGAATAATCAGAAGCTCATTTAGAAAAACTCAATTTGAGTTTGACTGCTTAAAGTTAAAAACATATTGATATAACTGATTAGGAATGATATTAAAAAGATTTTATATTTTTTTGAAATTCTTTCCTTTTCGTATCTGGAGCCTTATTGACGATTTTTTCAACCTGATTTTCAGGAATCCTACCAGACTTAAAATTGTAATCGAGAAAGTGTAGTAACCGGAATTTCTTAGTATTTATATTTATTTATTCTGTTTGTACCGATGCCAATTTTTCCCTCTTAAGTCTCAATTCTGAATTTATGCCGGATTTTTATTTTCAATTGAATAATAAAATAATATAATAAAGAGAGATGAGAGATTATTATTATCTGATTAGTTGACGAAAAAAAAGTAAATTTGAAAAATTATTAAATCTCTTTTTGTACAACACTTTATATGGGGTTATTATTTACATCGTTGTGCTGAGCAAAGAGACTAACTGACTGAATGTAGAATAAAAATTCCTGAAATAATTTTGTTGTCCTACTTTAATTAAAGCAATTATGAAAAAAAATGAAAAATTCTCGTTTATATATTTTTTGATAGTCACGATGATGATTATTTTTCTTCAACTTTTATTTCCTGATAAACCTGCGAATGTCAGGTTGAGCTACAGAGATTTTTTGAATGCTATAGATTCAGGGAAAGTATCGCGAATCGTGATTTTCAATGACAGGATTATCGGCGAGTTCAGGATAGAAGGCACTAAAGAGGAGGAGGCTCTAACTCATGCACCTGGAACCCCATGGCGGGTAAGAGTTCCCTCAATTGAACGACAGGTAGCACGGCAATTTATTGTAAGTCGTATTCCGGATTTACCTGATCCCGAGCTTTTGTCAAAATTAAGGGCTGCCGATGTAAATTTCGAAGGAAAATTTGAAGCAAATTCATTTCGTAATTTTTTTCTTAACTGGTTATTCCCTCTTATTTTCCTGTTCGCTTTATGGGGTTTTATTTTCAAGCGGATGGGAAACAATCCTATGATTGATTTCGGCAAGAACAAAGCTAAGATCGTAGCTGAAAAACCTGAAAATCAGGTTAGATTTTCCGATGTTGCAGGTGTTGACGAAGCAGTTGAAGAAGTTAAAGAAATTGTTGATTTTTTGAAGAATCCAAAGAAGTATACGGTTTTAGGCGGCAAATTGCCAAAAGGCTTATTGCTGGTCGGACCTCCGGGCACGGGTAAGACTTTGCTTGCAAGAGCCGTAGCCGGGGAAGCCGGAGTACCATTTTTCAATCTCAGCGGATCGGATTTTGTGGAGATGTTCGTCGGATTAGGTGCGGCACGTGTAAGAGATCTGTTCAGGCAGGCTAAAGCTGCTGCTCCATGTATAATATTCATTGACGAAATAGACGCTATCGGAAAAAGCCGTGGTAATGCTCTGACTTATGGAGGGGGTTATGACGAACGCGAAAATACACTCAATCAATTACTTGTAGAAATGGACGGCTTCGATTCCGGGGTCGGTGTAATTATTATTGGTGCCACAAACAGACCTGAGGTTCTCGACCCTGCGCTATTGAGGCCCGGACGATTTGACAGGCAGGTTCTGGTTGACCGTCCCGATATGAAAGGCAGGGAAGCTATCTTCAAAGTGCATACACGCAAGCTGAAACTAAGCTCAAAAGTGGATCTTAAGCAACTGGCCGCCCAGACACCCGGTTTTGCCGGTGCCGAGATAGCTAATGTATGCAACGAAGCTGCTATTTTGGCTGCACGTAACAACCGCGACGAAGTTACCCAGTCGGATTTCGAAGCCGCCATCGAACGTATTATCGCTGGTCTGGAAAAGAAAAACAAACTCATAAACGAAAAAGAACGAAGAATAGTTGCTTATCATGAATCGGGCCATGCCATAACAGGCTACTTTACTCCGGGCGCCGACCAGGTGCAGAAAGTATCTATCGTGCCGAGAGGCATGGGCGCTCTTGGATATACCTTGCAAATGCCTCTGGAAGACCGTTATCTACTGACTAAATCGGAAATTATCGGAAAAATAAAAGAATTGCTGGGAGGACGTGCCGCTGAAGAAATAGTATTTAATGAAGTGTCAACCGGAGCTTCCAATGACCTTGAACGCGTTGCCCAACTGGTAAAAAATATGATAGTAGTTTATGGTATGAGCGAAAAACTACCCAATTATTCTCTGGTTAATCGCTCCACACCCGGATATCTCGGACAATCGGCCGGACTTGAGAGACGTTCGGAACATATCGAAAAAATGATCGACGAGGAAATTAAGGAAATCATTGATAAATGCTACAAAGAAACAAAAGAGATGTTGATAGAAAAAAGAGAATTGCTGGATAAAATGGCTGATGCCCTTCTTAAAAAAGAAGTGCTTGATAAAGAAGAAATAAAAAATCTTTTATCCTGATGAATACATGAGCTTAATAAGATATAAATTAGTAAGTTTCAGAAAATCTGGAACATGTTTAAAGTGTAATAGAATTCTAAATATTTTGGTCTGATTTTTGTGCAGAATCAATGATATATAAAATATTTTTATTATCTTTATATTTTATACCTATTAAACTCACGGGGCTGGCATGGTTTTGACAGCATGTGAGATGGTATGTAAGCATGCAGTGTGTGGTGACACGTCACTTGAACAGTGTCACAGACGAATAAACGGCGAAACAAATTATGCTCTCGCAGCCTAAGCGAAGTTTAGTAACTTAGGCTTTTATTCGGTACCAGGTACCGGAGCGAGACGTCTTCCGGGCGGCCTGGCCGCGAGCCTGCCCGATAAGGAGGCGCGTGAAAATCGGGGCTGGCCCGAAGGTTGTTCCGGCCTGAGGGTGAGAAAATAAGGAACTAAGGTTCATCAGGGTTTTCCTGCACCCGGATGTTCCCGACAATGAAGCAGGAATAAGCATGTAGAAAGCGTATGGTCTCCTTGTCTGGACGCGGGTTCGACTCCCGCCAGCTCCACCTCCGAACTCCGAATCCGCCAACTGGCGGAGAAAGAGGGTTTCGTCCCGATAAATCGGGATTTGCACTTACTAAAAGCTACTGTGCACAAAGCCGGTGGACGCAGTCCACCAAGACTCGCAAAGGCGAAATTCGTCCACTAAAGCTGCTAACTAGCAAATGAGGCGCGCATTATTTCGTATAATATTCACTTTTAATTCTTATCTTATCTTTAAGACTTTAACATTGAACACTTATTCCATACTGTTATTCCAGCGGTAAAAAGTACTTAATGTGACAACTATCTGAACTTCTTGCTTATGTCTGCTTCTGTTATTGTTCCAGGATTAACTATTAGATCATGTTTTTTGTCAGACCGGGTAATTCTTATTTTAGACGTTTTTATGGAGGTATTCAGAAATAGCCATCTGTCTTTTCCTATCTGTGTCGCAAAGATGCTGTCTCTCATAAGGTCACATACCGGAAGCTTCAGCTTAGTCAATATTGTGCGAAGGGCTTCGGCCAGACCGTCCCATCCGCTGACCCTGGTGATATTTCCCTTGCCCAGAATTCTCCCGTTAGATCCGCTTTCTCCGAATAAGATATTTTCCGGTTCTGCTGTGGCTTCCACACTCTCAAACTTAGGGACATCCATCACAATTACCTGTCCCCCGTCGTTCTTAATCCACTCAGCGATAATGGCCGCATCTACCGGCTCCATAATCTCGCCATGAATTATTACCAATATCTTATGTCTATCCAGTGCACCGGCATGAAGCATGGTCTCGTCTATATAATCAAAATCAGAATAATCCCGGAATTCTCCGGCCTTTTGCAGATATCCACCCCATTTTACGGTCATTGAAACATTTGGATACCATAATGCAACAGGTACTATCGGTTCAGCTACATGAAATAGGTATTTCAGGTGTGCATGTTGTATATCAATACGTGCCTGTGTTTTTGTTATATTCTCTTCATAGTCATGAAGCTGATTTGCTCCGGATGCAGTGGCATTATATATACGTGCGACTATACCCTTTTCATTTTCATCACCCGCTGGTTCGAATCCGAAATATGTTCCATAGTGCTTACCTGCTGAAGCAACCCAACGTGTAAGCGCAAAATTATTCTGATAATTCGATCCTTCATTTGTAATTCGCACGCCTGCACTGTTATTTGCAGAGACTCTCATCTGCTCGGCAAAGTTCGATCCTTGTTCCGGTATTGCATCCCCACCTGTACAAAGATAGATCGGTGTATCCGGGAAATATTTCCTTGTAATACTCATCCACCAGTCAGACCATTCTGTCATTGCCGAACGATACCAGTCCACAAAATCAATCCATCTGCGACGTGCATGTGGATCACCAGACTCTACTACCCTTCTGAATGCTATGAGATTATCCTTGCGTCCGGGAAAATCAAGCTCCTCAAAACTTTTGAATCCCGTACTCCATGCTTTATTAAGTGTAGCAATATTAATGTAACGCCTCTGCATGAACCTTCTGAAATCTGCAAGTGCATTCGGGTCATCGCACCAGAATCCCTGATGGTTGTGGTATACACCTGGAATTATGAAAGTCCAGCCTCCCCCTGTTACAGAATAGATCGCTTCACCAAAATCTCCCTGTATGCCAAGAAGTACAGATTCGATGACGCCGGAATCATTGTAACGTTTTGCGAACTCCGCAATAAAACGTTCGATCCACTTTGGCAAGTTAGGATTCCATCTTGATTCGACCTGGTTATCAAATCCATGTTCCAAGCAACGGCACGGATAGTGATCTTTGCCAGCACGAAACCAATTTGGTGTCGAGTAAGCGGGACCTAGTATCAGAAATGGCACCCATTTAAGCCCATTATCCTTCAATACTTTCATTGTACTATCCCACTCTGACCAGTCCCACTTGCCCTCACCGGCACGTTCACATGTTTCCCATGTGACATAGCTTTCGACACTGGTCACACCTAGAGCTTTGACACGGTTTGCTATTGAGTCATTAATCCTATTAATGCCAAATGTATAAAACATACCCCTGTTTCCAGGAAGGAGTTGCCACAAAATATTTCCTGAAACCTGGTCTTTTGATACCTGAGCAGAACTGTGGTTCGATACATAATAAAAACATATATTTACTAATAAGATTTTAATTAAAGCCTTTTTCATAATCACGATTATTTTATTTATTAGTAATTATCATAATTTAGAATGTAATTAATCTCTTTCCATAATTGAATGATTGCTGGGTTAAAATTGTAAAAATCTATCGGATTTGTAAAGTCTGTCCTCCACTTTTTTACGCAGATTAGCCTCTGTAATTATTCCAGGATTAATTAGTCGTTCCTTAAAAAGTCAATTTTTCAATATTTTACTAAAATTAAGTAGTCGGTAAGTAAAAAAACATGAGAAATCTACCGAAAACAATGCAAATTATAAAAATAACCTATCAATATTATTTGCTAATAATCAACAAAGTAATATATTTTTAAAGAACAACTATTTATACAGGTTAACTTTTTTTGCCCAGTCTTCCCATAGCTTATTCATATCTTCAACTCTATCAGGATATTGTGATGAAAGATCGTTAATCTCAGTTTTATCTTTTTCAAGATTAAATAGTTCCCATTTTTGGTCTTTAAGTGATGCCATTTTCCAGTTACCAATCCTGATAGCTCTTCCTCCTTCATGTTCCCAGAATAAAGTATCGTGAGTAGAATTTATCTTACCATAAATAAGAGGAATTAGACTTTCCCCTGCATAAGTACTTGTTTTCAGTCCATGAATGCTTGAAGGGTAATTAGCATTGGCAAGCTCCAGACATGTTGGAAGAATGTCTATGACATGTGCCACTCCCCTGTTGACAGTATTCTCCATACCTTTCAATCTGGCAGGCCAATGAACTATAAAAGGGGTACATATACCACCTTCATACGACTCTTTTTTCCAGAATCTGAAAGGCGTATTTGCCGCACTAGCCCATGCATCTCTATAATGGTCTAGAAAAACTGGACAGGAATTTACTAACTTTAAAATTTCTGTCAAATGAAAAATTCAAGAAGAACATTTACGGCTGAATTTAAAGCCAGGGTTGCCATAGAGGCAATAAAAGAAATCAAGACCATATCTGAGCTTGCCCAGATT
>CAZIRN010000133.1:0-6857 GCA_964541495.1 uncultured Rikenella sp. | reverse complement strand
ATTCCGATTATATTATGAAGTTAAAACCTGGAGAGCGATATTACGATGATAATCAATGGATAGGGATTACTGCTCTGGATGCATACGAAAGAACATATAAAAATTCCTATTTAAATCTTGGGAAGCTTATATATGACTTTATGATGACCGGATATGATACTGTTTTGGGTGGTGGAATATACTGGAAAGAAACATCCAGGAGCACAAAAAATACTTGCTCCAATGGTCCGGGTGTTATAGTCGCTCTTCAAATGTATCAGGCAACAAAGGATAGAAGTTACCTTGATACCGGGCTTGAGATATTCAACTGGACAAATGAGAAATTAAAAACTCCATCAGGTTTATTTTATGATAATATCAGCACAAAAGATGGCAGTATATCAAAAGCTATATTTTCATATAATACCGGCACTATGCTACAATCGAATATTTATTTGTATGAATGTACTGGTGACAAAAAGTATTTAAATGCAGCCACTTCTATAGCTGACAGCTCACTCGTCTTCTTTTATGGTAATAATAGGTTTAGAGATAGTTATTGGTTCAATGCTGTTCTATTGAGAGGCTACCAGCATTTACTGAAATATAATAAAGATACCAGGTATATTATTGGATTTAAAAAATGCCTGGATTATGCCTTGCAGAACGAGAAAAATGAGAATGAATTATTTATAAATGGAAGAGGAAGTGTTCGGAATTTGGTTGAGCATGGTGGAATGTTGGAAATTTTAGCTCGATTTGCATGGCTGGAGAAATATTTTGATTTAACGGATACCGGATTATAATTAGCTCCCATTATAGAATGTGAAGCATTAGTGTTATGCCACATATACCATGGCGTATATTTTTAATGATGGTTGTAAATTTCAATTCAATTATATACCACTATTTCAGTTAAAAAGTAACTCGCTTTAAAAATATTTGTAAAAGATTTGCTTTTTAAAGAAAAAAGAAATGAATATACACTGTAACACAGAATTAATAAAAGGGTTTATAATCGAAAAACTCACCGGGTTTCCCGAATGGAAAATATTACTCAAAATTGAGGCGGAAGTAAAATCTGTTTTTGTTTTCTTCTGCCTTGTTTCTGTTCCCGTATCATTATCTGCGCAGAACATAAAAGTTCCGGGTGTGGTAATAAACCATATACCGGCCTCAACGAAGACATATATAGGGTCTCCGAGCCTTTGCATCCTTCCTGATGGCGAATATGTTGCATCTCATGATTATTTTGGTCCTGGTACAAGTGAATATGAACAGGGGCTGACAGCAGTATACAGGTCACTGGATAAGGGTAAAAACTGGGAAAAGATATCGGAAATACACGGTCAGTTCTGGTCGAGTATTTTTGTACATCAAAACAAGCTTTATATAATGGGGACATGGAAGCAACATGGTAATCTTGTCATACGTCGTTCTGACGACGGAGGAAAAACCTGGAGTGAACCTGACGACAGTAAAAGCGGACTACTTAGAGAAGGTGAATATCATACTGCTCCTGTACCGGTTATTGAATATAATAACAGGATCTGGCGGGCTGTTGAATATGCCACATCAACAACTACAGCATGGGGTAAACGCTATAGTGCCATGGTATTTTCAGCTCCTTCCAATTCAGACCTTCTGGATCAATCAAACTGGATATCAACAAATTATCTTTCCTATGATTCAACATACCTTAATGGCAATTTTAATGGTTGGCTTGAAGGGAACATAGTAGTTACCCCGGATAGCAATATTGTGGACATACTAAGGGTAGCTACGCGTGAAAAAGGACGTGATATGGCTGCTATTGTACAAATCAGCAGTGACGGAACAAAAGCCTCATTTGATCCTTCAACCGGATTTATAGATTTTGTCGGAGGTGCCAGGAAATTTTCAATCCGATATGATGAAAAATCCAGACGTTACTGGACTATCTGCAATATGATTAGAAAGGAATTCTCGGATTTGGATGCGGGATCAGTAAGAAACACACTTGTAATAAAAAGTTCAAAAGACCTTAAAAATTGGATAGTTCACAAAGTGCTTCTATACCACCCTGATGTTAAAAAACATGGATTCCAGTATGTTGACTGGCAATTTGACAATAAAGATATTATTTATGTTTCAAGGACAGCGTTTGATGATGAGTCAGGTGGCGCAAATAATTATCATGATGCCAACTATCTGACATTTCACAGGATAAAAAAATTTCGTAAATTATTGAAAGAACCTCTTCTCATAGATTGATGCCCAAAATAAATTCTTATAACAAAAATGCAACTGATATTCAGTGTTTTATTATTTAAACAGGACAGATTTTGAAATTAAACCCCTGTTATCCAAATATTTTTCCTCGCATTTGCGAGTTCAACAACTATACATTTGTACTCCCCTTCAAATTTTCTTTTCATCTCCGTTAAATTAAGTATTTGTAGCTTAATTTACTGTTCAGATAAATGTGGCAGTTTCACTGATTTTTTGTACTTTTTTATAATCAAAAAATAACTGTATTTTTACGGATATATTAAATTTAAAATTAACAGTTATGAAAAAATCAGTTTCACTTACAGTATTATTTATTTTGATTTCATTTTCACTTACGGCTCAGAACCAGAAGCTAAAGTATAATCCGACCGGAATATGGAAATTTGATGCTCCAAGTGCTCCTTATGGATATACATCAGGTTCGATGGAATTCATGCCGGGCGACGGTAAATATACAGGCTCTGTTTCTTTCACCGGAGGTAATTACAAAATACCGGTTCAAATTTTAAAAGCAGCCAATGATTCGATGCTTGTTAGCATGTATGTAGAAGGTGCCAGTGTACAGGTTAATCTTAAAATGGAAAACGAAACTAAAATGACCGGGAAAGCATTGACTCCTGATGGTGTAATTAATGTAACTGCAATTAAAGAAAAACCGAAGCAACCTTGAGGGGTAACTCCCTGATGAAACACTTATTATTCACATTATTTCTTCTATTTTTCTCTCTTGCTGATGCCATTACACAAATAGTTGTTCCTGCGCCTTTGAGCGCAAGACTTACTGGATACCATATTAATGCGGTCCTCGATCCGGACGAGAAAATTGTGAAGGGTAAAATGGAAGCATTCTGGGTGAACAACTCACCCGATATTGTGCCCGATGTCAGACTTCACATGTACCTCAATGCTTTCAGCAGTAATAAAACCACTTTCTTTAAAGAGTCCGGAGGCACGCCGGGTTCCGACAGGAAAGATATCGGCTGGATAAGAATCAGTTCGTTAAAAGGGTCTAATGGCACAAACCTTGTGCCTTTGATGAAGTTTATAAGCCCTGACGACGGCAACCCTGACGACAAAACGGTTCTTCAGGTATGTTTGCCCAAGCCCGCTCTTCCGGGCGATACGGTATTCATTTTTTCGGAGTTCGAATCCAAACTGCCTTCACGCATAATACGCACAGGCTATGCCGACGATTTTTTCTTCGTTGGCCAGTGGTTCCCAAAATTCGGAGTTTACGAGTCTGCAGGCATGAGAAACAGACTTACCGGCGGATGGAACTGCCACCAGTTCCATGCAAATTCGGAGTTCTATGCAAACCATAGCGTTTATGATGTAAATATAACCGTTCCGACCGGTTTTGTCGTGGGCTCAGGGGGAATGACCTTGAGCGAGAAAGATAACGGCGACAGTACCAAAACTGTAACAATCCGTGCCGAAGATATCGTTGATTTTGCATGGACCGCCTGGCCGGTATATAATATATATACCGACCGCTGGAGAAATGTTAATATTATCCTGCTCTGTCTGCCGGAAAAGAAGGGCCTTGTCCAGAGACATTTTGTCGCAGTGAAAAATGCGCTCGAATACCTCGATGCTAACGTCGGACCTTACCCATGGCCTCATCTCACATTCGTCGATCCGCCGGTTAAAGGTCTGGGAGCAGGAGGCATGGAATATACAACACTATTCACAACTGCTTCGGTTCCAGGCGTGCCTGAATATATGCTCTCACCTGAGTCGGTTACGGTTCATGAATTCGGGCATGCTTATTTCATGGGAATACTGGCAAGCAATGAATTTGAAGAACCATGGCTTGACGAGGGGGTAAATTCTTACTGGGAACAAAGGATTATGGACCATTATTACGGCAACGGAGCCGGAGTAATCAACCATCCTCTGCTGAGAGTTTCCGACCGTTCGACCGCACGCTCGGATTATGTCACATCACCATCGAACCAGGCAGTGACTAATGCCGAATATTCATGGAACTACCCTCATGGAACTTATACTGTAATGTCGTATCGTAAACCGGCCGCAGTACTTCACACTCTTACCGGAATCATCGGAGAAGAAACCATGAATGAAGTATTCAGAGAATATTACAGAAAATGGGCTTTTAAACACCCGTCCGGGAAAGATTTTATCGAAGTTTTCAATAATACAGTTCCGCGCCTCCATGGACAAAAGTATGGAACAGATTTGAACTGGTTCTTCAACCAGACTCTTTATGGTACCGGAATCTGCGATTATAAAGTTATTAATATAGTCAACAGAAAGATAAGCAGTCTGGAAGGTGCAGCTTCTATATACGATTCAGTTGAGGTAGTTAAGAATGACACTGAAGACGATTCATTGTATTCTTCCGTTGTTCAGCTTCAGCGCGATGGCGAACTGATACTGCCTGTAGAAATTCTCATACGTTTCGATAACGGAGAGGAAGTAACAGAGCTGTGGGACGGTAAAACAAGAGTTAAAGATTTAAAATATACCGGAACACATAAAGTAGAATGGGTGAAGATAGACCCTGAATACAAGAATATGATGGATATTAATTATATAAATAATTCAATGACTATTAATGCCGATGAAAAACCGGTAAGAATTTTATTCAATAAACTGGTTTCAATCATGATGCTCTTTCTCGATTTTTTATTTATTTAACCAGGTCAAGGTGAAAATAATCAGACATATTTCTTCAGGATTTATAAGGTCGCTCCGATGCTGGAAATGGATACTCATTATATGGTTAACTTCCCTGTTGGTGATATTGCTTTTTGCCGTACCTCTTAAATCGGCAGTGAAAAGTATCATCGGTTCGAGCATGATTACAGAAAAAATCTCGGAAGGGTTCCTGTCGGATGTGATTTCCAACAGCGGTGCAGGGTTCGATGTTGTATTCTCATCTTTTATTACCGGTTTTTCAATTGTAATTCTTTTCAGCATACTGATGAATAATTATTTTGCAGGTGGACTGTTCAGCGCATTAAAATCTGCATCAGGCCAGGGAAAATCATCGGTTTTTTTCGGAAATGCAGGTTCAAACTTCTGGTCTTTCCTCCTGATTTACATTATGTTTTTCGTTGCATTTTTTATTTTTGCCTCATTAATTATCGGAATACCTTCTGTAATCAACTGGAAATCAATATCAGAAAATCCTCTCGGCATTATTTATAGCTGGCCTGTGATAGCTTTTGTATTTTTAATTCCGGTCTTAACTCTCATTTTGGACTATTCACGGGCATGGCAGGTTTCATCCGACAGTAAGAATGCATTCAAAGCAACAGGTAATGGTATAAAGCTTCTTTTTAAAAGATTCTTCCCTTCTTACTTTACTATTCTTCCTGTTTTTATTATTTATGTTCTCTACGCTTTATTTGCCGCAAGAGTTGTAATTTATTCGCAATCCGTAAATGGCAGGGGGATTTTTATGATTTTTGTTCTTGGTCAGATACTGGCAATATTGAAAATATTTATCCGGAGCTGGCGATATGGTATAGTTACAAACTTGTATGAGACTTACTACCGGGGGATTTTTGTTGATTTTTTCTTTTGAAAGAGATTCACATTAGTTTTCATTTTTTGGTTCAAAGAAATTTTTCGTTGATTATTGATAAATTTTTATTACAGACATGATTATCGTTTATAGAAAAAAAATTAGTGCTTTTTTCTTGATATTTTTGATTCAGAAATTTACATTGCTTCTTTTTGCACAATATCCGGTAAATTATCAATACGCTCTGCTTCAGAGCGATATAGTGGATAAAATTATCGGAGCATCATCGGGCGAGCTGGCATTCAGACATATTATCGAACTTGCGCCATACACACAACCAAGATATGACCGGGAGTTTTCAGGGAACTTCAGGGAAACTGATTATGTATTAAGCGTATTAAATAAATACGGGTTGAATCATTCTCTCGACAATGTGGGTGAAATAGATACATGGAGAGGGTTACTGGGTACTTTGTGGGAAATAAGTCCGCGAAGGGAAAAGATTGCAGACTTTAGTGAGGTTCCGGAAATGCTTGTCGAGGGAAGTCAGCCTGCAGACCTTACTGCCGAACTAATATGGGTAGGCGATGGTTCTCCCGTTCTTATTGAAGCAAACCGTGAAAAGATAAAGGGGAAAATAATCGTTACTTCAGCTCCTCCATATTCAGTGCATCTTAGAGCTTTGAATGCCGGCGCGGTCGGGACGATTTCATTTTATTCTCCGCGGCCTCTTATTGATCCTATACAAATTCCCAATACAAGCATTCCTGCTAAAGGATTTGCATTTCTTCTGCCACCCCGCGAGGGTGAGATATTAAGGGACAGGCTATTACGCGGAGAAAAAATCAAAGTAAGTGTAAAAATCGAAAGCAAAACCGAACAGGCTAAACTACAGGTTCCATGGTGCATAATACCTGGTACTGACCCTGACGCAGGAGAAATCATTTTTACGGCTCATCTTTTTGAAGGTTATACAAAGATGGGAGCAAACGATAACATGTCGGGTTCTGCCGTATTGCTCGAAGTGGCTCACCTGCTTAATGACCTTATAGAAACCGGGGAAATCAATCGTCCTGTAAGAACTATAAGGTTTTTATGGGTGCCTGAATTCGAC
>CAZIRN010000132.1:0-6857 GCA_964541495.1 uncultured Rikenella sp. | reverse complement strand
AGGAATTAAATTTTGAAGAATGGTTCCATTAAAAATATGGATTTCCTGCGGGATATAGCCGATGTCTGCTCTCCATTCTTTCAAAGCGATAACATCCGAACCGATGGCTCCATTTATTAAAATGTTTCCGGTTTCGGGCCGATAAAATCGCATCAAAATATTTGCAAGTGTGCTTTTACCTCCCCCGCTTTCACCGATTAAAGTAGTCACTTTCCCTTTTTGTATCAAAATATTTATGTCGTTTAGCAATAATTTCTGACCGGGGAATCTGAATGAAATATTGTTCAGGTTTATATTATCTAATAGTAAATCAGATTCATTACTCAGACTTTCATTTTCTTCGGGATTTACTTTTGTAAACTCGAACATTCTCGAAACTGCAACTTTTGCTTCATTTACCGGTATGGCAATAAGGGAAATATTCAATAGAGATGGTATTATGCCTGAACTGATTGATATTATTGCCATTAAACCTCCGGTTGTATTTTTTGAATTGATAACTTCATACGAACCATAGAAAATTACCATAACAACATAAATAGTCCCCATTATGCCTGTTATAAGCCCAAGACTGATTTTTATTTTTCCAAGTGAATAATATTTATCCTGGAATTCCGAAAATATTTTTTTGTTTGTTCCCCTTATGAATTTTTGCCATCCTGAGCTTTTTATTTCATTTATTCCTTTCAATGAATCAATATAAAAGCTTTCGCTGTTGGCATATTTAACCATTACTTCTCTCTGGCCCGATAGAATTCTTCCGTTCCAGCGATACACTATCAAAAACAGAAAAGGTGAAAAAACCAGCGAAAATATTCCTACGGGAACAGAATAATAAAATAAAATTGTAATTGATATAAGAACTATTAGAACGTCTATTGTATAAACGCTTAATATTTCAGCTATTACTCTTTGAATCCTTGCAGTATCATTCAATCTTGCAATAAAATCTCCTGTTTTTCTTGTATCGAAAAATGATTTTGGAAGCACCAGCAATGTTCCGAAAAAATTATCCACCACTCTGATATTGAAATCCCGGCTTTGCGACAGCAGAAGCAATTGCCTCAGTGAACCGACTAATATTCTTGTAATTAGCAGAATAAAAACAAGTATCAGATTAATAATCAGAATATTGATATTATGTTGAGGGAGTATCTGGTCAACGAGTTTCTGAGTAAAGATTGCGAGGACAAGTCCAAGAGCTGAGAAGAGGATTCCTGCTATGAAACTCACAATAAACAGGTTCATATCCGGCCTTATGATATCTTTCAGCCAATCTCTTTTATTTGTTTTGTCTTCTTTTTGATGAACAAAGTTTTGGTTTTTTATTAGTCCCAGACATTTTTTGCTTATCCATATTTTTTCGAGTTCCGCCGGTGTCATAAGCTTTAGTCCTTCGGCAGGGTCCCAGATGATGAATTTGTCGTTCTTATAGCCGAAGTTTACGATGTAATGTTCAAGTGAGCTGTTTAAATGTACATGTATAATGAGGATTCCATCGAAGGTTTTTATATCTTCTATTCCGGCTTCATAGCCTGTTGCATCGAACCCGCACTGGTTTGCGGCCTGATACAAACCGAGCAGTGTTGTGCCCGTATGGTCTGTGCCGCTCAGCCTGCGGATGTTTTCAATTGATGAGCTGCCTCCGCAGCAGTTTATTACAGAAGCAAGGCATGCCGCCCCGCAATCGGAAGAATCATGCTGAAGAACCGCATTTTTTTCGATATTTTTCAAACTAATCATTATCAGTCAAATATTTAAGTATCGCTTCAGGTTTAACTTCACCTTTGAAATATTTGACTAAAATCAATTCCTTGTTGTAGATGTAAGTTGATGGAACTGACTGAAGTCCAAAAATATCACTGAGTTTGTA
Organism: uncultured Rikenella sp.; assembly: GCA_964541495.1. Taxonomy (GTDB): domain Bacteria; phylum Bacteroidota; class Bacteroidia; order Bacteroidales; family VadinHA17; genus LD21. The sequence continues at coordinate 4,984 of CAZIRN010000132.1, read as the reverse complement.
ATCGGAATCGAGTAATAAGTTAATTTTTTGAAACCTGTCCAGTTCATTATCAAAATAAAACTTTTTTATTTCATCTTTAGGCGCGCTGGAAACCAGAAGGATAAGGGTTTTATCAATTAAATATTCAGCGGTTGTTATCTCTTTGATTTCATACTGGCAATGTTCACACCCGGGATGGAAAAAAATGATAACCACAGGGCCTTTGGTAATAATGTCAGAGTTAAATTGAGTATCATCAATTGATTTTAAAGAAAACTTCGGGAAATATTCAATATGCTCGTGTGTTGATTTAGAGGCCTGTACTTTATTGATAATGGAAAATGTGAAATATAATAAAACAGAGATCAGAAGCAAAATCAGTAATGCAGCAGTAATTTTCTTTATCATATTTTCAAAGTGTTTGTTCGGCAGACAAAAATGTGATAAAGGCTAACCAGACAACGAATCCCGGGATATAGGATATCAGTATTACTTTTTCTGCCTCGTTTCTCGATAAGTTCGACTTAATCCAGAGTCCGGCCGACAATAAAATGATATAAGCCAGCTGGAAAAGATTCAAGCTCTGCATGGCAGGTACCCAGAATGGTTCAACTTCGGATGACGAAAATAGGTTGCCAAGCGAACAGGGAAAGAAGAACCCCAGGTCATTAAGATTATAATCTCCTGCGAAAAACAGAAACCAGAGTAATTTCACCACACCTGCCAGCAAAAAAATTATTTCAGAAACTATCACAATTCCCAGAATTTCTCCGAAGTTTATCCTGTAGTGCAGATTACACAAAAAAATCCCGCAATAAATGACGAAGGCAACAAGGTAAAATTTTATTACAAGCCCTAATAAAGCAAACAGATAACCTGCCCATTTTATCTTGTTTAGTTTATTGAAAAGGTCTGTAATTCTCTCATAGGTAAGTTGTTCACTGTATGTATTATAAAAGATTGTTTCATTGATAAGAAGAATATTCGACAGCCACATAATAATTATATATATGCCTGTTATCAATATGAAGGCGTCGGATTTCTTTAAACTATATAGATATTTTAATAATTTCATAATCTGACTGTTATATTAATAATCAATTTTCAGATATTTTCGATATGAATCTGACAAACTCAAATTATTTTATTTACAGCTTTATGTCAGGAGTCATAATCTTCAACTATGATCTTTATTCTTCTTTCATTGGCATAGTAATATGACTTCCGGGCATTTGAATATCGTATATCTACTCCCATTTCTCTCATTTCCTGTATATATTGAAATAAAACACTTCTGCCGATACCTAATTTTCCCGCAAACTCCGAAGGTGTACCTGTAGTCATAAGTGATATAAGACAGTCCATTCGCCTTAATCTTTCAATATACCTGATAAAGGACACAGCACAATAATTTAGAAATGCAGCTATCTCAAATTTCCAATCTTCCGTGAATAGATAAATGTAAAAGGATGAATATTTATTAACATATTTTTCAACAGGTTTTGAACATCTTAATCTATAGCTTTGAATATCTGATAATAATAACTTATTAACACTGTTCAAAAGTAACCGGCAGGTATTATTTTTGACTTTTAATTTCTTCTGATGATTCGACTTTTTTCCCTGTTTCCTGGAGGGGAGATTTATTCCAATATGACCTTTCCGAAAGTACCCGAAAAAGTGAAGGAAACGGAAATGTTGAAAACAGAAAATTTATATTACAAGAATCACAGAATGTGTTGATGTCAGCTTTATTGGGAAAACAAAAAAGCAGGCAGTGTTTGTCACCGCCTGCCATTATTAGATTATAGAGATATTTTCTTTAAACAATGAAATTACGTGCCTCTGTATACGTCAAATTCAGCCCAATATATTCTTGAGGTTGATCTCCATGAGACAGCTTCTATCCTAATATACCTTGCTGTAACCGGTTGATAGAATTTTATGTACTGATATGTCGTTGCTGTGGATAGAGTCGGGCTTCCCTGGAAAACCCAGTTTAATCCGTCAGTACTTGTATAGACATTAACCTTTGTCAGATTATAACTTGTGGAATTTGTGTGAGAACGTATTCCGGTAATATTATTATATTCTGTATTCAGGTCAACTGTGAGTGTGAAACTTTGTGAAGGTCTGATTTGCCAGTAAGTAGAGGTGCTTCCATCAAACATTTGTGACAGATTGCCACTGTAAAGGCTAACGTTTATAGTGGCACTCCAGCCTGTTCGCGGAGTTATCAGTGACATACCTGTCATGTCTGCCAGAACCGGACTGTTGTAGCAGTTTGTCCAGGATGTGGATATAATGATATATACCACATTTAGATTTGAGCTTATTTCAATGTCATTGGACCCGTTTACTGAAGATATTTTGACCGGAATAAGATATCCGTCCTTTTTAAGCTCCGGTAAAAAGTTCGGGAGAACTGACAGGGATACAGAGTCTGAAGAAATCATTTTGCCTTTCGGAATCGTCAGAATATTATTTGAAAGTTCAAAATAATTTTCAGGTACCTGGCTCAACATAGTATTTTTTAATCTGTTATAATTTTCTACCAGAGAGTTATCCACAACAAGGGATACTTTTAACTCGGAACTGGCTTCTTTTGTACATCTTACCGGGAACCTGGCAATGATATTACCCGTACTTGAAACCGGAGTATGCAATACTGTAAACTTGTATAGATTAACGTATTGTGTCTCAGTATTGAAATAAACCTTATTTGTTTTTTCACCAACTATATCGTAAGTAATTTCATCTTTGCTACAGGATGACAATAACAGACCTGTAACCAGAAGAAATACTGTAAATATTTTTTTCTGTAAACTTATCTTTTTCATGATTATTATTTTCATTATTCAGCGCATTTATTATCCGGATCAGAATTCCAAACAACAGTATAAGGCCAGGTAATATCATATCCGTTTCCGGTAGCATCATAGAAGACCTGTCCTGACCCTTCATTAAGTTTCCAGTATGCAATTAGGCCATTTGAACCTGAATATACACCACATAGTCCACCCTGGATTTCGGCTCTCGAGAGGGCTCTGTTCCATAATCTTATTTCGGCAACGCGGCCAAGAAACCTTTGCGCGTTCTGGTAGCCGGAATATGACATTCCAATTTCAAGCAATCCGAATGAATAGACCTGTCCTTCGGCATCAAATTCACTGTCGAGTACACCGTCGATATATAACCTGCATTTTAAGCCTGTATAAACACAACTGATTGTATACCATCTCTTAAGGTCAAATCTTGTTTTGGAAAATACACTGCCTGATGAATTTATCCATTGTAATTGATTAACCTCGCTTCCCCCTTCACCGAAACGAAGAAGGTTGAACATACTTTCATCCGGCGGCCCCCAGTTTGACAAACGGCTAATTGGTGGATTACCTGAATGCCAGGAATTAACGTAACACTTAATTTCATAGGTAAATTCCTTGAGATCAGGATATACCTTGTCGGGAAAAGTAATCGTCCTGTAAAAATTGTAGTTTGAAATGTCAATGCTGTTAAAATGGTATACCCTTGCAACCCTGAGGAAAATCGTTCTGGAAGGTTCAAGCACATTTAACGGACCTTCAACATTCTTTATGGTTACAGGAATTAGATAAGTCCTGCCATCAATATACTTTTCAATTGAATTAATTGTTACTGTCACAGGTTCAGAAATATTGGTGCCTGCTTTAATTATGCTGCTTTTCGCTGACAGTTCGTAACTTCCCTGAGGGGCAACATAGTATGTAGCCTTTTTTTCTTTCGCGTAAACCGATACAAGTGTTGTATCAATGTCGAAATAAACAACAATGTCCTCAGCCACTTTACATGTGGCTGTTGCTGTTACTGAATGACTTGCCGGAGCAGATTCAACTGTAAACTTGGCAATCTTATCTGTTTCGGTGCCTGTTATAAGGATTACATCTTTAAAATCCACAAAATCCTTGCAATCTGAAATTATTATTATTAGGCTTGTGAACATAATAAGGAATAAAAAATTCCTTTTATATATCAATCTGTTGATTTTCATAATTTAAATAGTTTTTCATTTAACCAAAAATTCATCGTACTGCCGGGTTAGCTATCTGGATACAGCGTCTTACATTGTAATAAGGAGGGATATTATTATAATCCCTGTCGAAATAGAATACACCAAAGCCTGCCTTTTTACCCTGAACCGGATGCCATCGTGCCATTCCTTCAAGTGAATACATTTGTCTGCCGTCCGGTGTCAGAGTATTACCATCGGCTTCGGTAAACGGGGAACCGCCTGTGGCCCACCAGTCGCCAAAATTCTCAGTAACAATAAATTTACCGGGAGGGCACCAGTTCACACTATTGTATCTCGATTGTAATGTACTCGCTGATGTTGAAGTTGTACCCTGAGTATAGGCCTGGTTAACCAGCAGGTTTATATAAGGCTCAACTTCAGCAGGCGGTGTGTAGTTATAATAATCAATAATAAGCAATTTGTCCGGGTTAGGTGACATTGGGCCTATTCTCTGCCCGCAGTATTGAACCAGTTTGGCAAAATTGGCTTTTGTGTAAAGATAATCAGATGAGCCGCTTGGCTCATAATCAAGGTCGAGACCGTCTATTTCATGTTCGAATACTTTATCAACCAGATAATTGGCATAAATCAATAGTCCAGAATCCGATTTTACGATCCAGTCGTATTTTTCTATTCTTACGATTTCGGGCATAACAAATTTTGTCCCCTTTATTTTTTTGACCTCGCGCATTTCACGATAGGCAATAGGGTTATTTTCAGGTGTGGGTATTCCCATCCACAGACTCACAATATCAACACTGTCGGGTAAACCCGCAATATGTTCTCCCCAGCTTGCAGACTGTTTATAAGATGACTGCACGCCCTCTTTAGGGGCATAAGCTGCATACCATCCATAAAAAATCTGATGATTAGATTTTTTATATGCCATTAGATTTTCAGTAACTAATCAGTACTGAAGGTTAATTAAAAGTATAGGGTAAAGTTAAGAATTAG
>CAZIRN010000131.1:0-6880 GCA_964541495.1 uncultured Rikenella sp. | reverse complement strand
GGTGGGCCGCGATGAAACAGGCAAACTCGTTACACGAGGGCTATATATCGGCGACAACTACGATGCATTCAAACTTGCTTCTGACCTTTCTCTGAAGGTCAATTTCACAGTGTTCGAAAAACCCCTTTCAAAAGTAGTTGTATATCTGGATCCGGAAGAATATAAAAGCACATGGCTTGGGAACAAGAGTATTTACAGGACAAGGATGGCTATGGCCGACAAAGGAGAACTGATAGTCCTTGCCCCAGGTGTAAAGGAATTCGGAGAGGACAAGGAGATTGACAGACTCATAAGAAAGTATGGATACAAGGGTACCCCTGCCACTCTTAAAGCTCTTGACGAAAACAAGGAACTTCAGAATAACCTCAGCGCCGCTGCACATCTTATCCATGGAAGTTCTGAAGGCAGATTCTCTATAACATACTGTCCCGGACATCTTACAAGGGAAGAAATTGAATCTGCCGGGTTCAGGTATGGCAATCTTCCGGAGATGATTGCAAAGTATAATCCTGAGAAACTAAAAGAAGGAATTAATATCATGCCCGACGGGGAAGAAATTTTTTATATTTCCAATCCTGCCATTGGACTCTGGGCATCAAAAGAAAGGCTTAATAATTAAGTAATTTATTATAGTGTATGATAAATTAGGGAATCATAGGCTGTGGTAATCTGACTTAGGCCTGAACATGTTCAATATTTTCTGATTTCACAGGTCGTAAATGAATTACTTAAAATAAGGGTAAAGCTGTAAGCACCTGAATAACGGCAGCAAGAACAAGCCGGGTGATGGATGAAATTGTAAAAGAGTATTATTCGGAAACTTTACAGAAATAATGAAGGAGAGATGGGGAGAATTTGAAAAATGCAAACTGAGAAATGTTCCGCCTTCGGCTATGGACTTTGGCCTAAGCAGTGCCGCAAAGCATGACGAAGCAGGTGGAGGAAGAAAACGATAAACGATAAACGATAAACTATTAAATTATGAACAATCTATCAGATATAGGTTTAATCGGACTTGCCGTAATGGGTGAGAATCTTGTTCTCAATATGGAGAGCAAAGGGTTCAGAGTAACGGTTTATAACCGAACTGTACAGAAAGTTGATGATTTCATCAATGGAAGGGCTAAAGGGAAAAATATTGTTGGTGCTCATTCAATCACGGAGTTTGTGGCTACATTAAAAAAACCGAGAAAAGTAATGTTAATGGTAAAAGCAGGAAATGCCGTTGACGAAATGATCGAACTCCTTCTTCCGCATCTGGAAAAGGGAGATATTATAATTGACGGAGGTAATACTCATTTTCAGGATACTAACCGTAGAACTGCCTATGTTGAGAGCAAAGGCCTTCTTTATATTGGAACAGGAGTTTCAGGCGGTGAAGAAGGTGCACTTCTTGGTCCTTCAATTATGCCTGGTGGTTCAAAAGCCGCATGGCCTGAAGTAAAACCGATATTCCAGGCTATAGCTGCAAAAGTTGAGGATGGAACGCCTTGCTGCGACTGGGTGGGAGAAAACGGAGCCGGACACTTCGTGAAAATGGTTCATAATGGAATTGAATATGGCGATATGCAGCTCATCTGTGAGGCTTATCATATTATGCGCGATATGCTCGGCATGACTCCTGACGAGATGCATAATGTATTCAAAGAATGGAACGAAGGGGAACTGAATAGTTACCTTATTGAGATTACCAGAGATATTCTTGCTTTTAAAGACTCTGACGGGCAACCACTTATTGACAAAATACTCGATACAGCCGGGCAGAAAGGAACAGGTAAATGGACTGGTATCACCGCTCTCGATCTTGGTGTTCCACTTACACTTATTGCCGAAGCTGTCTTTGCACGCTGTCTTTCGTCAATGAAAGATGAGAGAGTGGTCGCTTCAAAAATTCTTAAAGGGCCAAAACCGGCATTTAACGGCGACAGAATAAAATTTATACATAATTTGAGAGAAGCTCTTTATGCTTCAAAGATTGTATCTTATGCACAGGGCTATGTATTAATGAGAGCGGCCGCTCAAGAATATAAATGGGATTTAAATTATGGAGGCATTGCTCTTATGTGGCGTGGCGGATGCATCATTCGGTCAGCCTTCCTTGGAAGGATAAAAGAAGCTTTCGATAAGAATCCAGCACTTACGAACCTTCTTCTTGACCCGTTCTTTAAAGAAAAAATCGAAAATGCCCAGAACGGCTGGAGAAATGTTATTGCAACTTCATCTGTTAACGGGATACCTGTCCCTGCACTTAGCTCAGCTTTGAATTATTACGATGGCTACCGCTGTGAAAGGCTTCCGGCAAACCTCTTACAGGCTCAAAGAGACTATTTCGGAGCACACACATACGAACGAATCGACCGGCCAAGAGGCGAGTTCTTCCATACCAACTGGACCGGCCGCGGCGGAACAACAGCTTCGACCACTTATAATGTATAAAATCCTGCTAATTATTGATAAATAACATAATTATTCCGGATATGAAAATTAATAAGCAGTATTAACCAGTTAACTTTATTCCTATGACAGAACAAATAAAAAAAATCGGTAATTACAGATGGACAATCTGTGCGCTTATCTTTTTTGCAACAACAATAAACTATATCGACAGACAGGTAATAGGGATACTTAAACCCATGCTGGAAAGCGACTTGAATATTGGAGAAAAAACCTATTCTTACATAGTAATGGCTTTTCAGTTCTTTTATGCCTTCGGTATGTTACTGACCGGTAGGTTTATTGATAAGTTTGGAACTAAGATCGGGTATGGAATTGCAGTAATTATCTGGAGCATTGCCGCAATGGGGCATGCTCTGGCAAAAGGGGCACTTGGATTCGGATTCTGGAGATCACTTCTGGGACTTGGTGAATCGGCAAACTTTCCTGCAGCAAATAAGACCATTGCCGAATGGTTTCCAAAAAAAGAACGCGCCCTTGCCACTGGCATTTTCAATTCCGGTACAAATATAGGGGCAATTGTTGCTCCTCTTGCCGTTCCGGCAATAGTTGCTGCATGGAACTGGCAAGCGGCATTCATCATTACCGGCGCATTGGGATTTATCTGGATTATCTTCTGGTTTTTGATATATGAAGTGCCTGAAAAAAAGAAAAAACTCACTCCTGAAGAGCTCGCATATATTAAAAGTGACATTGATGAACAAAACGAACCTCAGGAACAAGTTCCTCTGGGAAAACTTCTAAAATATCGTCAGACATGGCTATTTTTCATTGGCAAAGCATTAACTGACCCCATCTGGTGGTTTTACCTCTTCTGGATACCGGGCTGGCTGGCTGAAGTAAGAGGTACCGGACTTAATGTCGTGTCATTCGGACTGCCGCTTGCATTTATTTATACAGCTACAACAGTTGGCAGTATATTCGGCGGATGGCTCTCGTCATTTATGATTAAAAAAGGAATGACTCCTTTCAAAGCCAGAAGCATAACAATGCTGATTTTTGCAGTTCTTGTGACGCCTATAGCATTTGCTGCATCTCCTTCAATAAGCACATGGGGCGCCGTATGCCTGATCGCTCTTGCCGCTTCATCACATCAAGCCTGGTCGGCAAATATCTTCACAACTGTTTCGGATGCATTCCCAAAAAGAGTAGTCAGCTCAGTAACAGGTATAGGAGGCATGGCAGGCGCTCTGGGCGGCCTTGGTGTCTCATATTTCGCAGGATTCATCATTGACTTTTATAAGAGGGCAGGCCATATTGAAACAGGATATGTTGTAATGTTTACCATTGCCGCCAGCGCTTATATCCTCGCATGGATAATAATGAACATATTCGCACCGAAAAATAAAAAAGTCGAACTCTGATGATTCTTTTTACTTTCCGATATGTTCAGTAAGAAAGCAAGGCTGAAAGACATTGCCTCTCTGGCAGGCGTTTCAATCGGTACTGTCGACAGGGTTTTGCACAACAGGGGACAGGTCGCCGAAAATACCAGAATAAAGGTTTTGAAGATAGCCGACGACTTGAAATATACACCCAATATAATGGCCAGAGCTCTGAAGACAAGAAAAGCATTCAATCTGATATCTCTTTTGCCTTCGTCATCCGGGGAAAATTCTTTCTGGAGTAAACACCCTGAAGGAATGGAAAAGGCAATGGCCGAACTTGAGCAATTCCCTGTGACTCTCAAACAGTTTACTTTCGACCTTAACGACGAGAAAAGCTTTATTGAAAAAACAGAAGAAGTTCTGAAACAAAATCCTGACGGCATGGTGCTTGCACCTGTATTCAGGAAAGAATCGATCGCTTTCTGTAACACTCTTAAAAAGAAAAAAATACCTTTTGTTTTTGTGGATAACTACCTCACCGAAACCGATTTTCTGGCTTATATCGGAGAAGAAATTTTCAGTAGCGGCAGAGTTGCAGGTCAGCTTGCCAGCTTCATAACACCTGAAGGAAGAGATATCCTGATAGTGAATATAGCCAAGAACCTTCAGAATATGCACCATCTGAACAAAAGGACAGAAGGATTCCTTAGCTTTTTTGAAGATTCCGACAAAAATAACCACAGGATGGTAATGCTGAATATACCTGTTGTTGAAAATGAAATTGTTAAAAATTCAATTAACGGCATTTTCAAAAATAATCCCGACATTTCCACTGTATTTGTAACAGGTTCAAAATCATTCAGTATAGCAGAATACTTGCACTCTTCGGGATATCATGTAAATGTGATCGGCTACGACCTGCTCGATAAGAATGTTGCATGCCTGAAGGAAGGAAAAATAAAATTTATTATCGGCCAGAGAGCTGAAGAACAAACCTACAGAGCTATCAAAAAACTCTTCGAATATCTTTCACTTATCAAGAAACCGGAAAAATTAGAATACCTTCCGGTTGATATAGTAACATCTGAAAATGTTGATTTCTTTTTAAATAATCATTGATTTTATATGAAAAAACCAGGAAAATATTCAATGGGAATCGGCGACAGATTTGGTCGTCAGGGATCTGCACAACTCAGGGCAATTATTGAAGCAGGGAAAAAAGGTATAGATATTACACCGGTATGGAACAAATCGAACCGGGAACATTCCATTATAGGCACACGGCCAGAGGACGTGAGGAAAGAAGCTGATGCTGCAGTAAAAGCTTTAAAGTTCAATAAACCTTATTTTGTCGATGCCGACCATATCAGCTTCGATACTGTGAACAAGTTCATCGAGGCATCCGATTTCTTTACCATAGACGTTGCTGCATATATTGGTCATAAAGCAGGAGAAGAAGATATTAAGGCATTCCTCGAAAAAACCAGAGAATTCAGAGGAAAACTTACTATCCAGGGCATTCCCAAACCATTTTCAATAACCGTACCGTTCCTAAAACAGATTGCCGAAAAATATCTGTTTGCTACTAAAATGGCCGGAGTCATATATCGTAAAATTGAAAGAGCAAAAGGAAAAGGTAATTTTGTAACGGAAATCTCGATGGATGAAGTTCCTGAACCTCAAAGTCCTGTTGAACTCTATTTCATCCTTATGATGCTCGGAATCGAAAAAATTCCACTTCAGACAATAGCTCCGAAATTCCAGGGACGTTTCAATAAAGGAGTTGATTATGTGGGTAATCCCGAACTTTTCGGACTTGAATTCGAATCGGATCTGCTTGTAATAAAACAGGCAATAAAACAATTTAAACTACAGGAAAATCTTAAAATAAGCGTCCATTCCGGCTCAGATAAGTTTGCCATTTATCCGTACATAGGAAGAATAATCAAAAAATACGATGCCGGAATCCACTTAAAAACTGCAGGCACAACATGGCTCGAAGAAGTTACCGGACTTGCTCTTGCAGGAGGAGACGCACTGAAATTCGTAAAGGAAATTTATATTAAATCGCTCGAAAAAATTGATGAGCTCTGTGCGCCATATTCGGATGTCATTGATATCAGAAGAGAAAATCTTCCTTCAAAAGAGGATGTTAATGAATGGGATAGCAGGAAATTTGCATATTCCTTAAGACACGATACTTCCTGTCCCGACTATAATCCCGATATGAGGCAGCTTATTCATGTGGCATATAAACTTGCAGCCGAAAGGTTGGATGAATACCTCTCCCTTCTCGATAGATATAAGGATATCATTGCCGGATGTGTTTATGATAATATTTATAACAGACATATCTGCAGGCTTTTTGGAATAAAATAATTATATTTTTCCCATAATCGAGTCCAAATATTTACGGGGCTAAAACATATATAACATTACTTTTTCTCATATACAATAAATAATAAACTCAATAAGAAAAAAATTACTTATCTTTTTTTTGTTGTTCTATTATTTTTCTCTGAATTGCAAGAATAGTATCCCAGTTTACCACATTATTTTTTAAAGCCCAGTCGCCATATAATGCTGACATTTCTTTAACCCTTTTTGGAATAGAATCAGCTATGTCATTAAGTTCCGAACGGTCAACATCAAGGTCATACAACTCCCATTTCTGCTCTTGCCCCTCCAGATATTTCATTACTAATTTATATTTGCCGTCTCTTACTGCACAATTACCTTCATGCTCCCAAAAAATAGGCTGGTTGTGAACCGGCTTATCAATTCCCTTTATAATTGGCAAGAGACTTACTCCTACAGCAGACGGAACCTTATGTTCTTTATATTCTGAAGGGTAATCAGCTTTTGCTACATCAACAAGCGTAGACATTATGTCCTGTATAAAACCATATTGGTCAGTAAAACTACCTTTTATTCCCGATGGAATTACAGCGGGCCATGAAATGATAAGAGGAGTGATTATCCCGCCTTCATGAACCCAGTGTTTATATTCCCTGAATGGCGTGTTCGAAGCATTAGCCCATGCCCTTCCATAAGACAACACCCATCCTCTGTCACTTTCGAGATCTTCCTTTCTGCCG
>CAZIRN010000130.1:1124-6892 GCA_964541495.1 uncultured Rikenella sp. | reverse complement strand
CGTAAATAACATTGAAGAATTCACCTTTTCTTACAAACGGCTTTAGAAGTTCATTTTTCCTGAAATGTTCCCTTGCATAAAAGTTATACCTGCTGAGTTCTGAAAGAGTGTTGAACGGGACAAAAGACTGAATCACTATATCCCTTATTTTATCCATTACTTTTACTTCGGCCATATATTCCATACCTTTCATCACTCTTAACGGGATGTGATATAAATATTCATCCTTTTGCTGTTCCTTTACTATATTGAGGTCATAATAGGCAGTGTCGGCAATAGTCCTGCCGGAGGACATGTTATAGAGTCTGACTGCAATAAACATCTGTGCCATAGGCACACCGGAAGGATTTGCTTCAGTGAAAAATAGTTCCTTTGTGGAAAACTTAACAGACAACACCGACCTGTTGTCAGTTTCGTTGAATATTCCATATTCAGGGTTTATTATATTTTTCAACGGATTATAAAGGTATGAAAGGTCTTTTGAATCGAAAGGAGCCTTTGTCGTCGTGCAGGAGTACACAAGAAACAGAACCGCTATAACTGTTATTGATACAGAGAGATGCCTGAATGTCCGGTTCTTTTTCATGACTTAAAAATAATAAACTTTTCGTTGGCGGCAAACATTAAGATGGTTTGTGTAACTTTGTTTACGTTTAACGCATTTTTGAAGGGCTTATTTTCCCGTAATGGCTGAGAAATAATCTTTTTTCGGTCTCATGTAATTATCAAAATGAGCAAGTCAAACAAATTTTCATTAATCGAAAAAGTAGAGATAAGCGGTATGGATTCCGAAGGCCGGGCTGTTGCAAGGATTGACGGTATGGTGCTGTTTGTTCCGCTGGCGGTTCCGGGCGATATTGCGGATATACGAATCACAGCAAGAAAAAAGAATTACCTCGAAGGAGTGGCAGTAAAATTCCATGAGTATTCACCTGAAAGGGTAAATCCGGTTTGTGCTCATTTCGGTGAGTGCGGAGGATGTACATGGCAGCATATATGTTATGAAAAACAACTCGTGTACAAAAAGAAAATAGTGGAAGACAGCATAGAAAGGATCGGCAAAGTCTATCCTGAGAACGTAATACCTGTTCTTGAATCACCGCAAAAATACTGTTACAGGAACAAACTCGAATATACTTTTTCCTCACGTCGCTGGCTTATTGAAAACGAAATAGTTTCAGGTGAAGAATCAGACAGGGAGAAAGCGCTTGGCTTTCATAAGCGTGGATTTTTCGACCGGGTAATAAATATTACTGAATGTTACCTGCAGCCTGAACCTGCAAACACAATAAGAAATGCGATAAGAGATTATGCCATGGCATTGAATCTTCCGTTTTATAATGTGAAAAACCACACCGGATTTCTGAGAAACCTTATCATAAGAAATTCATCGAATGGACAAATAATGATTATAATAGTTTTTAGCCAGTACGATAAAAAGCATGTCGGGGGATTGCTTGATTTTATAAAGAAAGAGTTTCCGCAAGTAGTATCCCTTTTTTATGTAATAAATACAAAGAGAAACGATAGTATAAGTGACCTGGAAGCTATTCATTATTACGGAGAGGATCATTTAATCGAAAATATGAATGGTTTGAAATACAGGGTTGGACCAAAATCTTTTTATCAGGTGAATACGCTTCAGGCAGCGATACTGTACGAAACAATTAAAGGAATGGCATGCCTTACCAGGAAAGAAGTTGTTTACGACCTTTACACAGGGACAGGCTCCATAGCATGTTATGTTTCGGCTGAAGCGACAAGCGTGACAGGAGTTGAATATATTTCTGAGGCAGTCGAAGATGCAAAAGTCAATGCCGCCCTCAACGGCTGTTCTAATGTACGGTTTATGCAAGGAGATATCAAGAAGATGCTTTCAGGAGGTATTTTTGATAAATATGGTTATCCCGATGTAGTTATTACCGATCCTCCCAGGTCAGGTATGCACGGTGAAGTTATCAGGTCGCTTCTCTCAGCCGCTCCGTCGAGAATTGTTTACGTTTCATGTAATCCTTCCACTCAGGCAAGGGATATTAGCCTTATGTCGGAAAAATACCGGGTTGAAACAATGCAGCCTGTGGATATGTTTCCGCAGACACATCATGTTGAAAATGTAACTCTTCTTGTAAGAAGATAATATAAATATTAAACATTGGAAGGGAGCAAAAAGCCAAGGATTGCTTAAATAATATACAAAATTGCCTGTTTGGATCAAAAAAGATGTTGAATACATCTTGAATTGATGTATTTTTATAATTTTATAAACATTTAATAATGAATGTTGGAAAGTAAGTCGCAACGGAACGATTTGTTTTTGCAATCAGGTTCACAGGCTCTGGATGAACATCTTGCAAGCTTAAGATATGCAGGAATGATACAGCATGCACTGATGCCCAATAATAATTTTCTTTCAGGGCTTCTAAAGGATTATTTTATAGTCTTTTTGCCACGGGATATTGTAAGCGGAGATTTTTATTATGCATTTTCGAACAAAGATTATACATGTATTGCTGCAGGCGACTGCACAGGGCATGGTGTGCCAGGTGCTTTAATGAGCATACTTGGAATAAATTTTCTAAATGAAATACTGCAATCGAACGAATCATTTAAAGCCAACAGGATACTCAATATGATGAGAGAAAGAGTGATGAAAGCACTTCATCAAACCGGCGAAAAGGCAGAAACAAAGGACAGCATTGATATAGGCCTGTGCATTATTGAGAAAAAAACCGGAACAATGCAGTTTGCAGGTGCAAACCGCCCTCTGGTGATGATAAGAAATGGAGAATTGACAGAATATAAACCTGATTTCATGACAATCGGTCTTGCTCCTGTCACTGAGCATGCTTTTAATAATACTGTTATTGAAACGAAAGCCGAAGATATATTCTATCTCTTTTCCGACGGTTTCCCGGATCAGTTTGGAGAAAAGACAAATAAGAAGCTCAAGAATAAAAGCTTTAGAAAAATTCTCGAAGTGGCATCCGGTTATGATGATATGAAAAAGCAACAAAATTTTCTGGAAAGAACTTTTTTCGATTGGAAAGGGAATATGCAACAGGTTGACGATGTGCTTATTTTTGGATTTAAACTGTAAATTGATGGAAATGAAACTGTATGCTTTCAGAATAAGGAATTTCCGTTCGATCGTCGACACAGAATGGCAGAACCTTTCGCCTGATAACATAACCTGTTTGATTGGTCAGAATGAATCGGGTAAGACGTCTATTCTTGAAGGTTTGAGAGCATTCAATACAGGAGTCATTTCAGAAGATGTTCTAAGGAGCGACCTTTCTCTTCCGGAAATATCCTGCCGTTTTTATGTTAAACCAGGTTGGCTTCTTGAGGTTACAGAAAATCCCGGGACTGAACTAAAAGAACTTCTTGCCAATCTTAATCATGTTGAGTTAACCAGAACCTGGCTTGAAGATTTTACATCTGTTATTAAAGTCAGTGGGGAAATAAGCGAATATCTCGACTCGCTTGAAAATGCATGGAGGCTTTATCTCGACGAAGTAAAGTTGAAATTTGAAACAGAGCTCGATATCATAAGGAATATAGAAACCAGGCTTTCTGAGGTTCTGTTGCAGAAAGCTGAACTGATAAAAAATATTAATCCGGAATCAAGGAAAAGCTTAATAAACCGGTTATTAAGAAAATCGGAACAGGATATCATTTCCAAACTAAAACCGGAACAAAAGCAAATCTACAATGAGCTTGCAAATGAAGAGGGAAGATTAAAACAAGAGTTGAGCCTCAGGGCAAAAATTATTAATGCCGGACAAAAATATAACGCTCTTAATAAGAGACTCAAAGAGCTCGATGGAAAACTTCTCTCCATTTCATCAAAGCTCGAGGAGTATCATCAGAAAATGACACTCCTTCTGGTTCCAATGGGGGAACATAAAGATCCTGAATGGACAAAAGTGCTGAATGAGTACCGAAATACGCGGTTCGAAAAAGAGAAAGTAATATCTGAGCGCGATTTGCACATTGCTTTTAGCGGTTACCTTATGGAAGGGCATAATGAATTGGAATCTGAACAGCTTGCCGAAGAGGCAATAAGGAGATACCGGTCTCAATACACTACAGAAATGCTGGGTAAAAAATATTTCGAATTTTCTCCGGTTATAGAATTATTCGAAGATTTCGGAAGCCTTCTTCCAAACAGAATTGATCTTGAAGATATCATTACCGGGAACGAGCAGGTAGAAGGTTACAAGGCTGCCAGAAACTTTCTTACTCTGGCACAATTGAATTATTCTTTTTTCCAGCAACCCTCGAGCAGAATACTTAAACAAAAAATAGAAAACCTCAATAACACTATCACTTTAAACTTTCAGGATTTCTGGCAGCAATGCGTAAGCAGTAATAATAAAATAAAAATCCAGTTTGAACTCGATCACTACAGCCTGAACTATGGCGACAAGGCAGGGAAACCTTACCTTGAATTCTGGGTTAAGGACGAAGGCGAGCGCCTTTATCCGAAACAGAGAAGCCGCGGTGTAAGGTGGTTCCTTTCATTTTATATGGAACTGAAAGCCTCAGCCATGCTTAGTACAAAACCTATGGTTCTTCTTGTTGACGAGCCCGGAATAAGCCTTCATGCAAGGGCACAGGAAGACGTACTGAAAGTTTTCGAGGATATAAAAGACAAAATACAGATAATTTACACAACTCATTCACCTCACCTTGTTGATATAAATAAACTTCACCGTGTACTTGCCGTTCAACGCGATAACCTCAATAGTTTTAAAAGTGCCACACGAGTGCTCGACCCGTTGAAGCTCTCCTCGGCATCGCCCGATACTCTTACACCATTGCAGAGTATAATGGGCAATCCTCTTTCTGCAGAGGGCTTCTCAACAGGAAGAGTGAACCTTGTTGTTAACGATATCGGTACATTCTATATGCTTTCATGTGTAATGAATGTGACTGGCTTTAAAGGGAAAGTATGTATTATCCCATCGGCCGGTGTTTCAGCAATACCTCTTATGTGTAATATAATGATAGGATGGAGACTGAAGTTTGCAGTTCTCCTTTTCGGGAATGAAAATGAGCAAAAGCTCGAAAAATTTCTGAAAGAAAATATATTCATAATAGAAGAAAACAGAAACAATTTCATTCTTTCAACCGATTCAAGATTCCTTAATGCAGAAGACCTTTTATCTACTCTGGATTTTAAAAACCATGTGCTAAAGACAAGAGAAGGAATTACTGTCCCTAACTCAGTTTATATTGCTGAAAGGGAACTGCCGCGAAACTTCCTTCTCAGTCGTCTGCTGAGCGATATTAAATCAGGAATCGTAAGACCTGAAGATCTGGATGAGGAGACACACGAAAATTTCAAATATCTGACTGGATTGCTGAAAGGGCTCAAATAGTAAAATTATTTTGTGCTTAAAGCAGGTTTTTATATTTTTGCCTTGCTCTTATGGCGAATAACAGGGATAAGGAGAGATGGGTGAGTGGCTTAAACCATCCGCCAGGTGGCGGATAAACTGCCGGATGGGTGGATGCAAGAGTATAAAAGAAAGAATGAGGAGAGATGGGTGAGTGGCTTAAACCATCCGCCAGGTGGCGGATAAACTGCCGGATGGGTGGATGCAAGAGTATAAAAGAAAGAATAAGGAGAGATGGGTGAGTGGCTTAAACCATCCGCCAGTCGGCGGATAAACTGCCGGGTGGGCGGATTTAAAAGATAAAAGAAAATAATAAGGAGAGATGGGTGAGTGGCTTAAACCATCCGCCAGTCGGCGGATAAACTG
>CAZIRN010000130.1:0-1024 GCA_964541495.1 uncultured Rikenella sp. | reverse complement strand
GGATTTAAAAGATAAAAGAAAATAATAAGGAGAGATGGGTGAGTGGCTTAAACCAGCAGTTTGCTAAACTGCCGTATAGGAAGCTATACCGGGGGTTCGAATCCCCCTCTCTCCGCACCGGCAAATTACTCCTCCGGCTGAAGCCGGAGGTTTTGTTTTTCCGGACGACGAATCAGACTTTGCCTGAATGAAGAGCTTATCTTCTGTTCAGCAGTGTGAAATCACCAAAAAGTCCGTAGTCATAAAATTTGTATTCCTTTCCTGAAGGATAGCTTTTGACATTCCTCCAGCTCCACGGTGATGAAATGCCTGCCGGCGGATTATTATGATGAGGTCCCTCAAGGTTTCTAAGACTTCCGGTTATCCTGAGATCGACCTTGTTAACTCCGCTGGATATAAAGGCAGTTACATCCGCCTCATAAGGAGGGAATGCTATTACACCTGCTTTTTTGCCGTTTACGAATACTTCGGAAACTGTTCCTTTCCAGTCCGATACTTTTATGTAATATTTTCCATTAACTGTATCGATATTGAAGTCTTTTGAATAAGTGACACTCCAGGAATAGAAGGGCAGGTCTTGATTAAGCCATGTTCCCTTTGTGAGAGCTTTTGCCGGTGGTGTGATAATCCATCCTTTTTCCACAGGTTCGACTGAGAAGTCGCCGACGATATAAACAGGTTCTATCTCTGCATGTATCTTCATGGGTGAAGCATTCAGCTTCAATTCATTCGGGCCTTCCTTTACCATACTGCCGATACGAAACACTCTGAACTCACGGTCGAGCCACCATAAGTCAGGCTCAGGTTTTATTTCGGTTCCATTAAGAGTCACATTCCAAAGTCCCGGACGTTCCACTACTGCCATCAGAGATGACTTGTCTTTGAGATTTTTCAATGTAAACCTGTATGTTGCCGTAAAACCTGTTCCTGAGCTGAAAGTATCTCTTTCGACTATATTCTTTTTGTACTGAACTGAGTGATTCCATGGATTTCCGGAAATGAATCCGTAATATTTGAAAACTTT
>CAZIRN010000129.1:0-6901 GCA_964541495.1 uncultured Rikenella sp. | reverse complement strand
GAGTCGGGGCAGGTAAATATCGAGTGCATGATAAGGGAATCCGGCAAGCTCGACAAACGAAGCTGCTCCGTTGGCGCGACGGGTTAAGGTGATGCCAAGTATTTCCGAAGCTTTGATCGCATCTTCCCCGAACGTCTCGTAAAAATCTCCTACTCTGAATAGCAGAAGAGCGTCGGGGTGTTTAGCCTTGACACTGTAATACTGCTTCATAAGCGGCGTTTCGACATATTTCTGAGAATCATCCACCGGTTAACTTCATTTATAACAAAGATACAATCGGCAGACTATTCAACGAACATCTTTTTAAAAGAATGTTGATAATAATATCATAGCAGGGATAAAAAGATTTTTCCCAAGGAGTAAGAGTAAAACGAAATATCAGAATTTCAAATAGAAACCTTTTGTTGCCTCGATGTATTCATTAGAAAAACCGGAACCTTCCCTCGAATATATGGTAAAGACACTATCTTTCAATGGTCTTTTAACTTTTTCAAATTGCAGTATCACTCTCTTTGGATTTCCCGAAGGAGTTGTTTTGATTCTTATTATCTTATTGCAATACAGCATTTTTTCGGCGGCTTTCGAAATAAAGTCTGAACACTCGGTGTAAGGCAGTACAATATGTAGTGATCCGTTCTCGGTGAGAAGGATTGATGAACCGGTAAGCAGTTCTTCACGTGTCAGTGAATCGGCATGTCGTGCAACTGATTTTGCCTTTTCCGGATTTTTAAGGGAATTACGGAAGTAAGGCGGGTTTGAAAGTATTGAGTCGAATTTCTCTTCAGTACGGGAAAAGTACTCGGCAAAAGTGCATTCAAGGACTGTGATTCTGTCGGCCCATTTGCTTTGAGAGATATTTTCGCGAGCCTGAATGAAAGAATTGTGCTCGGGTTCCATTGCAACGATATCGCAGGCGGTTCTCTGTGCGGCCATTAGGGCGATGAGCCCTGTGCCTGTGCCGACATCAAGAATCCGGCCGTCGGAAGGGAGGTCGGCCAGAGCTCCAAACAGAACGCCGTCTGTGCCGACTTTGAAAGCAGCATTTTGCTGGTGGATATTGAATTGTTTGAATCTGAAAGAGCTGCGAGGCATTTGATTAATTTTATTTAAAATTATAAAATGAGCTATTAGCTCATTTTTCTTTCTATTTAGCACACAGATGACACAGATGCAACGGATATTCACAGATCAGTGAAAATCTGTATTATCCGTTTTATCTGTGTGCTATCAGATTTTGTTAATAGCTAAAAATAACCTGAAATTAAAGCAATTCTCGTTTCTATGAAACTTCAATAATTTTAATAAGTCACGGAATTCGAAAATCACATTTAATTTTGTGATTCCAAAGTTATTGAGATGCGATTAAAAAAAGAAGAGCTGAAAGAATTTCTGGATGAGAAGGTTGAGTTATACAACAGGCCTTCATTCATAGAGCTTGACCCTATAAGCATTCCGCATCTTTTTACAAAAAAGGAAGATATTGAGATATCAGGCTTCCTGACTGCAACTATTGCATGGGGAAACCGCACAGCAATAATTCACAATGCCGGACGAATGATGGAATACCTTGATAATTCGCCTTATGAATTCATAATGCAAAGCAGCGGGAGAGACCTTGAAAGAATCAAAGGAGTGATACACCGCACATTCGATTCTTCTGATTTTGTTTATTTCATTAAGGCATTAAGGCATATTTACAATACTTATAACGGGCTGGAAGGCATCTTTATGAAGTACAGGACAGATGATTCACTTCAGCCTGCAATTCACATGTTAAAGAGGCATTTTTTCGAATTGCCGCATGATGCCAGGACAGAAAAGCACATTTCGGATCCCTGCAGAGGTTCGGCGGCAAAGAAAATCAATATGTTTCTGCGATGGATGGTAAGAAAAGATAACAAGGGTGTGGATTTTGGGTTATGGAAGTCTATCTCACCATCAATTCTTTCCTGCCCGCTCGATGTGCATTCAGGCAATGTTGCCAGGGGACTCGGATTATTGAAAAGAAAGCAGAATGATGCAAAAGCTGTTTCAGAACTCGATTCAGCCTTGCGAAGTCTGGATAAGAAAGATCCTGTAAAGTACGATTTTGCTTTGTTTGGACTGGGGGCTTCGGGAGAATTTTAAAATTTGATAATTTGAGAATTTGAAAATTAAGAGATTTTTGAAGAGCTTATTATTTTTGAGCGGATTTTTATCAATTCCCTAATTTTAATCAATAACTGTTCATCAAAAGCGTATGAGGGAGTATTTTCAAATTATCTCATTTTCTGTATAAAAATGAACTGTTGGCCAATATTGTATAAAAAAATTTGGAAAAAATTCTTTGATAAATTTTATTCACTTACAATTATTCCATCTTTCAGATGGATTACTCTATCGGAAAGTGATGCGAGCGTTTGGTCGTGGGTTACGATAATGAATGTCTGGCCGAAAGCATCGCGTAGAGACAGGAAAAGTTTGTGCAGGCCGGTCTTGTTTTCCGTATCGAGGTTTCCCGACGGTTCGTCGGCAAGAATTACCGACGGATTGTTTATAAGGGCTCTGGCGACAGCCACTCTCTGCTGTTCTCCACCGCTCAGTTCGGAAGGTTTATGTTCGGCCCTGTCGGACATGTTCATGAACCTTAGTAATTCTTTTGCTCTCTTTTCGGCTTCAGGTTTGCTTTTCCCGGCAATAAAGGCAGGGATGCAGATATTTTCAAGTGCAGTAAATTCAGGAAGAAGCTGATGAAACTGAAAAACAAAGCCGATTTTCTGGTTCCGAAATGCAGCCAGTTGTTTTCCTTTCAGCTTCCCGACTTCAATATTGTCATAGATAATAATGCCTTCATCAGGGTTGTCGAGCGTGCCAAGTATCTGAAGAAGTGTTGTTTTTCCTGCGCCGCTTGGTCCGACAATTGTTACAATCTCGCTATTCTTTACTTCGAGGTCGATCCCCTTTAACACTTCGAGATTTCCGAAGGATTTTTTTATGCCGATAGCCTGCATCATAAATGCTTCTGAAGAGTTCAAAAATAACAAATTAATTGATTGAACAATAAAGGCTACAATATATAGAATGGGAATTTTGGAATGTATAATTAGGAAGATATTTTCTTTAAAGCTATCAGGAAATCTCAGTCAGTATTGCGGTTTATATCATTTATCTGATCCTGGATGGAATTAACAGTATCGTCGAAATCTTTTTTTATCTGGCCGGTTGATTCCTCGATATCTTTGGTAATGTTCTGTGAAATGTCATTTATCTCGCTCTGCACTGAATTCTGAATTTCCGATATTTCACTGCGTACGTCCTTCGTGCTCTCATCAAATTCTCTCTTTATATCGTCAGCGGCTTTCTTGAAATTTCGCATTCCCTTTCCAAAGCCTCTGGCGATCTCCGGTAATTTGTCCGCCCCGAATAGAAGTAAAACCACTATCAGAATGATGAATATTTCCTGTCCGCTTATGCCCATCTTTATGATATGAGTTTCTCATACAAAAATAATAAGTTTATTTAAACCTTATTGTTAAGGTTCTTATAATTTTTTAAGGGTTTTGAAAGAATTTACATGTAAATATTCAGTGAACAGTT
The DNA here is from genome assembly GCA_964541495.1 of uncultured Rikenella sp. Taxonomy (GTDB): domain Bacteria; phylum Bacteroidota; class Bacteroidia; order Bacteroidales; family VadinHA17; genus LD21. The sequence goes on along the minus strand of CAZIRN010000129.1, from coordinate 3,325 downwards.
ACAAAGCTCAAAACAATATAGCTTCTTGTTATCCTTCAGAAATGGATTGCTTTTGTTTTGCAGGCGATGTATCATATAAAAGTGACGAAGCAACAAAAACGGATGAGTAGGTTCCAATAAATATGCCTATCATAAGGGCAAAGACAAAGCCACGGATTACGGCTCCGCCGAAAATAAATATAGCTACAACTGTAAGAAGAGTTGTAAGAGAAGTGTTTATAGTACGGCTCAGTGTGGAATTTATTGCCATGTTCATAACCACTTTGAAAGGCCTTTTACGATAAACAGGCAGGTATTCTCTTATCCGGTCGAAGACGATAACCGTATCATTTACAGAATAGCCTATCACGGTAAGGATTGCGGCAATAAACGACTGGTCTATTTCCATGCTGAAGGGCATAATGCCCCACAGAAGTGAATAAAGTCCGATGACGAACAGCGTGTCGTGTAAGAGTGAAGCAACTGCTCCGAATCCATACCTCCAGTTCCGGAATCGCAGAAAGATATAAAGGAACATCATTACAAGAGCTATGCCCACCGCATATACTGCTCTTATTCTGATGTCGCTTGCCATAGTGGGACCGATGGTTTCCGAACTCTCTCTGTATTTTGCAAGCCATTCATCTCTCGAAAGGTCTCCTCCAGTAATGTTTTTCAGTCCCTCATAGAGTTTAGTGTCCACTTCATCTTCAACGCCGGCCTCATTTATCTTATATTTCGTGGTTATCTTTACCTGGTTTACGCTTCCAAAAGTAACAACCTGTGGAAGTTCGCCTAAAGTAGCGTTCAGGCTGTTCGCCACCTCGGAAGTTTTTACAGGTTCATCGAATCTCACAACGAAGGTTCTTCCTCCGGTAAAATCAATTCCCATGCTTAAACCTCGTACAATAAGGGAGCCTATTCCAAGAACTGTAATTGCAATTGAGAATGCATAAAAATATTTTCTCATTCCGAGGAAGTCGATTTTTGTGTTTTTTAGAATGTTAGCTGTGGCAGGTATTGAGAAGGAAATATGGTCGGTGCGCTTTAGTTTTGCTTCGAAGATAAGCCGTGAAATAAATATTGCAGTGAATAGTGAAGTAAGGATACCTATGACGAGTGTTGTGGCAAAGCCTCTTATAGGGCCTGTACCGAAGATATATAATACTATACCTGTAAGTAAAGTTGTAACGTTCGAGTCGATAATTGCCGAGTAAGCACGCCGGTAGCCTTCGGAAATTGCCAGTTTGAGTCCTTTGCCGGCGCGTAATTCATCTCTTATACGTTCATAGATAAGCACATTGGCATCAACTGCCATACCCATGGTAAGAACAATGCCTGCAATACCCGAAAGGGTGAGCACTGCATTTAGCGAGGCGAGCACGCCGAACAAAAGCAACACGTTTACCAGGAGGGCAATGTCGGCCGTAAGTCCGGCATCCTTGCTGTAATATATAAACATATATATCAGTACAATTAAGAAAGCTATTGCAAATGAGGTAAAACCTGAGTTAATAGCTTCTTTTCCCAGAGTTGGTCCTACAACGGTGTCGGAAACGATTCTTGCAGGGGCAGGCAGTTTACCCGACATAAGTATATTTGCAAGGTCCTGGGCTTCTTCAAGGGTAAAATCGCCGGTAATTTCCGAATTGCCTCCGGTGATTTCGGTAACAACTCGTGGATAAGACCTTACATAACCATCGAGTACGATTGCAATGCATCGGCCGATATTTTCACGTGTAAGTCTGGCCCATGTTTTTGCACCTTCAGCGTTCATTGACATGTTTACCTGAATATCGGAAGTAACAACTCCCGATGAAGGCCGTGCTGATGTGATAACGCTTCCGTCGAGCGGGGCACGTCCATCACGTGTTGTTATTTTCAGAGCGTGAAGTTCATAAAATGTCTTTGATTCGTCATATTTATAAGGTTCCTGGCTCCAGCAGAACTTGACATCTCTTGGGAACAATGCCCTTATCTGCGGCATTTTCAGATATTCGTTCACTTTTGCTGTATCTCTGAAGCTTGCAAGTCCGATGACACATCCTGGCAAAGGTTGGCCTTGCTGGTCTACATGAGGACGTAGAACTGAGAAAAGGGGATTTTGTAAAGCAAATTGTTCAATATTTTTTGCTTCAGTAGATGTGGTAGAAGTATCTTTTTTTATAAGTTCAAGAAGAGATTCTTCTCCTTTTGTAGTGTCTTTCTGCGCAGCAAGAGTTTCCGTGGTCTTTTTAAGAGAATCGGTGTTCTTCTGCATATTTGTCTGAATCTCGCGTAAAAGTTCATTAGCCTGTACAAGATAATTTATTATCTCACTGTTTTCATAAGTTTCCCAGAATTCGAGGCTGGCTGTACCGGAAAGAAGCTCACGGACACGCTGAGGGTTGTTTACTCCCGGCAGTTCAATAAGAATCCTGCCTTTCGTGGATAATTGTGTGATGTTTGGCTGAGTTACGCCAAAGCGGTCTATTCTTGTGCGGAGTATGTTGAATGCATTGCTTATTGCATTATCAATTTCTTTTTGCAGTACCCGGATGACTTCCTCGTTGGTTGAATTGAAGTTGATTTTGTCTTTAAGTTCAACTGTGCCGAAGATAGATGCAAGACGTGCCTGGGGGTCGAGTTCATTGAATGCCTGGGCGAAAAGATTCAGGAAATCGCCCTGGGTCTGTAACTGGCGCTGCCGTGCAATAGCAAGTGCCTGATTAAACGTCTTGTCGGGGTTATAGTTCGATAATGCTCTGAGAATATCCTCAACTGAAACTTCGAGGATAACGTTCATGCCTCCCTTAAGATCAAGGCCCATGTTCAATTCCTTTTTCAGGCAATCCTTGAATGAATAACCAAGAAAACTCCACTGGTCTTTTGAAAGAGTTGACATTGAGTCGATGTACGCAATTTCTTTCTCGAGACTTCCGTTGGCATACTTTTTAGCATCTCTTTTTACCTTGTAAGTTGCAGCCGTAAATGAAAGCTGGTAAATTGATACCAGTATAAGGGTTACAGCAAGAAAAATAATCGCGCCTTTATTCTGCATCTGATTTTATTTTTGAATTTTTCTGTTTTTCTTTCTTTATCAATGAGGCGCAAATTTAAACAATTTTAAATAAACACTCAACTTACAAAATGTAAATAAAAATCTCCCATTCTCCTTTTCTCCCTTTCCACCCTTCTTGAATAAGGGAACCCGAAAGAAACAAACTTGTTAGAATAAAGGAAAGAAGTCAGTAAATGATATATATTGAAGTGGAAGTTTTAGAATAGTACTTTTTCGAAATCGGTTTCGATTGGTTTGCGATTAATAAAATCATAGAGAGTAAGAGCTCTTATATTGTAGAAATAA
>CAZIRN010000128.1:0-6918 GCA_964541495.1 uncultured Rikenella sp. | reverse complement strand
GAATATCTTTCATAATTCCACATAGCCGTAAGTTTCTCTTTAAGTTCTTCACGGTAAGGAATCTGCTCAAGGTACCCGAAGGTTATCTTGTTCTGTTCGCTTACCCAGGTGGCTGTTTCCGCCGACATGTCATCCTCAAGCCAGCGGTATGGGTCAGGTACCGGAGTTCCAAGAATTGTATCCACTACATTATCCTGCCTTGTAAGAGGATAGTTTATTTTCTTTCCGTGATTGCACGTACAGGAAAGTAAAGCTGCCATTATTAAATAAAATAAAAAGGATTTTTTCATAAGATTTGAAATGTCAGGGAAATATAATTTCATCTATAGAAATAATATTCGAAGGATAAGTAAAAATAAAAATATTATTTTTATTATCATTGGCCTTAAATTTTATTAATCATAAATAATATATTACCACTAATTATATACATTTACGCTATAACTTTTAAAGTAACTCATAAATGCCGTCAATATCAGAAAAAGGCAGAACAATGCCCTCGTCGCCAATCAGGAAACTGTCATCATTTGCTGATGAAGCAAAAAGAAAAGGCAGAAAGATATACCATTTGAATATAGGGCAGCCTGATATACCGACACCTGACACTGCGCTAAATAGATTAAAGAATCTCGACATAAAGGTTATTGAATACAGTCCTTCGGCAGGTAATGAATCGTACAGAAAAAAACTTGCAGAGTATTACCACAGAATCGGCATTAACATTGATTCTAATAATATAATCATTACTACAGGCGGGTCGGAAGCTGTACTTTTTGCATTAATGGCATGCATAAATCCGGGTGAGGAAATAATCACGTCCGAACCTTTATATGCAAACTATATCGGCTTCGCAACAGAAGCAGGCGTAAAAGTAATTCCTATAACCTCATATATAGAAGAAGACTTTGCACTCCCTCCTATAAGTGAAATAGAGAGAAAAATAACACCTAATACGAAAGGCATTCTTATTTGTAATCCTAACAATCCGACCGGTTATCTTTATTCTAAAGAAGAGCTTTCGGCCCTGAGGGATATTGTTAAAGAACATGATTTATTCCTGTTCTCGGACGAGGTTTACAGGGAATTCTGTTACGACGGTGCAGAATATTTTTCTGCAATGAAACTCGAAGGGATTGATCAGAATGTAGTTATGTTCGATTCCGTTTCTAAGGGTTATAGTGAGTGCGGACTGAGAATAGGGGCTCTGGTAACGAGAAATAAACAAGTGCTTGATACTGTTATGAAGTTTGCACAGGCAAGACTCTCCCCTCCCAGCCTTGGTCAGATTGCTGCTGAAGCCTCTATAGATACCGAACCTAAATATTTCAGAGAAATAAATAAAGAATATACCGAAAGGAGGAACTATCTGGTTGAAGCTTTGAACAATATACCCGGCGTGTATTGTCCAAAACCTAAAGGCGCTTTTTATGCCATAATTTCACTTCCGGTTGACGATGCAGATAAATTTGCACAATGGCTTTTGGAAGAGTTCGAATATAAGAACCAGACTGTTATGATTGCTCCAGCTTCAGGGTTCTATTCGACACCCGGACTCGGTAAGAACCAGGCAAGAATTGCCTACGTGCTTAATATTAACGACCTCAGAAACGCAGTTGAAACACTTTCGGAAGCCTTAAAGGTTTATCCCGGCAGAACAAATTACTCTTTGTAAAGCAAATACTTTGCTCTTATCTTTTTGAATTTTTCAAGTCCCTCTTTCCATGTTTCTTTAATCTCTTTCTCACTCATTCCTTTGATAATTTGTTCTCTCAGCTCAGGGCCGCCGGCAAGTACATCAAAATAATTATTAAAGAACTTCTCCTTATCTGGAAAATCGCGGTAGGCACTTATCAACCATCCAAGATTTAAGTAAGGCGAGGGTATAATGCCTTCATTCATTGAATTTCGCAAGTCTGTTCCATAACACACACGGCCAAGTAATGGAGGATTTGCTGCACCGGGCATACTGCGTGGTATGAAACTGAATCCCATGTCGGGCAGGTCGGGATGTCCAAACACCTGGAATGGAAAATCAGTTCCTCTGCCACATGAAATGACAGTGCCTTCAAAAAAACAAAGCGAGGGATAAAGCAATACCGCAACCTGATTCGGAAGATTAGGTGACGGCCTTACAGGTAGGTCATAAAGCAAATTATGATTATATTTTTTGCATTTTACTACTTTAAGGTTACATCTGATGCCTCCTTTGAGCCATCCTTCACCATTTATCATCATGGCATATTCACCTATGGTCATTCCATGGACAACAGGGATTGGATGCATACATACAAACGATTTCCATCCGGGATCAGGTAGGTTCCCATCTAAATAGAAGCCGTTAGGATTCGGACGATCAAGCACAACAAATGTTACACCATTTTCTGCACAGCTTTCCATAACATAATGCATTGTCGAAATGTATGTATAAAACCTTGCTCCAACATCCTGTAAGTCAAAAACAACTGCATCAATTCCAGAAAGATGTTCAGGCGTCGGTTTATATGTTTTTCCATAAAGACTTACAACAGGAATTCCCGTTTGCGAATCTATGCTGTCGACAATCTTATTTCCTGCATCGGCCATATTTCTGAAACCGTGTTCGGGAGAAAAAATCAGTTTAATTTTTACGCCATGCGACATAAGTTCATCAACTACATTACGATCCCCTACAACAGAAGCCTGATTGGCCACAACAGCCACGTTCTTGCCTTTAAGGAATTTCATATACTGCGAAGGCCGCATATCACCAGTGACAATGTTACTGGTCTGTGAAACGCCTGATACTGCCAGAAAAAAAAGAGCTATGCTTAAATAACTATATATATGCATATATTAAGAAATTTTTTTCAGAAAACAAATCTAATGATTTTCATCTATAAGAAAATAGCTTGATATCGAATACAGAATATTCCTTCAAGCTGATGATAAATTCGAAGCTCCTTCACCACTGGCTACACGGGCTGACACGAATAGGTTAGTGTTAAATAATCTATGTCAATCAATGTCATCCGTGGTGAATTTCCTATATTTGAAAACCATATTGAACATGAACCTGCCATATCTTATAGCACAACGATTGATAAATGAAAAACGCCAGGGAGCATCATTTTCCAGGCCGATTAATGTCATTGCCGTAACAGGTATTGCCGTCAGTCTGGCAGTAATGATACTTGCTGTGGCAGTACTTACTGGATTCAAACAGCAGATAACCGACAAAGTGGTTGGATTTGGTTCTCATATTCAGATAGTTAACTTTGATTCTAACATCTCCTACGAAACTGCGCCGGTAAGCACCAATCTCGATTTCTTACCACGTTTAAAAGAACTTCCAGGTATAAAGCATATCGAAGTATTTGGAACCAAAGCCGGAATAATCAAGACCGATGAAGATATACAGGGTGTTGTGCTTAAAGGCATCGGCTCCGATTTCGACTGGAGTTATTTCAGCAGTTGTATTGTCGAAGGTTCAGTTTTTACCGTAAACGATTCCACACCAACAAACAATGTAATCATTTCGAAAAAACTTGCTTCGATGCTTCGCCTGAAAACAGGTGACTCGTTCGCCATGCATTTTATCCAGGATCCGCCCCGTATGAGGAAATTCACAATAAGCGGAATATATGAAACAAGCCTCGAAGAGTTCGACAGGATATATGTATTCTGCGATATTCATCATATCCGCCGTCTTAACGGATGGAAAGATGATGAGGTAAGCGGATTCGAAATATTCATAGACGATTTCGGCAAACTCGATTTAATGACCTATCTGGTGAGGGATGTAATAGGTTACAGGTTAAATCCTGATGAAATCAAAGTAAAGGTTACGAATATAAGGATGAGATATCCACAGATATTCGACTGGCTTAATTTTCAGGATACCAATGTCGTTATCATAATAGTTCTGATGCTTATTGTTGCCGGTTTCAACATGATATCCGGGCTTATCATATTGATACTCGAAAAAACAAATATGATAGGCATCTTAAAGGCATTGGGAGCTGAAGATGGAACAATCAGAAAAATATTCATGTACCAGGCCGCATGGCTGATATCCAAAGGACTTTTCTGGGGTAATATTATAGGGATCGGGCTCGGATTACTGCAACTCAAAACAGGCCTTATATCACTCGATCCTTCTTCATATTATCTTAAAACAGTACCCATCAACCTTGATGTCCTTAATATCATACTGCTTAATGTGGGCACTATGGCAATAATATTGTTTATTCTGCTTGTACCGGCCCATATCATCAGCCGGATAACTCCGGTAAAGGCAATAAGGTTCGACTGATTCTTTCGGCCAACTTTTATGGGAGACTGGAACAAAAGATTTGTTTTACAAAACATGAACAAACCACATACAGTCCGCTCCTGCGGAGCTCAGGAATAAAAACGTTTTATAACCCGATGCTTACGGTCAGATTCTCTATGCCTTCCGGCTTATTCAAATCTCTCTAATTTATTTTTACTTTTTTAAAGGGTTTAAGCAATTTCATCCTTTATCTTTTCCCATTAAAAATTTCGTCAAAAATATTGCTTAAGTCTTTATCTAAAAAACCATTATATTCAACATGCTGAATTTGTAAATTTTTTAAAGCCTTTGCGAATCTTTTATAACCCTCGGCACATCGAAGCTCAATCCAGTTTACTTTTAAACTATCAAGCTGCCTTTTATTAGTCTCTGATAACTTATCAGCTACAAAAACTTTGCTATCTCTGGCAATTACAGCATCAGCACTTTCAGGATTACCTCTACCCATTAACTTAACTTCACACCGATATTCATTCCCATTGTTTATCAAATAAAAGTCTATTTCTCTTTCAAAATCTTCACTCGTTGTTTTTCCCTTAATTTTGGTGATATAATTCTCATCAGGAACCTTATATAATTTACAAAGAGTTAGCATTAATGGTTTTTCAACTCTTTTACCTGCTGTACTCCACAAACCGCCTCGTAATTCCGCCCTCTTTACAGCAAGAGTATTAATAACTATCAAACTTTCACTAATGTTTAAATCTACACTCACACCTTTAAACTTTATTGTCAATGTGAGTTCTAATCCCTGTTCATGTTCAATTAATTCCTTAATACTGTTATACAAAATATCGTAATGATCGTTTGATGCATCAATTATAATTTCTTTTGTAGAAGAATTAAACATGTTATGTATTGTTTTTTTATTCAAACCTGAATTTATTGCTATTTCTTTTGCAGAAAGCTCAGGATTCAAAAATACTTTTTTGTACCAGTCAACGGTAATGTTTTCATTTTCAAGTTTTGCATAAACAATCTTCTTAAAGAAATCTATTGCAAATTGTAAAAACTCTGCATTTATTAAACTGACTACTTCTATTCTGTAATCCTCACCATGTAATAATTTCCGAATAATATTTTTTGTAACTTCTTTAGTTAATGTCATAATTTAATAGTATCAGAAAATTCTTTAAATGACAAAAATTTTGGAACAATTTTATTAAAAACATTACCATCAGAAAAGTTACTTTTAATTCTTTCAAAATACTTTTGGTCCTGTTCAGTCATAAAGAAGTATCTACCAAGATTAAAAGCAGCTTTACCAAGTGTACCACTTCCACCAAAAGGATCAAATATAAGGTCATTTTTGAAAGAATAAAATTTTACTACTCTGTTACAAAGTTCTATAGGGAAAACGGCTGAATGTACTTTATCAAAACAAGGATCTATAAACCAAGTATTTCTTGTTTCATAATCTCCCCGTACTTTACTTTCTTCAACTGTTTTATAATCATATTGACGAATATTCCAGTCTATTAATTTACTTGTTTTTTTCCGATAAACCATTAAATATTCTGTAACGTTATTTGGTTTATAAGCCAATGGTTTTCTATGCTGTTTAAAACCTCCATTACGGTCTTTTACACTTGCCTCAGGTTTTATCCAGATAATATCGTCAATAAACTCCCACCCCATATTTACCAGGTCATGATGTATATCGAATGGAATTGGATACCGAATACTCGAATGTTGACGGCTTACACGAGGTATAATTATTGGAGATGTGTTTAGAATAAAAAACCTTCCTTCTTTAGTTATTCTGTGAACCTCTTTAAATGTTTCTGTTAAAAACTCCAAATAAGCTTTATAACTTGGATAAATTGAATAATCTCGTGCATTATAATAGGGAGGTGAGGTAAAAGTAAGATGTACCGCTTCTTCCGGTATCAGTTTCATCGTAGAGATAGTTTCTCCATTAACCACAACATTTTTCAGAAAATCGTATGTTTCTGTATGAGGAATTGAATTGTTATTTTTAATTTCAGAAAAATATTCTTTGTAAATAACTGTCCGTATCATTTCATTTTCATGGTTAATGAGAGGCTTCAATTTTTCGTCAACACCATTATCCCCTTTAAAAACTAACAATCCTCTTATAGCCTGGCATACAACTTTTGGATCATTATCATTTAATTTCTTTATGAAAATATCCTTCAATTCAGGCCTTCTCATTCTACCTATAGAAGAAACTGCTTCTCGCCTAACATTGGTATCAGGATCCCCGTCTGCAATATCTTTCAAGTAAGTAATATAATCTACATTATTTAGTTTTCCAATATTTTTTACTGCCCAATACCGAATTTGTGAATTTTTATGATTTATTAAATCAAGTAACCATCTACCATCAAAATCATCCTGTAATTGTCCAAGATTTTCAAGAATAAAGATTATATTACCGATATCTTTTTGTTCTTTAATTAATCTTTGAAAATCTCCGTTTCTATTAGATTTCAGTTCTTTTATATATTCTTTAGTAATCATAGTCTTGTTTTTAACAAAAATAGTAAAAAAGTACAATGAAAAAATTATTTACATGTTGTAAATAATCAGTTTTTAATAAACTTTTTTGCACATGGACAGTGACGGATTTCTAAGCACTTTTT
>CAZIRN010000127.1:0-6939 GCA_964541495.1 uncultured Rikenella sp. | reverse complement strand
TGGAATTGAATATTAAAAAAAACATTGATGAAGGAGAATATTCATGGGATAATATCATCATTAAAATGGTAGAACTTTATAAATCGATCTTATAAATATTAAAAAGTTATTAACTCAAGTGTAATGATAATTGTATTTACAACTGACACAATCCACCGGGGCGGTAAGGAACGTCAAATATTTGTTCTTGCATCAATTCTTATTAAAAAAGGATATAATGTTTATGTTTTAACTCTGAAATTTTCAAATAATAATTATGTAAATGAGTATCGATTTGATAATAGTAGAATTATAACAATAATTAATAGTAATAAATTTAAGCAATTCTTTAGCTTCAAAAAAATAATTAATTCTCTTCAACCTGATTTAGTATTTTCCTGGGATTTCAAAACATCATTTTATAATTTAATTATTTATAAAAAGTATAAATACAAATTTATCAATGGAAGTATTCAGCATGGTATAAGGCTATTCCGTTTTTCACACCTGATCAGAAGCTTTGTTTGCTGGTTGTCTCCGTTTATTGTGGCAAATTCGTTAGCAGGGCTGAGGGCAAATAATCTGAAACCCGGAAATAGAAGTTTTGTACTTTATAATGGCATTGAACAAAGATTTATTAATAACCTATCAAAGTCAGATATTGAAATACTTAGAAATAAATTAATTCCAGAGTACGATCAGAATCCGAAGATAATCTATATCTCGGTAGCAAATTTGGTTCCTTACAAAGATTATTTTACAGTATTGAAAGCTCTTTCAAGGTTCAAATCTGAATTGGATTTCTATTATTTAATAGTTGGGGATGGCCCGATGAGAAAGAAAATTGAAAAAAAGATAGTTGAATATGGACTTGAGAGTAATGTGATTTTAACCGGCAGAACAGAAAACGTGCGTGATTATCTTTTTGCCAGTGATATTATGATTCATTCTTCACGCGGAGAAGGCATATCAAATGCCATTCTGGAAGGGATGTATGCAGGTTTACCGGTTATTGCAACAAACGTTGGGGGTATTCCTGAAACCGTCTTCCCCGGTTCATCAATGCTTTTCCCGTACAGAGATTATAAGGCTCTGTACAGATGCCTTCTTAAATCAAGGGAGCTTAAATTTTCATTTAACCCGAATTCAGAGGAATACCAGAAACATCTTACAAAATTCTCGGTTGAAACAATGGTGGGGAGATTTGAAGAGATTGTTTATACAGTAATCGGTAAACGGTAACCGGTATACGGATAGTCTTATCATCCCGAATACTGATTACTGAATACTTCCCTCAATATGGATATATATTCACGCATAAGATCCTGTTTGTCTGATAAGAAAAAGGGAAGTCTGACTAGATTTCTTATTGAAACCGGACTTAAACCAAAGGTCAACCGCCGGACCGATTCACCCTTTAATAAAGGGATTGTTGTCTTTTCGGCTGATTTTGAAATGGCCTGGGCTTTCAGGTTTTCAAAAACCCTGCAAAGTAGAGCAATCAAAAAAGGTCTTGAAGAAAGAGAAAATATACCTGTTTTACTTCAACTTTTTCAGGAATATCGCATCCCTGTAACCTGGGCCACAGTAGGGCATTTGTTCCTGAGCGGATGTACAAAGGGATCAAACGATCTGCCTCATTCTGAAATGCCTCGTCCGGAGTTTTTCGAAAACAGGAATTGGAGATTCAATTCCGGCGACTGGTACCAGCACGATCCCTGTTCAGATTATAAAACAGATCCTGCCTGGTACGCTTCTGATCTGATTGATTTAATAATCGCATCAGATGTAAATCATGAAATCGGATGTCATACTTTTTCACATTGTGATTTTACATATAAAAACTGTCCCAAATCATTGGCTGATGCCGAACTGGATAAATGTTTGATGCTGGCTGCCAATAAAGGCATAATGCTTAAAAGCATGGTTTTCGCCGGAGGCACATCCGGTAATTATGAGAGCCTTACTGAAAGGGGTTTCATCTGCTACAGGAAGCCTATGAAATATCATCTAGATTTACCTTCAGTTGATAAACATGGCATGGTTGCTGTTCCCAGTTCACTCGGTCTGGTTAAGGACCCTTATGGCTGGAGTAAGGAATTCCATGTTAAAATGATCAGAAACTACCTTGATAAAGCAATTAAGTACAAACTTGTCTGCCATTTCTGGTTTCATCCTTCATTGGATGGTTGGTATCTTGATAATGTAATGCCAGAAATTCTGCAGATGGTTGCAAATTACAGGGATACTTCCAGAGTTGAAGTTAAAACCATGGGGCAGCTGGCTGAGGAATATATAAAGGTAACCGGGAAGACTCAGGGTTGAATAATCAGTAGTTAGCAGGTTTGATTAAAACTAAACCGGTTATAAATATTGTATACCATAACAACAAGAAAGAATGATAGAATTTCTATTAGAAATCCCGTTTAGAAAAGAATTAAACAAGCTTAATGATTTCTTCATTATAAATCCGGTGATTGAATTGTATTTTGACAAACCTGATTATGAATTCATTGCATGGGGAGATCCAATATATGATTCTGATTTCAAAGATGGGTTGAGACAAAATCCAGAGCCGGGATTTATTCTTAGTAACCTTTGTGGACATTATTATTATATTCTACTGAACAAAACAGCAGCTGAAATAATTATCGGAAATTCTTTGTTTTCAATTCTGCCTTTGTATTTTTCATATTCTCAGGAGAAAATAGTTTTTTCTGATAATGCACTCACACTGGGTGAATATTTAAAGCGGGATGAAATATCCAGAAGATTCATTCTTGAAACAATGCTTTTCAATTATCCTCTTTTTAACCAGAGTATTATTGAAGATGTTAAGCTTCTGCCGTCAAATTCATACATGAATATATCAGAGAAAGGACCACAGATTATTAAACATACATGCATTGAGGAATATTTTTCAGCAAATCCTTTAAAATGGAAGAAATCAGTTAATAATATCAGCAGCCTTTTTTTGGAAAAGGTTAAAAAATATCTGCCTGAGGAGGAATATGTTCATTCGCTTACAGGAGGTTTTGACGGACGCACACTGGTTTCGGCAGGGTTATATTATAAAAAGAATTTTTCATGTTATTGCTTTGGTTCACCCGGTTCAAAAGACATAGATATCGCAGCAAATCTTTCACATACTGCAGGGATTCCTTTTGAGAGTATCATTCTTGATGATTTATATATAAAGAAAGATAGTCTGATTAACGGCAGGGAGTTTATTGAAAACTCATCGGGAACTGCTACATTTGCGCGGGCTCATTATCTTTATGCTGCAAAAAAGCTCTCAGAAAAATTCAGGTGTGTGGTAACAGGAAATTTCGGCAGTGAAGTTTTTCGGGCAGTTCATATTCCGGGGGTAGTTATATCAAAGAATTTGTACGAAATATTTAATTCTGGAAGTCCAGAAGAGGGTGTGAAGGCAATAGAGAAAAGCATTGAATTTAAATATCTCAACAAAGTCAGTTTTAAAATGACATGGGAAGAATTAAAAGAAGACCTTCATAAGCTACCCTGCTATAATAAGGAGTATTCGGAATTTACAAAGAACCAGAAGTTTTATGTTTTTGTATTTGAGGAATTATTCAGGAAGTATTTCGGAGCCGAGATGGTCAATCAATTCAAATATCTGAAAAACCGTACTCCTTTTCTGGATATTGATTTTCTGAAGGCATTATTTAAAACAGAACTTGCAGGAATCCATTCAGAATTTTTCGAGCACAATCCGTTAAAAAGATATAAAGGTCAGATTTTATATGCTCATATCATTCATAAAGGATATCCCCTTTTCGGGCAAATGATTACTGATAAAGGATACAGACCGGATGATCTTCTGAATTTTTCTGGTAAACTGAACATTGTATTGGGTTATTTTAAAAAAAATATTTGGAACTCATCAATTGATTCTGATCCGTATGCAGTTAGTAATGCATGGAATACAAATAAAGATTTCTGGTTAAAGGTGCCGGTTTCTGAAGAATTATTTAATATTGATAAGAAAAGGTCTGATGTTAATAAGGAGGTTCTATTTAAGATATTGAGTTTATCATATATTAAGAATGTTTTTACCGCAATGACGCGAAGGCGCGAAAGACGCGAATAATTAGTCTGATGCTGTCTTGGCTTATTAGCACCTTGACGGTTAAAAATTAAATTAAAATGTTAAAATCAGAATACTAATATCTATCGCATGAAATTCTGGATGCTTCAATTTGTGTCCACCAAGAAATGGGACCCGGCCTTTTGGAATCAGTGTATCAATACTGTCTGGTGCAAGAATTGAGAGCAAGAAATATTTTTATTCAGGAGTAAATAGCTGTGCCGCTTTATTATAAAAGTCAGATTCTTGATAAAGATTTCAGAATAGACGTACTTGTTGAGAAAGAAATAATAATTGAAATAAAGGCAGTAGAAGTTATATTGCCTGTACATAAAGCACAGATTATTTCATACTTAAAATTGGCTGATAAACGACTGGGTTTCTTAATAAATTTTAATGTACCTGTTTTAAAGGCAGGGTTTAAAAGGTTTGTAAATAATTACTGACAATTATACTTTGTGTCTTAGTGTCTTGGCGGTGAAAAAATTAAAAGTTATTATATTACACAATGAAATAGAGAATGATCACATTCCCTGGGTCAATGCATGCGAAAATTACAGGGATGAGATTGAGTACAGGGTTGTTGACCTTACCTCCAGTAACTGGCTGGAAGAAATTCAGGCAGGGTCTGTCGATGTCTTGCTGGCCAAGCCAGGAGGAATGACGGCACAGTTTAAACAACTATATGATGAACGTATTTTCATCCTGGCTTATATTCTTGGATATGAAATATTTCCCTCACCGCTTGAGATATTTATTTATGAAAATAAGCGATTCCTTGCTTACTGGCTTAAAGCCAATAATATATCGCATCCTCAAACTTATGTGTTTTATAACAGGGAAGAAGCTGTTAATTTTATAAAAACGGCCAGTTATCCATTTGTTGCGAAAACAAATATTGGTGCGTCTGGAAGCGGAGTTCAGATAATTAAAACCGAAAAAGATGCTTTAAAATACGTTGAAGCAACCTTTTCAGGGAAAGGCGCCCCGCAACGTACGGGCCCGAATCTTGCGAAAGGAGAAATTTTTAAGAGAGGATTTCATTATATTATCCATCCTTCAGAAATTGGGGGGAGGCTCAATATATATAAAACTATTGCCGGTAATTTGCAAAAAGGATTTGTCATTTTTCAGGAATATATTCCTCATGATTTTGAATGGAGAGTGGTACGTATAGGTGACAGCTTTTTTGCGCATAAGAAATTAAAGAAAGGAGACAAAGCAAGTGGCTCATTGCTAAAATTATACGATAATCCCCCGTTTGAGCTATTTGATTTTGTTAAAGAAATTACTGATAGGTATGGGTTTTACAGTCAGGCAATAGATATTTTTGAATATAAGGGAAAGTATCTGGTAAATGAAATGCAATGTATTTTCGGACAGAGCGATCCATATCAAATGCTTGTGAATAAGAAACCTGGGAGATACTGTTATTATAATAATGAATGGATTTTTGAAGAAGGGGATTTTGCTAGAGATGCATGTTATAATCTGAGAGTAGATTTTATATTAAATAGTTTTAACAGCTTCTAATTCGTGTTGAACAGAGACTTAATAAAAGAGACAGAAAATGAAAGTTCTTTTTGTTTCTAGCGGTAATAGTAATGAAGGAATAAGTCCAATAATAAAAAATCAGGGGAATTCATTAATCAGTTTAGGGATATCTCTCGATTATTTTACTGTAACGGGCAAAGGGTTAAAGAATTACATAAAAGGAATATTTATATTAAAGAATTATCTTTTAAAGAATAGATATGATATTATTCATGCTCATTATGGTTTATCTGCAATAGTTGCTTTAATTGCCAGAAGAAAAGAAAAGATTGTAGTTTCCTTTATGGGAGATGATTTATTGGGTTCCAGAAATTCTGTCGGGAAAATTACCTTTTTCAGCAAATTACTGTCATTGGTTAACAAAAATCTCTCTAAGCATAATTATGATGCAATTATTGTTAAATCGGAAGAGATGCTATGTCAATTTGTTAAATCTTCTAAGTTTTTTCTTATTCCTAATGGGGTTAATCTTACTGAGTTTCTCCCTGTTAACAGAGAATTAGCATATGAGAAGACATGCTGGGATTCAGGCCGTAAGCATGTGGTTTTTATCTCAGATCCAAAACGAGAAGAAAAAAATTATTCACTTGCAAGTGCTTCAGTTGTTGAACTGGATGACCCAACCATTGAACTTCATATTGTTAATAATATTCCAAATAGTCAGCTCGTATTTTTATATAGCGCTGCAGATTGTATTATTTTAACATCATTTCATGAAGGTTCGCCTAACGTAATAAAAGAAGCAATGGCATGTAATTGTCCAATTGTAAGTACTGACGTGGGAGATGTTCGCTGGGTTATAGGAGACACACCAGGGTGTTTCATAGCCTCTTTTGATCCGGTGGATTTTGCAGAAAAAATAAAATTGGCCATTGAATTCAGGCATAAATATGGTCAAACAAGAGGAAGAGAGAGGATTATTCAACTTGGTTTAGATTCGGAAACTGTTGCAAAAAGAATCATTAAAATTTATGAGAGAGTTATATCAGAAAATTAAATAGGTGTTGTTAAAATTAAATTAAGGTTATTTTAATGTGTGGTATTTGTGGCATAATAAGGTTTGATAATCAGGAAGTTCAGGAGATCTTAATCAGAAAAATGATGAGAATAATGAAGCATCGTGGACCGGATGATGAAGGTGTTTTCATTCAAGACAATGTTGGATTTGGCTTTGTAAGGCTAAGCATAATTGATCTTTCATCTGCCGGAAATCAGCCGATGTTTTCACAGGATGGGCGTTATGTAATTGTTTATAATGGTGAAATATATAATTACATTGAATTAAGAGATGAACTGAA
>CAZIRN010000126.1:0-6958 GCA_964541495.1 uncultured Rikenella sp. | reverse complement strand
GGATCTTCAAGTGTGAAAAAATAAACTATCTCACTAATACCGGTTAAATAATTGTTCAACTGCTCGAGAATGGTAGTCTTTCCTGTCTGCCTCGCGCCTGTCAAAATTATTGCCTGGTCGTCGCCTAAATGATTCTTTATTTCCCCAAGTATTTTTCTTTCAAACATATCATTTGTGTAACTCAATTCTTAAACCACAAATGTAATAAAATAATTTAATAAATGAAAATTATCAGATATTTTTATTTTATCAGGTTTAAATTATCCTAATACTTTATGAATGTTTTCTATCTGCATTCTTCCCTTTAACCTCTACAATTCACACGGCAATTGATGCCCCGGATATGAACTTTTTTATAACTGTTATTGAATAGTATAAAAGACTATTTAAGGAGACTCTGTTTTTTGTAAACGGAAAATTACTTAGACATCGCCTCCCGGGCGTGACTCTTTAAAATGACAGAAGGTTCTTTGCTTAATCTCTGCGAAATTTGCGGTTAAAATATAACTCTCTTTTACTAAACCGTAAATCATAAAAGCCAGTTAATTAGATTTTACTTAAATTTACCGGCTTTAGAATATGACCATGAAAGCCGAAGCCGGAAATATTGTCATTAAAAATAAAAAGGCATCTCATGATTATGAGTTCCTCGAGAAATTCATTGCCGGAATAGCTCTTACAGGCACTGAGATTAAATCTATCCGTGAAGGCAAAGCTTCCCTGACCGACTCATACTGCATGTTTCGCAACAACGAACTGTATATCAAAGGAATGCATATAGCGGAATATCGCTGGGGCAATATCCGCAACCACGACCCTATGAGGGAAAGAAAACTTCTTCTGAAATCGAGAGAGCTTCATAAACTCGAGAAAAAAGTGAAAGAATCCGGACTGACAATAATAGTTACAAAAGTCTTTATCAATGAACGGGGCCTCGCAAAAGCAGAGATAGCCCTCGCAAGAGGCAAGAAGGAGTATGACAAACGTGAAACCCTCAAAAGAAAAGAGGCTTCAATAGAAATGAAGCGCGCACGGAAAAAATAAAAATCAGTTGTTCTTGGTAAATCAATAGTTTGGACTGAGCAAATATCTCGAGTAAAATTTGTCTATCAGGTCAACTGCCTCATCGGAAGTGTCAACAAGTGTAAATATATTCAGGTCGTCGGGCGAAATATTATGTTCCTCTTCGAGCATCACATCTTTAATCCATTCGATCAAGCCTCCCCAATATTTTTTGCCTACAAGGACAATTGGAAATTTGCCTATCTTCCTTGTCTGAATTAATGTCATTGCTTCGAATAATTCATCGAATGTGCCGAATCCCCCAGGAAGAACTATAAATCCCTGAGCATATTTTGTGAACATAACTTTCCTGACGAAGAAATGGTCGAACGTAATAAGTTTATCAGGATCGATGTACGGATTGGGTTTTTGTTCGAACGGTAAATCAATATTAATTCCCACTGATTTTCCTTTACCTTTCCTGGCTCCCTTATTAGCGGCTTCCATTATACCGGGCCCTCCACCTGTAATAACTCCATAACCCTTTTGGGTAAGTTTATAAGCAATATCTTCGGCAAGTTTGTAATATTTGTCATTGTAATGCGTTCGCGACGAGCCGAAAATAGAAACACAAGGCCCTATCCTTGCAAGTTTTTCGAAGCCTTCCACAAATTCCGACAATATTTTAAAAATTCTCCATGAATCGGTGACGTGAATTTCCTGCCAAGTTTTCTGCTCAAAAGCATCTTTAACAAGGTCTGCCGGTTTCTCCATAACTTCCATTTAATTAATTTTAAAGTGTTCAAATGTACATGAAAATTTTCTATTGACACACAAGCGAATAAAAATCCAGCCCGTTACTCGTTACCGTTCGTACTCAGAGTACACTATTTTTTACGGGGGAAAGTTTTATGAAAACAATTATATGAGTTTGCAGACTGGACGTGCCCCAAGATACTATTTTTTGTGCTACATTCGATGGAACAAAACAAAGTAAAGTTAAAAATTATCAAGGATAAATTTTTTCATTGCTGATTTTTTCTCTGAGTAATTGAATGGAGTAATTGAGCCAAATGGACAAATTTATGATAAATATACTATTTTGGAGCAACCCTGTACAGGAATAGTGCAATTATAAGGTAAATAATATTGGGTATCCAGAGAGCAATAACCGGGCTTAAATTTCCTTTAAGTGAAAACTGTGATGCAAATTGCATAAAAAGGATATATGAAAAACTCAGGGCAAGACCTATTCCAATCTGCATACCAACTCCTCCTCTTATTTTTTTTGACGAAAGAGAAACGCCGATAAGCGTAAGAATAAACACTGAAAAGGGATCTGCTATACGTCTCTGTTTTTCAATCTGGAATAGTTTGAGTTCTTCAGAACCCTGAAGGCGTAGAAGCTTGATGTAATCATTCAGCTCTTTGTACTTCATGGTTCCGACATATTTAGGATCCCGTGAAAAATCTTCCGGTCTTATTGTAAGAGCAGTATCAATGCGAACTCCGCTTTTTATCTCTTCTCTTCCATCCTTAATATCTCTGATGTAATATGACCACGCGTTCCATTTGTTAGTTGTGGAATCCCAGGTTACTCTTGACGCTATTAGTTTCGATTCAAGCTGACCGTTGTCGTTGAATCTTTCGAGACTGAAATTCAGGCCGATCTGAGTTTCAGGATTGTATCTTTCAATATACATCATTTCGTTCTTATACACCTGTCGGTGAAAATTTATAATCTGGCCCTGTCTTGCCCTCGAAGATTTGTAATATTTATCTTCAAAATCCAGTCTTTTGATTGTGGCATTCGGTATGACAAAATTCATAAGTAGAAAAGTAAATATCGCTATCACAAGTGATGCAAGGAAATAAGGCCACATCATTCTTTTGAAGCTCATTCCTCCGCTTAGGATGGCGATTATTTCCGTATGAACGGCCATCTTGGCAGTAAAAAAAATAACAGAAATAAATACAAACAGGGGTGCAAAGAGAGTTGCAAAATAGGGTATAAAATTCAAATAATAATCAAAAATAATAGCACGGGCAGGAGCATCTTTTTCCATGAAATCATCTATTTTCTCAGCAAAATCGAATACAACTGCAATAATGATTATCATCAGCAGAGAAAGGAAAAATGTCCCGAGAAATTTCCTGATGATGTAAACATCAATTATTTTCAATTTCAAGCCGGCTACACTCTTTGTGAGACCTTCTTTATTGTTTGTTCTTTCCATTCCGAAAATGTTCCTTCTTCTATCTTTCTTCTTGCTGTTGCAAGAAGATTTATATAAAATGAAAGATTGTTTATACTTGCAATCTGGGCGCCTAGCATTTCTCCCGATACGAACAGGTGTCGCAGATACGCCTTCGAGTATTTCCTGCTTATATCTGTTGTTCCTTCAGGATCAATCGGACTTAAGTCGTTATGCCATTTATTATTTCTAATGTTGATTATTCCGTTCGATGTGAACAACATTCCGTTACGTCCGTTTCTGGTGGGCATCACACAGTCGAACATGTCAATGCCAAGAGCTATTGATTCAAGTATGTTTGCTGGTGTTCCTACCCCCATAAGGTAACGGGGTTTTTCTTCAGGAAGTATTTCATTTACGATTTCCGTCATTCTGTACATCACTTCTGCAGGTTCTCCTACCGACAATCCGCCGATGGCAATTCCGCTCATCCCTGTCGAGGCGGCTTTCTCGGCCGACTGGCGGCGCAGATCTTCCCATATACTTCCCTGTACTATAGGAAACAGAGCCTGTTCGAATCCCCACAGAGGCTCTGTTTCGTCGAATCTCTTAACGGCTCTGTCGAGCCAGTTGTTTGTGAGGGCAAGTGACCTGGCGGCTTGCCTGCGGTCGCAGGGATAAGGTATGCATTCATCAAGAGCCATCATAATATCTGCACCAATAATACGCTGTATATCAATAGTGTTCTCGGGTGTGAAAAGATGCTTCGAGCCGTCAATATGAGAGCTAAATGTAACGCCATCGTCATTGACTTTTCTAATTTTACTGAGGGAATATACCTGATAGCCACCGCTATCGGTAAGCAGAGGTCTGTCCCAGCTCATGAACCGATGAAGGCCGCCTGCATATCTTAATACTTCCATCCCCGGCCTTAAATACAAATGGTATGTATTGCCAAGAATAATTTTTACATCTATCAAATCGGTAAGGTCGCGATGCAGTATTCCTTTGACAGTCCCTCCTGTACCTACAGGCATGAAAACAGGTGTGGGAATATTGCCGTGTGCCGTCTTTAAAAACCCTGCTCTGGCTTTACTCTTAATATCCTTTGCTGTAATGGAAAACATCTGCAATTTGGTATAGGGCACAAAGGTAAATCTTCCTTTCAAGCATATAAAATATTTATTCGTTTTTTACCGGAATGTTACAATAATTATGCCTTTTGTTGAAAACTATTAAGGAAAATAACTCTGTTACTTATTATTTTTGTAACTGATTACTATTACATATCCTTTTGGACTGCAATTTATTAACACTGATATTTATTCTTTACTGCATTGCAGCAGCAGTTCAATTATTTTTTTATTTATGGTTTTATCTTGCTCCTGCTTTTTATAAGCATCCCGATTTGCCTGAAAAGGAACTGCCGCCTCTGTCGGTTATTATTTGTGCAAAAAATGAATCGGCCAATCTAAAACGATTTCTTCCTTCGGTACTTGAACAGGATTATCCTTCCTTTGAGGTGATAGTTGTGAACGACTGTTCGGAAGATGATTCATATCAGGTTCTCGGCGAAATGCTTTCGAAATATCAAAATCTTAAAGTTTCGACAATTAACAAAGACATACATTTTAGTCATTCAAAAAAGTTTGCGCAGTTCATAGGTATAAAAGCGGCATTGAATGAACTGCTTGTATTTACAGATGCCGATTGCTATCCAGTATCGGATAAATGGCTGAGGATGATTGCATCAGATTTCTCAGAAGGAATTGATTTCGTTCTCGGCTATGGGGGATTAATCGCTGAGAAAGGGTTTCTGAACAGGTATCAGCGTTATGAGGCAATGTTCATTGCAATGCAATATCTCGGCATGGCTATACGAGGCATACCTTATATGGGCGTGGGCCGAAATTTTGCTTACCGAAAAGAAGTCTTCTTCAGGAATAAAGGATTTGGAAGATACAATCATATTGCATCGGGCGACGATGACCTGTTCGTAAACAGAAATGCCAGTGCATCATCGGTAAAAGTGGAGTTTAGAAAAGGAGCCCACACAAGGTCGCTGGCTGCTCCGGGGCTAAAAGAATGGGCTGACCGGAGAATAAGGCACATGACCACAGCACGGCATTATAAATTAATACATAAGATACTGCTTATTGCCGAACCCCTGTCGAGAATGATATTTTATATAACATTTATATGGCTCATTACGGACGCGTTTCTGTGGCAATATGTTGCAGGCATATTTCTCTTAAGGCTTTCTGCAATGTTTGCAACATTTTATGTTAACGGGAAAAAGCTCGATGAAAAAGGACTTCTTCCCTTTATTCTAATTTTTGATATATTTTCACCGTTAATTAATATTATGTTATATTCAGGCACACTTCGAAACAAAAGCGTCAGCAAGTCATGGAAATGAACGGAAATAAAATAGAACAGGAATTCTCTGAAAAGGCGAGGCAGGACTTATTGCTTGTTGCGAGAGCGAAAGCCGGCGAGGAAAAAGCCTATGCAGCGCTGCTCAACCGTTACCGCGATTCAATCTATTTCATGCTTCTGAAAATGGTGAATAATGCATCGGATGCGGAAGACCTTACTATAGAAAGCTTCGGAAAGGCATTCAAAAGTCTCGATTCCTATACACCCACTTTTGCTTTCAGCACCTGGCTATTCAAAATAGCCACCAACAATTGCATCGATTTCCTTAGGAAAAAACAACAGACACCGCAGGTGATTGCTCAGAATCACGATGATGAAAGCGATACTTACGAGTCAACAATTCAATCTGACACCCCCGACCCTGAGGAAATAATGATCAATAAACAAAATATTGCAGGGCTACATGATGTGTTGAACCAGTTGAAACCACGTTATAAGAAGCTTATTGAACTTCGTTATTTCAAGGAATATTCTTATGAGGAAATCTCATCAAAACTCGATATTCCAATAGGAACCGTCAAGGCACAACTCTTCAGGGCAAAAAACCTTTTATATAATATCCTCAACAAACCCGGGGAGAAGTAATGAATGAAATACTGGAAAAATATTTTCCGGAAATGACTGCACAGCAGAAAGAAAAACTTTGCTGTCTCGAAACGCTTTACAGAGAGTGGAACGATAAAATAAATGTGATAAGCAGAAAAGATATTGATAATTTCTGCATTCATCATTTACTGCACTCATTGTCAATAGCAAAAGTGATCAGTTTTGCGCCCGGAACGAAAATCCTCGACGTGGGAACAGGAGGAGGTTTTCCGGGAATACCTCTTGCAATAATGTTCCCCGATTCACATTTCACGCTTCTCGATTCAATCGGCAAAAAAATAAGAGTCGTATCCGAAATAGCCGGTGCAACAGGCCTGAAAAATGTCGAGCCTGTATGTTCAAGAGCCGAAGAACATAAAGGCAAATACGATTTTATTGTGAGCAGGGCAGTTACGACATTCGAAAATATGGTGAGAATTGCCGAAGGAAAAATTCTGAGAGAAGGAAAAAATACTTTGCCAAATGGCATAATCACATTGAAAGGCGGTGACTTAAACAGGGAACTTGGAAAATATCTGAGTAAAACAAGTGTCTTCGAAATAAGCAGCTTTTTCGGTGAGCCTTATTTCAGGGGCAAGTACGTGGTATATATGGCTGTATACTGATAGATGGCACGGGGCATGGAGCACAGAGCACGGAGCACGGAGCACAGAGCACGGGGCATGGAGCATGGAGCACAGGGCATGGAGCACAGGGCACAGGGCACAGGGCATGGA
>CAZIRN010000125.1:0-6959 GCA_964541495.1 uncultured Rikenella sp. | reverse complement strand
GAAATCAGGCTTCTCGATTCTGATTTCAGAAAATATGGCAATAATCTCAAAGTACATGATTTTTCGCTGAAAACATTTTCAGAAAAAAACTCCCGGATTCTGACGCTCAATACTGATTTCTTTACAACTGAAATTAAAGGCCGGTACAATTTCTCGTCACTGGGGAGTGACTTCAAAAATGTGGCTTCAACCGTGTTTCCATCTAAATACAGATATATCCCTGCAAAACCCGGCAATAATGGGAATTCCTTCAGCTTCCTGATAAACTTCAGGGAAACTGAAGAATTGAATAAATTTCTCAAAACCGGTTTGTCAATTTCAGACAAAAGCACTGTGAAAGGTGTTATTAAACCTGATAGTTTAATTTATATAACCGGTGAAGCAAAATATTTTATAGTAAAAAACAATGTTCTGGATAACCTGTCATTCGAAGCAAAATATGCCGATTCTCTTTTGAATGCTTCGGTAAAAACCTCATCATTTAACCTGTTGAATATGGCAGAGTTGAAAAATCTCAACTTTAATATTTCAACCTTTCCCGATCATTTCAGCACGAATATGGAATGGTTTGAAAGAGGAAATGAATCCCATAAGGGGTTTTTCGAAGCTTCAGGTGAATTCGTTCCATTATTCCGAAATAAAAATGAGTACTCTGGCTCATTGATGAAGGTCAATATTTTACCAGGCCAAGTATATGTCAGAAATAACCTGTGGAAAATTAACCCTGCTGAAGTTATTGCCGACTCGAATTCTATAAAAATTTCAAAGTTCATTATCAATAATAATGAAAATTATTTTATTGCTGAAGGTGCTGCATCGGAAGACAGGATGGACACTATATATTTTAAATTAAACGGTATCAATATTGACATCCTGAACAGTCTCAACAAAAAAGATACTATCTCCCGTTCCGGTAAAATTGACCTTGCTATAGGCGGAATTCTTGGTGGAACGGCAAGCCTGACAGACGTTTACAGAAATATTATGTTCGAAAGTGACCTGAGAATAAAAGATTTTAAAATTCTCGAAAGCCATTATGGAGATGTGAAAATAAGCTCGATCTGGAATAAATCAAAAAAAATTGCAGACATTGAAATATACAACAACCTTGGCGGTAAAAGAATGTTCGATGTAAACGGTTATTATGACCCTGATGCCAAATTTGTTGATCTGGCTATAAAAACCGATAAGCTTCCAATGGAAATAATGAATCCAATTGCTAAAACATTTGCATCAGGAATTACAGGTACTGCGTCGGGGAAAGTCCGATTTTTCGGAGAATTCAAAAAGCCTTTTGTTACTGGTTCTCTCTTTGCCGACAATGGGACCATGAAAATAAATTTTCTTCAGGCAAAATATATTTTTACCGATAGTGTAAGCTTCGATAGGGATGCTATACGTTTCAAAAATCTCGTTTTCAAAGATGAGAGTGGCAACTCCGGAATACTTAACGGAGCTGTGTATCATAAAAACTTCAAAGACTTTTCTCCTGATTTAAACATCAATATAAACAATTGTTTAGTGTTTAATACCCGATCGAAAGATAATGACTTCTTTTACGGAACTGCGAGTGCAAGTGGAGTTGTAATTATTAAACCTGTTGATCCGGTTTTAAGATTCGAAATTTCTGTAAAAACCGGAAGAAATACCAGGTTTTTTATTCCCCTTAACAGAGGCAAGGCTGTGGCTGAAAACTCATTTATTACTTTTGTCAGTCCTGCTAAAAGCGATTCAACAAACACGTTGCAACAAGTGAAACCCGCCATTTCCAAAAAACAAGGAAAACCAATCGAACTATCAATCGATCTTGAAGTAACACCCGATGCTGAAGTTCAGCTCCTTATAGACCCTAAAGCAGGCGATATAATGAAAGCCTCGGGCAGAGGCAATTTAAACATAAGTCTCGACCGTAAAGGCGTTTTTAAAATTTTTGGCGATTACACAATTGAAAGTGGAGATTATCTTTTCACTCTCGGCAATATTATTAACAAATCCTTTTCTGTTGAAAACGGCGGAAAAATATCCTTCAACGGCGATATTAATGATGCCGACGTGGATATTAAGGCAATATATAAAACCAGAGCTTCGCTCTACGATATAATGCCTGGTATTCTGCCCGAATCCCAACAAAATGAAAGGATACCTGTGGAGTGTCTGCTGGTGCTTACCGGAAAACTTTTCAATCCGGTTGTGGGATTCGACATAAATCTTCCAACTGCTGACGAAGAAACAAAGGCCTATCTGAAAAGTATGATCAAATCTGAAGAAGAAATGAGCCGACAGTTCCTCTTCCTGCTTGTAATGAACAGGTTCTATGCAGACCCTAACATCAGTACACAGGCGAAAACTGCAGATATAAGTTCCGCAACAGTGGGAGTGACAACAATGGAGATGTTATCGAACCAGCTCAGCAACTGGCTGTCGCAGATAAGCAAAGATTTTGACATAGGAATATATTACAGACCCGAATTCCAGTCTCTGCCAAACTCAAATGAACTCCAGGTTGCGCTCTCCACACAACTCCTCAACAACAGGGTAACTATTAACGGTAATTTTGATATGGCCGGAAACCAGGCACCTGGAAGAATTGGAACATCAAGAACAAACTCAATAACAGGCGATTTCGAAATTGAATATAAATTAAGCGAACACCTAAGATTTAAATTTTTTAACAGGTCAATAGATAACATCTATATAGATAACGGCGTTCAATACACTCAGGGAATAGGCTTATTTTACAGGCACGATTTTAACAGTTTGAAAGATTTGTTCGGCAAGAAGAAAAAGGAATCAGGGAAAAAAGAAGAAGAAACAAATATGGTTAATAAATAATGCCGCTCTGTTATTAAACCGGGATAATATATATTTCAGGGAATACGTTTTTTAATAAATTTGTTTTTTAATGCCCATGTCAATAAATATGAGCATAAGTGTTATAATTATAATATATTAATTAATAAATAAATAATTTGAAATAATGGAATATATTCTTTTATTGATGCAGGATACAAACATAGAGGCTGCAGCAGAATCGAAAATGACATTGATCGACCTTGCAATAAAGGGTGGATGGGTAATGATACCGATACTTCTTCTCTCAATAGTTGCAGCATATATTTTTATCGAAAGATATTATGTTATTAAGAAAGCAAGCAAGGAAGATCTGAATTTTATGGACAGAATAAAGGATTATATTCACGACGGAAAGATCGATGCCGCACTTGCTTTGTGCCGTTCCACCGATTCACCCTCGGCAAGGATGGTCGAAAAAGGAATCAGCAGGCTTGGAAGGCCTTTGAGTGACATTAATACCGCAATTGAAAACGTGGGAAAACTGGAAATATCAAAACTCGAGAAAGGATTCCCGACGCTTGCAACCATTACCGGAACAGAACCTATGCTTGGATTTCTCGGTACGGTAATAGGGATGGTGCAGTCATTCTATGCAATGTCTCAAGCCGGAAACAATATTGAAGTCTCTATACTCTCTGGCGGTATCTATACTGCACTTATTACGACTGTGGCAGGTCTTATAATAGCTATTCTTTGTTATTTTGCCTACAACTCACTGGTGGTAAGAGTTGAAAAGGTAGTGTTCAATCTCGAGGCCACACTTACTGAATTTATGGACATTCTGAATGAACCGGTAAAAACAGGAAAATAAAATGGCACTCTCAGCAAGAAACAAAATAAGTATCAATTTGAACTCGGTTGGAATGACCGATGTCTTTTTCAATCTCCTTCTCTTCTTTATGCTAACATCAACATTGGTTCATCCTACTGCATTAAGGCTCAATCTGCCGAAAGGCTCGGTACAAATTGCCGCAAAACCTCAGACTACGGTTTCAATAACTAAAGACTTAAAATTATATATTGAAAACCAGCAAATTACATTCGATGAACTTGAAGCGGCGTTGAAACAGAAGTTGGGTTCAAATCCCGACATATATATTTCGCTCCATACTGATGAAACTGTTCCGATTGGAGTTGTAACAAAGGTTTTGAATATTGCTCAAAAAAACAATTATAAGCTGATACTTGCAACGTCTCCCAAATAGCAGTTTACGCAATATCCCAACAGAGAAAGGAAAAGGAATTGCGGGCACAATCCTGTTTCATACCGGACTGTTTATAATACTTTTTGTTGTTAGTTTTTCTGTGCCTTTACCCGACAAGCAGGAGAGCGGCATTCTTATCAATTTCGGTTTCGACGACACAGGTTCAGGACTCATTGAACCATCCTCTCCTGCATCACAACCGGAAACTGCAGCACCAATTCAGTCGGTGAATGAACCTGCTGCTAAGGATGAAGCTCTGCTTACACAGAATTTTGATAATGAAGCACCTGAGATTAAGAAGGCAAACCCTGATGCAGAGAGAAAAAAACAGGAACAGGTTGAGGCAGAAAAAAGAAGACTTGCAGAACTGGAGGCTGAACGAATAAAACAGGAAGAGGAACAGAAAAGAGTTAATGAAATAATGAATAGAACCAAAAATGCCCTTGCTGCAGGAGTAAATACCGGTACTGACTCAAAAAGTGAAGGTATTGCAGGAGGTCAGGGGAATCAGGGCGCGCCTGAAGGATCGCCCGATTCAAAAATAAGAGGTGAAGGAAGCGGCACAGGCAATAAGGGCATTTCATATAACCTTGGAGGACGAGGATCCCAACTCCTTCCTCCACCCAGATACAATTATCAGGGAGAAGGGAGAGTGGTTGTGGAGGTAAGTGTTGACCGTGCAGGAAACGTTGTTCAGGCATTACCTGGAGTCAAAGGAAGTACCACACTCGACGAGTACCTTCTGAACGCTGCAAAGGAAGCCGCGCTTAAAGCAAAATTCGAACCTGACCCGGATGCCCCTTCTGTCCAGAAAGGAACTATCACTTATAATTTTGTGCTTAAATAGAATTACTCGAGATACACTTAAAAGTCAACTTCCCAGTTATGACTTTGCATCCAACAGCTCTTTAACGGAAGTATTCAAATTATTAATAAGATTGTTGTCTTTGATCACATAGTCATTAATACCTTTCCTTGCAAGTTCAAGTACAACTTCTCCTTTCTCCTGCCCGGATAACATGACAATATAAATATCAGGATACCTACTTCTGATTTTATCTAAAATCTCCATACCATTCATTACCTTCTGGCCGGGCTTTGTGAAATAATAATCTAGAATGATTAAATCCGGCTTCATCTTGTCCATCGCCTGAAGACAATCCTCTCCATAATCAAAAGATTCAACCCGGAAATCCTCAGAAGAAAAACTTTTTACAATCAGACTGGTCATAAATGAGTCATCATCAACGACAAATATCAGTTTGTTTTTGTCCATCTCCTGATTAAGTTTACTTATAATTACAAATTTATATAAAAATAATTACTATACATAAAAATCTATTCAGAAAAGAATACTTAGAATTCTTCCATTTTTACCATTCATCACTAAAAAGCGGGAATGGTTTCATCATTTCTTTTACTTTCCGTCCGATTTTATCTATAACCCTTTCGCTGTCAATATTTGAAAGAACCATATCAATAAGTTCAACTATAAGATGCATTTGTTCTTCTTTCAAACCGCGCGTGGTAACAGCTGGTGTGCCAATTCTAATGCCAGAAGTATTGAAAGGAGACCTGCTGTCGAAAGGCACCATGTTTTTGTTAACTGTTATATAGGCCCGGACAAGGGTGTTCTCTGCTTTTTTCCCGGTAAGTTCCGGAAATTTTGTTCTCAGGTCAATAAGCATCAAATGATTATCTGTTCCTCCCGATATTATTTTATATCCTTTGCTGGCAAATGCTTTTGCCATCGCTACTGCATTCTTTTTAACCTGTTCCTGGTATTTTCTAAATCCTGGCTGTAGTGCTTCATAAAACGAAACCGCCTTGGCAGCAATAGTATGCTCAAAAGGCCCTCCCTGCACGCAAGGAAAAACAGCGGAATTAATCACAGCCGACATCATTTTAATTCCGCCCTTTGGTGTAGTCTGACCCCATGGGTTTTCATAGTCATTTCCCATCAGAATAATGCCTCCTCTTGGACCCCGAAGGGTCTTATGCGTTGTGGAAGTTACTATATGTGCATATTTAAGAGGATTATCGAGAAGGCCCGCCGCGATAAGACCGGCAGGATGTGCCATATCCACCATAAGAACAGCACCGATATCATCGGCAATTTTCCTCATTCTTGCATAATCCCATTCACGGGAATAGGCTGAAGCTCCTCCGATTATGAGCTTTGGCCTTTCCCTGTGCGCAATCTCCTCCATAAAATCATAGTCAATAAAACCGGTCTCTTCATCTACATTATATGATACCGGTTTGTAAAGTATTCCCGAGAAATTAACCGGTGAACCATGCGATAGATGTCCGCCATGCGACAAATTCAATCCCATAAAAGTATCGCCGGGTTTTAGATATGCCATAAATACAGCCATATTTGCCTGTGCCCCTGAATGAGGCTGAACATTTACATATCCGGCATTAAAAAGCTTTTTAAGCCTGTCGATTGCAGCCCGTTCGGCCTGATCCACAATTTCACAACCACCATAATACCTGTTCCCAGGATAACCTTCGGCATATTTATTTGTGAGAACAGAACCCATAGCTTCAAGCACCTGGGGACTAACATAATTCTCGGAAGCTATTAGCTCAATCCCATCAATCTGACGTTCATACTCTTTATTTATTATGTCAAAAATCAAATAGTCCCTGTTCATATTAAGTGTTTTATAAATCTTCAATATTATATTTTAATAATTGGCGCTGCAAAAATAAGTTTATAAATTTTATAGTATAAAAAATATATACACTTTTTATTAAACAAATAATAAATTTTTTTCACAAGCGAATGATTTTCTGACCAACTTCAGACTAAAAGTGTAATCCGAACAGTATATACTTGCACTTTTTGTATAAGTTGTATAAGGTTCAAAAACTACTCTTCCGAAAATTGCTGTA
>CAZIRN010000124.1:0-7018 GCA_964541495.1 uncultured Rikenella sp. | reverse complement strand
CAATGAAAAATATTATTGTTTAACTACTCATTGTATGGACATAGATGAGAATACTCTTTTTTATAAGTATAAGAAACAAACTTATTTTAAATGAATTATGAGGACAAGGGTTTGTGGAATTCTGAAAATAATAGCAATACTTACGTTCTCCATAAGCAGTTGCAGGAACATTGGCGATAACAAACCTGAACATGTTTTTGTAAAAAATGGCGAACCATTAATGGTTAACCTTGCAGAGGGCAGATGGGTAAAAGAAGGCAATTTTCTGAAAGGATCAGGTATCAACAACTTTTTAGTTGCACGGAAATCACTTGAGCCTCTTAGATATTTATTCGAAAGCGGCAAAAACGGATACAATACATTCAGGATACCGGCAATAATAAGAACAATGAAAGGAACTTTGCTTGCATTTGCGGAAGGCAGAAAAAACAGTTCCTCCGATACAGGTGATATTGATCTGGTTTTCAAACGCTCTGAAGATAACGGTGCTTCATGGAGTGAACTGAAAGTCGTATGGGATGATGGGGAAAACGTCTGTGGAAATCCTGCTCCGGTTGTGGACAGACAAACCGGGAATATATACCTCTTATCAACATGGAACCTTGGGAGCGATCACGAATCTGAAATAATAAAAGAAACAAGTAAAGACACTCGAAGGGTGTTTACCATCATTTCAACTGATGACGGTAAAACATGGTCTGAAGCTAAAGAAATAACAGCTTCAGTAAAGCCGGTAAACTGGACCTGGTATGCTACAGGTCCCTGTCATGGGATTCAAATTTTAAATGGGAAATACAAAAATCGCCTCATTATTCCATGTGATCATATTGAATCAAAAACAAATAAATACTTCTCGCACATAATTTATTCAGATGACAGCGGTAATACATGGAAGCTGGGTGGTACCACCCCACAGGACCAGGTAAATGAATGCTCTGTGGCTGAACTACAAGGAGGTAAGCTGATGCTTAACATGAGGAATTATGACCGTAGCCAGAAGGCAAGAAAAGTTTCAATAAGTGAAGATGGCGGAAATACATGGAGCGATATTTATTCCGATCCTGTTTTAATCGAACCTATATGCCAGGGAAGTTTATTAAGCACAGAACCAAATTTTGAAAAACTTTTATTTCTGAATCCGGCCGATGAAAATGAAAGAAGAAATATGACATTAAGGCTAAGAATGGACAGTGGAAAAACATGGTTATCCAAAACTTTATTTTCAGGCCCTTCTGCATATTCAGATATGGCTATACTTAAAACCGGAGAAATAGGCTGTCTTTTTGAAGCAGGGCATGTATGGCCTTATCAGGGTATTGTTTTCAGGATAGTTTCATTCGAGGAAATCAGATGATTTAAGTCAGATATTTTCGAAGTAGGCAAATTAAACAAAACATTAACGTATAATGTAATTTTAACAAAAACGAAAATATAATTATTTAATGGTGTTAATATAAGGCTTTTAATATATCAATATGTTTATAAGTTTCTATGTAAATTATATAATTTAAAAATATGTCAAAAAATATTATAAGGACTCTTCCACTAATTTTTTTGTTGGGTTTCCTTGTTTTTTGTGAGTTTAGCTGCAGGGAGGCAAACAAAAAGAAAATTCAGAACGAAAGAATATTATACAACGGAATTGTCCTGCCTGAGAAATGGCCGCCGCGGTATTCTATCCCTGCACAACCACAAAATATGCCTGTGCCATATCTGGAATCTATTCCTGAAATCATACCAATAAATGTCGGCAGACAGTTACTTATGGATGATTTTTTGATTGAAACAACTAATCTGAAAAGAACGTTCCATTATCCTCAATATTTTAAAGGAAATCCTGTATTGGAAGCAGACAGACCATGGGAATACTCCTTAACAGGTTATCCTTATGCTGCACCGTTCAGCGACGGTGTCTGGTATGATGAAAGAGACAAAAAGTTCAAGATGTGGTATTCTACAGGAGGAGGTGAATACAATAAGCAAGCCGGCAGATTTGCAGCAGTAACGGCTTTTGCTGTTTCGGCGGACGGTGTCAACTGGGAGAAACCGGCACTGGATATTGTACCAGGAACAAATCTGGTGGATACTCTTATAAGAGATTCGAATACCATGTGGCTCGATAAGAATGAACAGGATTCGACAAAACGATATAAACTATTCAATGTCCAGAAAAACTGGCCTGACCTCCAATGGCGTCTTGTCCTCAAATATTCTTCCGACGGGATTCACTGGTCGGAAGGCGAAGCTCATTCGGGAGATATCCATGACCGTACAACGGTATTTTACAATCCTTTCAGAGGAAAATGGATATTCAGCGCCAGGGCGATGACACGTCTGGGCCGGTCGCGTAACTATCTCGAACATTCCGATCCCGAAACCGGAGTAAGTTTGCTTCATCGTGCTTTCGGCTTCATTGACAAATACAATGTATTCTGGTTTGGGCCATGGGAAAATGAATTAAGGCATCCCGATCCGGCTTATTCTGCTATTAAGCCTGCAATTTATAATCTGGATGCGATAGCTTATGAGAGTATTCTTCTGGGCTTTTTCTCTGTATGGCAGGGCCCTGAAAATGACATTTGCACGAAGCTGGGAATACAAAAAAGGAATGAGGTTGCAATTGGTTTCAGCAGAGACGGCTTTCACTGGCATCGCCCCGATATGAACAGATTCTTTCCTGTAGATGAAACTGCAGGAGCATGGAACAACGGAAATATCCAATCTGCCGTCGGTGTTCCTTTAATAGTTGGGGATTCTCTTTACTTTTATATGAGCGGAAGAAAAACATGCAAATCATTCTGGGATGCCTGTTCAGGCACTGGTCTGGCAAAACTCAGAAGAGACGGCTTTGCTTCCATGGATGCAGATAGCACTGAAAGGACTTTGCTTACACGAAAATTGACATTCGATGGTCGGTATCTTTTTGTAAATACCGATGCGTCGCAAGGATACCTTTATGCTGAGATTTTGAATGAGGATGGAAAAGTAATGGACGGATTTTCAAAACAACAATGTAAACCCGTTCGGACAGACGGCACGAAGTTAGCCATCGAATGGCAGGGGAAAAAATCATTGAAAAATTATTCGGAGATTCCTGTCAGAATCAAATTTTACCTTAAAAATGCATCGTTATATTCTTTCTGGATAAGTAAATATCCCACCGGCGAAAGTGAAGGATTTACAGGAGGAGGCGGGCCAGGATTGCATCCTTCAGGAAAAGATTTACCGGTAAGAGAGAACGAAAAATAATCAATGTTTGCATCAATAATTACAGATAAAAATATTTGATTAACATGAAAGATTCAAGACAGTCGGTCCCAGCCTATTCATGGTTTGTTGTGGCAATGCTATGGGTAGTGGCATTACTGAACTATCTCGACAGGATGCTGATAACCTCGATGCGTGATCCCATTGTTGCCAATTTCTCACTCAATGATGCACAGTTTGGTTTGCTCACCTCTGTCTTTTTATGGTCGTATGGAATTCTAAGTCCCTTCGGCGGTTACTTTGCCGACAGGTACAGCCGTAAAAAAGTAATTGTGTTTAGTATTATTATATGGTCGGCGGTAACATTATGGACCGGGATTGCATCTTCATTTTATGAGTTATTAACAGCCCGTACTTTTATGGGAATCAGTGAAGCATTCTATATACCTGCTGCTCTTGCACTTATTACCGATTATCACAAGTCGCGTACAAGGTCGCTTGCAACCGGACTTCACATGAGTGGTCTGTATGCAGGTCTAGCTCTGGGCGGTGTCGGAGGATATATTGCCGAGTTATGGGGATGGCGCTATGGCTTCCAGATTTTTGGAGTCTTCGGCATCTTATATTCGTTTGTTTTGATATTCTTTCTAAAAGACAGGAAGCCTGAAGATGATGAATCAGATATAAGCTCTAATGAGTCAGTAAAAGAAAGTATAAGCATTAAAGGCTCTTTAAAGGCACTTTTCAAAGAGCGTTCCTTTATAATAATAATGGTCTTTTTTTGTGCTATGGGCATTGTGAACTGGCTGGTTTACAGCTGGCTTCCCACTTTCCTGAAGGAAGATTTCAGCCTTAGCCTTGGTAAAGCCGGAATCTCTGCCACATTTTACATACAGGCAGGGTCGTTTGCAGGTGTATTGCTTGGTGGCGTCCTTGCCGACCGGTGGTCGAGAGTTAATATTAAAGGCAGGCTTTACGTTGTGATAGCCGGCATGACAATCGGCGCTCCGATACTTTTTCTGATGGCTTCTACAAGTATATTTTCTATTGCAATAATTGCAATGATAGTCTTCGGCATTGCAAGAGGATTTAACGATTCCAATATTATGCCTATATTATGTCAGGTTGTTGACAACAAATACATAGCGACAGGTTACGGTTTTCTAAATTTCCTGAGCACTATCGTAAGCGGAGTGATGGTTTATATAGGTGGCGCATTAAAGGATGCGAATATCGGTTTATCGGTAATCTATCAGGCCGCAGCGATAATGATGTTGCTTGCCACATGGTTGCTCTTTACCGTGAAAATAAAGAAGGAAGGTTGACTGGATTGTCATCAGATTAATTATTTTAGTTATATGTAAATCAATTATAACAAGTTATAGTTAGGGCTTTTGATTTCAATTAAAATAATTTTTCAATAAAAAATTCACTATTATCTGACTAAAATAATGAACTTAATATAATGTTACTTTCTTTGTCTTGAAACAAATAAAGTAACCAAAGAAAATTCAAGGCTGCAGATAATTTTGGGGCTTCCTCATTACGGCTTGCCCACGCAATACAACTCGTCGTCCAGTTCGCTTCCGCTCACCGTACTCCTCAGACAGTATTGCTTACTAAAGGCCATCGCAGCAAGCCTTCATTCGGAATCTTCTTCCCAAAATTATCTGAGGCCGGAGAAAAAAATTTTACACTTTCCTACCTTTTAGTCTTCATTGAAGGCGATTTCAATAAAGGTTAGATAAAAATTCCGGTTGAGTATTTATGCTATTTGGGAGAAAAGATTTTGAGAAAGAAAAATTAATTCTTTCATGCAGCATATTGTAATTCATTTGATTTTATTAACTTGTACTGATTTTTCTGTAAGCGGGTAGTCAGGCGCAGGTAATTGGGCAGTTTGAGCAGGCAGTTTTGGTTTTTCTTGTGTGACTGACGGGGCGGGAGCGTACCCGGCCGTTCCGGCCGGGAAGGAAAAAGATAAAAGGGAAAAGGGAAAAGGAAAAAGTAGAATAATAAGATTTGATGAAAGAAAATGATTTAAAAGAGAAATTATTTCATTTTGCTGTGGATGTTTTGAAAATGCCGGGATCTTTAAAAGGAGGTAAAGAGACAGATGTTATTAAATATCAACTATCGAAGGTCTCAGCATCTTCAGGAGCAAATTATAAAGAATCTCAGGCTGCTGTATCAAAACTGATTTTACAAATAAAGCAGGAATAGCTTTAAAAGAAATGAGAGAATCAAAATACTGGCTAATAGTTATAAAAAGTCTTTTTCCAAAAACCGAAAATATTGATAGGTTGCTGCTTGAAAGTGAAGAATTAAGCAAAATATGAGCCTCAATAATAATTAAAGCAAAAAGTTAATCTTTATATGTTTAAATAACTTTCCTCCTTTTTCCTTTCTGTTTGCGTCAGACAGGATTAGGATGGATTTCGGATTTCGGATTTTGCATTTTGGATAATAATTGTCTCGCTGAAATATGAAAAAAATTATTGCTGAAAGGGTTACTCACCGGGATGAAAAGCGCGTGAGTTTAAGATTTCCCTACGACAGGGAATTGGTTATGACTGTAAAGAATATACCGGGTTCCAGGTGGAGTGCCACAATGAATTGCTGGCATATCCCGGACAGTGCCGATGTTATCAGGATTCTCCTTCAGGCTTTCGAAGGGAAGGCCTATGTTGATTATTCGTCAATGACCGCAATTTTAGCAGAGAAAGTAAGACAGAAGCTTGAAGATAGCCGTGATCAGAAACCAGGGAAGTGTTCTGTTAAAAAATCTGTTGACTTGCCTCCTTTAGATGAGAAGGGGAAGGAAGATATTTCAACTTTTCGCAGATGGCTTGAAGCACACAGGTATTCGGCGGCGACTATAAAGACCTATACAGCGATGGTTGAGACCTTTCTGCGTTTTGTGAGTCCGAAGGAGGCTGCCGGGTGCAGCACTGATGATATTATAAGAATGGTGGATGAGTATATGCTGCCGGAAGGTTTGGGTTATTCATATCAGAACCAGATGGTGAGTGCACTGAAAAAATTTTTCAGTAAAGTATGTAAAACAAATATTGATCCGGTTGTTATTGGAAGACCAAGACGTCAGCACAGGTTACCGAATGTACTGAGCAAGCAGGAAGTAAAAAAGATACTTGATTCAGTTAACAATGAGAAACATCGTGTTATGCTGAGTCTGATATATGGGTGCGGTTTAAGGAGAAGTGAGGTTTTGAATCTTGTACCGGCAGATATTGATAAGGATAGAAAGTTAATCAGGATAGGGCAGTCGAAGGGGTTTAAGGACAGGTTTGTACCTCTATCGGAAAAGCTTGTTGATATGATTAATCAGTATATATTGCATTACAGGCCTGAGAAGTATTTATTTGAGGGTCAATATCCTGGCAGCCGGTATAGTGAGACAAGTCTTGAGAAGGTTTTCAGGACGGCTTTTGAACGTGCAGGGATAAAAAAGCAAAACATTACATTGCATGGTTTAAGGCACAGTTATGCCACACATTTGCTTGAGGCAGGAACTGATCTGCGGTATATTCAGGAGTTGCTGGGTCACAAAAGCAGCCGGACCACTGAGATATATACACATGTAAGTACTCAGAGTATACAAAAAATACGCAGTCCGTTTGACGATTTGTAATAAATTTTTATTTTTGATATTGTATTTGAAATAATATTTAACACCAAGTAAATAATAACACCCAAGGGTGTAAATAATGTGTACTTTTGGTAAACATATAACAAGTTAGGGCGCATTCGGGCCAAAATATATTATAAAAGTAATAAGGACACATCCCTT
>CAZIRN010000123.1:0-7038 GCA_964541495.1 uncultured Rikenella sp. | reverse complement strand
AGGGCCGGGGAAAGTTCATATTTATAAAAAACAGGAGCCTGTACTAAAAAATGTACCGGAGGATGAAGCTGTTGATAAGCTTCTGAAACTTATTGAAGAGGATCAGGCAAGCCGGTAATCGAGCTGTTTTTTCTGAAGGTCGGCTCTTACGATTCTCACTCTGACCCTGTCGCCCAGCGTATATTTTTTTCCGGAGCGTCTGCCCTTTATACAATAGTTGCTTTCATCGT
This sequence comes from uncultured Rikenella sp., assembly GCA_964541495.1. Classification (GTDB taxonomy): domain Bacteria; phylum Bacteroidota; class Bacteroidia; order Bacteroidales; family VadinHA17; genus LD21. The sequence goes on along the minus strand of CAZIRN010000123.1, from coordinate 6,808 downwards.
ATTCATAATAGTCATTTTCAAGATCCCTGATGTGAATCATTCCCTCGCACTGGTTTTCGATTATTTCGACATAAATACCCCACTCGGTCACCCCTGAAATGACTCCTTCATAGATATTTCCTATTTTATCTGACATAAACTCGACCTGCTTGTATTTTATCGAAGCTCTTTCGGCTTCCATTGCAAGGCGTTCCATTTTCGACGAGTGTTCGCAAAGTTTTTCGTACTTTTCTTTTCCTCCCGGATTTTCTTCGTTCAGATACATTGTAAGCAGACGGTGTACCATCATATCGGGGTAGCGACGGATAGGGGAAGTGAAATGTGTGTAATGTCTGAAGGCAAGCCCGTAATGCCCGATATTATTGGTCGAATATACTGCTTTGGTCATTGACCTCAGGGCAAGAGTCTTGATTATATTTTGTTCTTTTTTACCTTCTACCTGAATAAGTAGTTTATTCATTGACCGTGAGAGTGCATCCGTTCCGTTTCCGTCAAGCCTATAGCCGAATCTTTGAATAAAGTGATTGAATGAGTCTATTTTTTCCGGATTCGGTTTGTCGTGGACACGATATACAAAAGTTTTCCCTTTCAATTTTTTCCCCACGAATTCTGCCACTTTTTTGTTTGCAAGAAGCATAAATTCCTCGATAAGTTCGTTAGCCGTTCCCGTTTCACGGAATCTTATGGCAACTGGCTTCCCGTTCTTGTCGAGGTTGAACTGCACCTCTATTCTGTCAAAGAAGAACGATCCGACCGAGAATCTTTTTTTTCTCAGTATCTGTGCAAGACGGTTCAATATGCCAAGCTGGTCTTTCATATCACCTTCTCCGGTGTCAATAATTTTTTGTGCTTCGCTATATGTGAACCGCCTGTCGGATTTGATGATTGTTCTGCCGAACCATTCCGAAAGTACTTCAGCTTTGTCGTTCATTTCGAAAACAGCCGAGTAGGTCAGTTTATCTTCTCCTGGATTGAGGGAGCAGACATTGGTTGAAAGCTTTTCAGGCAACATCGGAACAACTCTGTCGACCAGATATATGGATGTAGCTCTTTGTTGTGCCTCCTTTTCGAGAAGAGAGCCGGGCTTTACATAATACGTCACATCGGCAATATGAATACCCACTTCCCAGTTGCCGTTATCGAGTTTACGAAGTGAGATGGCATCGTCGAAATCACGTGCATCGGCCGGGTCAATTGTGAATGTGGGCGCTGACCTGAAATCGCGTCGGTCTTTAATATCTTCCGGAGTGATTATTTCAGGAATCTTTTCGGCATCATTTTCCACTTCGGGCGGGAAATCATGAGGAAGTTCGAACTCAGCCAGAATAGCATTCATTTCAGTTTCGTTCCGGCCGGGATAGCCAAGTATTTCGATTATTTCGGCCACAGGGTTCCCTGTTCGGGGATCCCATTCTACAATCCTTGCAACTGCTTTTTGTCCCTGTTTCGCACCGTTTATTTTCGACTTTGGAATGAATAGGTCGAACGGCATATTCTTATTGTCCGGAACGAGAAAAGCATAATTCGATATTTTCTGAATCGTTCCTACAAATGTTGATTTTGCCCTTTCTATTATTGAAACAACTTCACCTTCCGGCCGTGCCCCTTTCTTCCGGGCATATAGTCTGACTTTCACTTTATCGCCGTTAAGAGCGGTGTTAAGATTTCTGGCAGAAACAAAGACGTCTTGGTCAATTTCGTCGGAGATAATATAACCGTAACCCATACTGGTAATGTCAACAGTTCCTGTTATGTATCCGCTGCCGCCCTTTATCATGTATCGTCCTCTGCCGGTTTCCTTAACAACACCTTTTGCTGAAAGGTCGGATAACGCCTGAAGAATCTGTTTTCGAAAGTTTTCATCGGTAATGTTGAGCTTACCGGCTATCTGCTTATAATTGAATGACTGCCCGGGATTGCTGTCAAGAACACTTTTTACAAGTTCCTCAGTTTTTTTAAGAGAAGGAGATACGCTCTTTTTGTCTTTTGATTTTCTTTTACCCATTTTCAGAGTTTTTGCAAAGGTAATAATTCGGAAACGTTAAATTTCATACATTTGGAATATAAAGCTTTCTATGATCAATCTGAAACAGATTCCGTTGCATTCGCCTTCGGTTGTGTCGCGTAAAACAGGTAATGAATATCTGCTTGTTCCGGTTGCAGAAAATATCGCCGATATGGACAGTATTTATACCCTGAATGAAACCGGAGCTTTCATCTGGGAATTAATTGACGGCAAAAGAAATATCGAAGAGATGATCTTACTTGTGGCCGAAGAATTTGACACAGATACTGAAACGGCGAAAAATGATGTTATTGAGTTTATTGAAGCGATGAAGAATTATCTCATGATTACGATTTAATTTATGATTTCCTGCATATTACTTAAGGAATTTATTATAGGGTTGTCGTGGATAAGTTAATAGTTGCAAATTAAAGCAAGAAGTCAAGGTTACAGGAAATGAAAAGTTATTGTCTGAATACGGGAGGATACAGAATAAAGCTTGAGGCTGTGCCGGGCGGCCCTGATTTTCTTCCCTCTGCAAGATTTCAGAAATATATAACCGAAGGCAACAATTATGACTTTCTGATAAAGGTTCACAGAGGAAGCTACGCTATACCTGATAAGGCCCGAAGAGTTTTTCGTGCACCGTGGCAGGAGAATAACGTTGATGAAACATTAATAAAAACCGGTGAATTATGGAGTATTTTTACGAACGACGATACACTTTATCTGAAGGTTTTTTTTCCGTACGACGAAGGCTTAAAGTCAGGCCTTCTGGTTTTTTCTCTCAAAACATTTCCCTGGCACCTGTGGATCGAATCGGAAGATAAGACTTTCGACCCTCTTTCTTATCCGCTCGACGGCCTTTTGCTTTACTATCTTACAGTAATCAACGGTGATATTATGATCCATGCTTCGGGTGTGAATTATGCCGGGCGCGGATATGTTTTCAGCGGTATATCGGGTAAAGGGAAAACAACTATTGCACATCTGTGGGAAAATGAAGGAGCCGAAATCATTCATGACGACAGGTTGATAATAAGAAGGAACGGTGATAGTTATTTATTTTATAATACTCCTGTTTATGAGAATGACGAGCCACGCAAATCCCGTCTCGACAACCTGTTTCTGATCGAACATAGCGAGGAAAATATGATTGTTCCTATTTCAGGGTCCTCCGCAATAAGTCAGGTTCTTGCCAATTGCCTTCAGCATAACTGGAATATGGAAATTATTGCCGGTTCGATGAAAGCAGTTTCACTTATGTGCGAATCAGTTCCTGTTGCAAAATTATATTTTAAGCCCGACAGAAATATTGTGGATTTTGTTGTAAATTATGAATAAGAAGTACAAAAATATTTCTGAAATAAAGAATATGAGTGTATCACTTCTTAGTGAAGGGAAGACTATAAGGATAAAAGCGCACGGTTACAGTATGTACCCGACGATAAAACCCGGAACTGTAATTTTAATTGAACCTGTAAGGAAAAAAGGTCCGCCCGGCGTTGGCGAGATTGTAGCAATCAAAAAGGAAAAGGGGATCATTGTGCACAGAATTGTCAAAGTCATTTCTGAAGAAGGAGTAAGAAAATATATTGCACGAGGTGACAGTAATTCTCGTCCCGATCTGCCGGTGACAGCAGACGTGATTATAGGCCGTGTGACGGGAGTCGAAGGCTTCCCGACATTGCCTGAGAATTTTAAGAAAAAACCACATTATTTTCAGAACCGTCTCAATGTTATATGGCTGCAGATATGTAATAAATTTCGCCACCTATCGGAATAAATCCGCCTGAAAAATTATTATATGAAGAAAATCGGTCTTCTTATATATTCGGTAAAACTTGTATGGAAAAGCTCGCCGGGGTGGACTCTGGCAAACATCTTCATATCTCTTTTCCGAAGTTTTATACCTCTGATTTTCCTGTACCTTATAAAAGTTCTGATTGATGAAATAACTGCCGGCGTTTCGCAGGGCAATGATGAAATGTTTCTCAGTGTTATGAGAATAGCTGTGGCAGTTGTCCTGGTTTATTTTGCCGACGAAATCTCATCCGAGACTGCTTCATATATCAGAACACGGCAATCATTCCGACTCGAGGATTATATGTACAGGCTTTTACATTCCAAGGCCACAACGCTCGACCTTATTAACTTCGAGAACCCAGTATATTTTGACAAACTATCTCGCGCAGCCAGCGAAGCTACATGGAGGCCTAATAACATACTCAATAACTTTGTAGCTCTTTTCAGGGGAATCATTTCACTTCTGCTTATGGCAGGCCTGCTTTTTACATTAAACTGGTGGATAGCATTGCTTCTAATAATAATCAACATTCCGGGAATATGGCTCAGACTCCATTTTTCGTCGATACTTTTTAATTTCAGAAAAGAAATGACGCCGGAAGAAAGAAAATCGGAATACTTCAACTGGCTTTTAATCGGCGACAGACCTTCGCGGGAAATAAGACTTTTCGGACTTGGAGATTATTTCATATCTCTTTTCCGAAAATCATTTTCAACTCATAAGGAAGAGGAATCAAAGATTATAAAAAGGCGAACCATAATAGATGCAGTTACAGGTATTTTCAAAGCGGCTGTTCTTTTTATCGTTCTATATGTAATTACACGCCAGACATTCGACGGCAAAATTACATTGGGCGGAATGGCCATGATGATTCTTGCATTCAGGCAGGGCCTTGTCAGTATCCGTGATATTATGGGTTCGGTTGCCGGCCTTTACGAGGATTCGTTGTTTACAGGCAATATATATGAGTTTCTGAACCTGAAGGAAAAAATTCTTCCTCATGAACCGGTTACTGCTGTTACTCCTTTCCAAAAAGAAATAAGACTTGAAAACGTGAATTTCAGGTATCCCGACAACGATACTCCGGCTCTCGAAGATATAAATATGACGCTTTCAAAGGGTGAAGTAGTTGCTCTTGTCGGTCCCAACGGCTCGGGGAAAAGCACACTTGTGCGCATTTTGTGCCGGCTATATGATCCTGATTCCGGTTCAGTTCTGTACGACGGAAAAGATATAAAGAACTTTGTCCCTGAAGAATACAGAAAACAATTTTCGGTACTCTTTCAGGATTTCATGCTGTATAATCTTACTGCCGGTGAAAACATCCGGCTGGGTAATGTGGCAAAAGCATCCGATGTCGGCAAAATAAAGGAAGCAGCATCAGAAGCAGGAATCCATTCACTTATCGAATCACTGCCGCAGGGTTATGAAACGTCTATCGGTCCTCTTTTCAATGAGGGAAGGGAACTTAGCTGGGGTGAGTGGCAGAAAATTGCCCTCGCCAGAACATTGTACAGGGATGCTCCAATTCTGGTTCTCGATGAACCTTCGAGCGCGCTTGACGCAGATTCCGAATATGAAATATTCACCCGTTTCAGAGAAGCAGTGAAGGGTAAAACAGTATTGCTTATAAGTCACCGTTTTACATGCATCAGACTGGCCGATAGAATAATTGTGCTCAATAAGGGAAAGATTGCAGAAAGCGGCACTCATGAAGAACTGATGCAGGTTAAAGGGATTTATTATAATTTATACCTGAGGCAAAAAAGCATGTACAGGGATGAATAACAGACCTGAAATAAGAGACGAGGAGATATTGCTTATGGGGCTTTGCAGGCTCAATTTCAGCGATGAAATGAAATATAAAATTGTCGCTCTTGCCGCCGGAATAAAGGAGTGGAATTATTTTACCCGGCTTGCTGCAGAACATGGAGTGGCAGCTCTTGTCTATCATAATATCGAAAAACTGGGGCTTAATGGGATAATTACAGAAGAATGTTCGGAAGCTCTTCATTCCTCGTATCTATTGAATGTAAGCCGAACTGCTTTTCACATAGCAGGGACTGAAGAAATACTCGGGCTTTTAAACAAAGCAGGGATTAAAACAGTGTTGCTGAAAGGCCTTGCACTTGAGCTTACCGTTTATGGCAACAAGGGATTAAGGCAAATGACTGATGTGGATGTTCTTGTTGGCAGAAATGATTATCTGAAAGTGCGTAAGATTTTGATGGAAAACGGATATGATTCACTTCCGCTAAAATCGGGATTCCATAAACCTATTGTGGCATGGACAGGCAAGCACTTACCGACGCTTATGAAAAACGGACTTTCGATAGATATTCATCTCGAACTCTTTCCGGGCAAAAAAAATTCGCTGACTGAAAAAATGCTTGCCACTGCCAGCGGGATAAAATTCGAAAACGAAAAAGCCATGGTGCCCGAGCCTCAGCTATTTTTCCTCTTTCTTGTGAGGCATTTGTACAATCATGAGTTCAACGATGAGTCACAGCTCAGGTTGTATGCCGATCTTGTTGTGTTACTTGAAAAACATTGGAATGAAATAGTAAATTACGATATTCTTTCCCTTGCAAATGAAGCAGGGATGAGCAAAATTCTTGCATGGAAGCTTGAGCTTTTACGCGACCTATGGGGCTTCGGTTTTTCCGACTGGCTGAACGAATTTATCGGTAAATGGTTCAATCCTGCTTCTATCAACAACTTTGTTTTTTTCCTTAAAAGTCCGAAAAACAATAAACCTTCACATCCCGGAAAGGTTTACAGAAAAACGATATCGGAAATACCAGGGCTACACCGCAAAATTTTATTTATTCTTGGTGACCTTTTCCCTTCGGTAAGGTTCATGAAAGAACGATATAGTGTAAAAAGTACACTTAAAGTTTTTCTCTATTATCCTCTTCGTTTCGGCAAATTATTGCGACTGGTGAGCAGGTAAGAGAACAGTTATTTAAGATTGAATTCCTTTTTTATATTTTCGA
>CAZIRN010000122.1:0-7123 GCA_964541495.1 uncultured Rikenella sp. | reverse complement strand
GATAAAAGTTGTAAATGCACTCAAGCAGTTTCTGCAAACTGCCCGTGATAACAGAACATCGTTTGATATAACCAAACAGACTTTGCCTGAAAATATGCGTCATACGCTCAACTGGGTGCAGGCAGCATTTCGATCCAGCGAGCTATCATATAAAGATTGTTGCAAAAATGGGCTTGGAGATTACTATCCACGAGTAGTAATAAAAGTTCCAACAGGAGGCGGAAAAACATTGCTTGCAGTTGAGGCTATTCGAGAGTATCAAAACCTGTTCGCCCAAAAACGCACAGGGCTTGTTGTATGGATAGTACCCAGTGAAACCATTTACAGCCAGACAGTAAAAAAAATCAGAGATAAGGGAAACTATTTACGCCAGCTACTGGACCAATGCAGCGGTAACCGTACTATTGTTCTGGAAAAAGGTCAGCGATTGACAACCAATGATATTGAAGAAAACCTGGTTGTTCTGTTCGTTATGATTCAGTCAATCAGTCGCACAAACGGAAAAGAAGCATTAAAAGTATTTCAGGACAGTGGAGGTTACGACAGTTTTTTCCCTGCCGACAATCGTTACGATTTACATGAACAACTCCTGAAGCAGGTGCCAAACCTTGATTTTATTTCTCCGCTTGGCACAGAGCAACCTCTTATAATGACAAGCCTTGGAAACGCTATTCGTGTATCAAAACCATTCATAATAATTGACGAAATTCACAAAGTGTTTTCTGAAAATGCCAGAAAAACAATTGATAGCTTAAACCCCGAATTTGTTCTTGGTTTCTCAGCTACACCAAAAGCTGAAATGAACGTTTTAGTTACCATTACCGGTCTTGAACTCAAAGAGGAAGAAATGGTAAAACTCGATATGCACATACTCTCACCCATCAGCAAACAGGAAAACGACTGGAAAGCGATGGTAAAGGAAATAAAAGAACATCGTGAAAAATTGGAAGAAACAGCGAAACAATATCATAAAGATACAGGCATTTACATTCGTCCAACGGCATTGTTACAGGTTGAAGCAACCGGAAAAGACCAAAGGGGCAGAGGAAAAGTTCACAGTCTGGATGTTAAAGAATATCTTGTAAGCCTCGGAGTAAACCCCGATGAAATTGCAATTAAAACAAGTTCACAAAATGATATTGAAGACATAAACCTGTTCTCACAGGATTGCCCCAGTCGTTTTATCATTACCAAAGAAGCATTGCGTGAAGGCTGGGATTTTTCTTATGCCTACATTCTTGGAATTATTCCAAATGTTAACTCAAACACAGGCGTTACGCAATTAGTCGGTAGAATTTTACGTCAACCGTTTGCAAGAAAAACAGGAATTAAAGAATTGGACGAGAGTTACGTTTACTACACAAAAGGGGATACAAGAGAAATTTTAACCAGAGTCTCTGCCGGCTTTAAAAATGAAGGACTTGAAGATCTGGTTACAAAACTAAAATTCAGAGACAACGAATCCATTAATGCAACTAAAACAGTTAAAATTAAAAAAGAATTCAGCGAGAAATTTCAAAACTCATTTTATCTGCCGGTTTGGTTAATGGTTAGCAATAGTGGTTCAAAACGAAAATTTAATTACCAAATTGATATTAAACCCAAATTGGATTTTACAAAATTTAAGCTGAATGATGAATTTTTAATACAACTCGAAAACTCATTGAGCAACGAGACAAAAGAAAGAAAAGCATTTGCTATTACGCTTGATGATTCAAGTAAAGCATTATTTGTTGAAGAACAAAGTCAGAGTAATGGAAAAGCAGAAATTAATATTGAATACTTAACCCGTAGATTGAACGAATTAATCAAAAACCCTTTCTTAGCAAGAATTATCGGCACGGAATATTTAGCCCAAATCGAACTTAAAATTGGAAAGGAAAAACTGAAAGAACACTATAGCTTTATTGTTTCTCAGCTATGTAAAAAGTTGCAGGAAGAAAAGACAAAACTTGAAGAAGAAATATTTTTGGAAGAATTGAAATCCCAAAATCTTGTTCTTGCAGTTTCCGATGATGAAAATGTTGGATTCAAAGTTCCCGAAGAGGACGTAATTACCGTAAGCTCCATTCCGGGCACTTACAAATATTATCTTTTCGATGATGTCGAGATAACGGCAATGAACACCCTTGAAAGAAAAGTGGGCGATTTGCTCGACAAACAGGAAAAAATACTATGGTGGTTCAGAAATAAAATAAACAGGAAATGGTACTCGATACAAGGGTGGCAACAGAATAAAATAAGGCCTGATTTTGTTGCTGCAAAAAAAACAGGCGATAATCATTTGGAACTGGTTTACATCATTGAAAGCAAAGGAGAACATCTTCTTGGTAATACCGATACCGAATATAAAAAGAAAGTACTCGATGTAATGACCGAGCAGAAACAACTTAAAAATATTAAAGCATATCAGACACAGATTCCATTTGAAGAATATACGATTAATGACAAAATTGAGTGCTACTTAATTGAGCAGGGGAAAGAGGAAGAAAAAGAAATGACAGGCCAACAGCCAACGCACCTTCCCTTCGCTGTTTCGAATCTGTCCGACGTTAACCTGCTTCGAAACCGGCAATAAAACATACTTCTACCATTAAATTCTAAATAATATTAATTTTACATTCAGTAATAATTCAATTTTGTTTGTATGAGTGAAGATATCAATAAAAGAGCTGCCGATAATATCCGCATCCTTGCTATGGCAATGGTTGAAAAGGCTAAGTCGGGTCATCCCGGGGGGGCTATGGGCGGTGCCGATTTTATTCATATTCTTTTTTCTGAATTCCTGAATTTCGATCCCTCCGACCCTGAATGGATTAACCGCGACAGGTTCTTCCTCGACCCCGGCCACATGTCGCCGATGCTCTATTCAGTCCTGACTCTGACAGGCCATTTTTCAATTGAAAATATCAAACAATTCCGCCAATGGGGAAGCCCCACTCCCGGCCATCCCGAACTCGACCGGAAAAGAATGATAGAAAACACTTCCGGCCCTCTCGGCCAGGGTCATACCATAGCAGTGGGAGCGGCAATAACGGAACGATTTCTTACAGCCCGCTTCGGCGAACTTTTCTCCCATAAAATTTTCACATTTATCTCCGACGGAGGAATTCAGGAAGAGATATCTCAGGGCGCAGGCCGACTTGCCGGTTACCTTGGACTGCATAATCTCATAATGTTCTACGACTCGAACGGCATCCAGCTTTCAACAGAAACAAGCGCAGTCACAAACGAAAACACTGCAATGAAATACGGAGCATGGGGATGGAACGTGCTGGAGATAGACGGAAACAACCACAGTCAAATCCGGGATGCTCTAAAAAAAGCTGTGAATGAAAAAGAGAAACCCACTATCATAATAGGAAAAACCATAATGGGTAAAGGCCTTGTTGATGCAGAAGGAAAGAGTTTCGAAAGAAAGACGTCAACACATGGAATGCCTGTAAGCGAGGCTGGAGGCTCGTTCGGGAAATCAGTTATCAATCTCGGCGGAGACCCTGAGAATCCTTTTGCCATCTTCAGCGATGTTCAGGAATATTACAATAAAGTCCTCGACAGAAAACAAAAGGCTGCTGCAGAATGGAAAAAACGCTTTGCTGAGTGGGAGAAGTCCAACCAGGTTCCGGGGAAAAAACTCCACGACTTTTATTCCGGTAAAATTCCTTCAATTGACTTCAGCCAGATAAAACAGAAAGAAGGTGTTTCGACCAGAGTGGCATCATCGGCAGTGCTCGAAGTACTTGCCGAAAAAGTCGAAAATATGATAGTTGCCTCAGCTGACCTTTCAAATTCCGATAAAACCGACGGTTTCCTTAAGAAGACAAAACCTTTTATGAAAAATGATTTCTCAGGTTCATTTCTTCAAATGGGAGTTTCCGAACTGACCATGGCGGCAGTAATGAACGGTATGGCTCTTCACGGCGGGGTGATTCCAGCCTGCGGCACATTTCTGGTATTTTCCGATTACATGAAGCCTGCCGTGCGGCTCGCCTGCCTGATGCGCATCCCGGTAATATATATATGGTCGCATGATGCATTCAGGGTGGGTGAAGACGGACCCACTCATCAGCCTGTTGAACAGGAAGCACAGTTGCGGCTTATGGAACATCTTAAGAACCATCATGGCGAAAATAGCATGCTGGTACTGAGGCCTGCCGACGCTGCCGAAACAACTACCGCATGGAAAACAGCTCTCGAAAACAGAAACACTCCTACTGCTCTGCTGCTTTCGCGTCAGAATATCAAAGACATACCTTCAGTTTCAGGAAACAGATATAACGATGCCTTAAATCTCCAAAAAGGAGCTTATATCGTCCATGATTGCGACGGAATACCTGATATTATCCTTGTTGCCAACGGTTCGGAAGTGTCAACTCTGTTCGAAGGAGCTCTGCTTCTCAAAAATGACAATATTAAATACAGAATAATATCCGCTCCTTCCGAAGGTTTGTTCAGAAACCAACCCGAAGAATACAGAAAATCAATAATCCCAGATGACATTCCTGTCTTCGGTCTTACTGCAGGATTGCCGGTTACACTACAGGGCTTTGTAGGATCGAAAGGGAAAATATGGGGACTCGAAACCTTTGGACACTCTGCCCCCTATAAAGTTCTCGATGAAAAATTTGGCTTCTCACCTGAAAATGTTCACCAGCAGATAATAGAATTCCTGCATAAGTTCAGATAATAAAATCATTAATATAGAAAGCTACCACGGTTTTTTGTCATATATTGCTTTGAATATCATATACTTACGTAAGTATATTGGTTTTCAAACAATATGTCTTTTCAGCCTTTCCAGATAAATTTGTATTTTTGCACCCTATTTTAAACAAATGCCTTACGATATAAAACCTGGAATAAAGGGCTTGATTTTTGATCTTGACGGTACACTTGCAGATTCGATGCCGTATCATTTCGCAAGCTGGAAAAAAGCCAGCGAGCGATTCGGAGCGCATATTGACCCTGCATTTCTGCGACTTCATACCGGTAGTCCGAGTTTGTTGATTGCAAATGCTATTATCGAAAACTGCAAACTCGACGGCAGTGTAAAACCTGAAGATATTGTTAATATCAAGCTGGAAGAGTTTTCAAAGCTCCAGCATCTGATTAAACCGATTGAACCTGTAGTTGAAATATTAAAAAAATATTATGGCATTCTACCGATGGCAGTTGGTACTGGAGGACACCGTGAGGCGGTGGAACGAACTCTGGAGGTAACAGGCCTTAAAAAATATTTCGATATAGTTGTTACAGCAAATGATGTTAAAAACTATAAACCTCATCCCGAGACATTTCTGAAATGTGCCGAATTAATGAAGGTAGAGCCGCAGTTTATTGAAGTGTTCGAAGACGGCGACCTTGGTATTGAAGCTGCCAGACGTGCCGGTATGACAGTAACCGACGTAAGACAATGGTTCCCTGCAACATGGTAAAGATGCACAGGCTTGCCTGCCTGTTGTTTATCTACTGTTTCAAACCAGCTAAGGCTGATATCAAACCAGAATCTTCGTTGTCAGGTTTGTAATGCTTTTCTGGATCGCGCCAAAACAATCTCCGTCTTTAGAGAGGTCCTGTTCAACGATCATATATTTCATTCCTGCTGTTTCCTTTGTTGCAATGATTGATTTGAAGTCTATCAGGCCTTCTCCTACCGGTGCAAAGTCGGTAACTCCCTCGGTTGTATAGAATGGTTCTTGTTTCGTGTACATATCCTTAAGGTGGAATAGTTCAAACCTCCCTGGATATTTATTGATTATATCAACCGGGTTATAGCCGGCTTTTGTAACCCAGAATACATCTATCTCCATAGTGACAAGTTCTTTGTCGAGCTCGGCAAGCATAACATCAAAATAAGGTATTTTGCCTTCGACATTTGCAAACTCGAAATTATGATTATGGTATCCAAACCTTATTCCGTATTCTTTCATTATTTGTCCTACCTGGTTCCAGTCGGCTGCCATCTTCTGAAAGCTTGCAATAGTTGTTCTGGCTTCTGGCACTATCCATGGCTGGACACAGTATTTTACACCAAGTTTGGCGTGATCCTCTGCCATTTTCCTTGCATTTTCGAGTGTAATTCCCTGAGCTTCAACCTGAGTATGACTGCTCAGTATCTCCATTCCAAGGTCTTCGACAAGTTTTTTGAACTCGGCAGGTTCATAGCCATAAAACTTACCGTTCTCATAACCGGCAAGCTCCACATATTTGTAGCCCGCATCGGAAACCTTCTTGAGAGAACCGGGTACATCTTTGAAAATCTCATCCCTTATTGTATAAAGCTGGAGACCGATACCGAAGCTTTTCGGATCAACAACTCCTTTTTTTGCTTTTGTACCGGTATTCTTGCATGCCTGTTGAGAAAACAAAAGTGCCCCTGCAGCACCTGCAAAAGAGAGCTTTATAAAATCTCTTCTCGAATGTCTTTCTTTCATAGTATTAAATTATTATTATTCAATTATTTATTGTTAATTTATTGATTCATATATAATTATGCCTTTATTAAGCTGATTTTTAAAAATAATTTTAAAATAAACAATTACCTGACAAAATAAAGAATAAAAATAAAACACTGATGAGTTCAGTACAACAAATTATACATAAAGTAGTGGTTTATTATCACATTTCAAATTTTATGTAAGTGTAATTCAGAACATAATGAATTGAAATTCATATCTTATAAAGGAAATTTTATTTATTATATAAAGTCTTCCCTGACAGGACTGAAACAGTCTATGAGTCTTACATATTTGCTTATGTTCTGTATGCAGTGCGGCAATCCTGACGGAACAGCAAAAATATCTCCCTTTGTAAGTCTGTGTTTTTCTTCACCCAAAAACAGAAACAGTTCACCTTCAGCAACATAGGATATCTGTTCATGAGGATGGCTGTGAGGCTTGTCGGGTTCGGATGCCGGCCCGTTAGTGAAATCACAAACGACAACCATCAAATTGTTCAGATATGATAGTCGCCTTTCAAAAACCGGAGAAAGCTTCTCCGGTATCGTCTCTTTTTCTTTATAAACTGGCATAATTGAAATATTTGTAATTAACTCAAGTTTCACACTTTTTTATAATATACACATAATTAATTGCTTAATTATATCTCTGTTTTTATCATATAA
>CAZIRN010000121.1:0-7175 GCA_964541495.1 uncultured Rikenella sp. | reverse complement strand
TGACGGACTTACCGGAACAGAGAAATTCTTTAAATTCCTTGGGCCAGTACATGATGTAATAATGGCAATGGGAGATATTTTTGCTTTGCTGGTTCTTGTGTCAGTGGCGATTTTCCTGATTCGACGTCTTTTTATGAATATAAAGCGTTTTACAGGAATAGAGATGAAGAAAAAGTCGCATATCGATGCAATCATTTCACTTTCCCTGATCCTTGTACTGATGATTTCTCTTCTGGCAATGAATACAGGATATGTCAACTATAAAGCCCTTGAAGCTAAAAATCAATATGGTGTTTACCCTGTAAGTGAAATTATTGCCGGATTGATGCCTGAATGGACGACGGAGTCATTTTACAGGCTTTATCAAATTTCATGGTGGTTTCATATACTTACTATTTTCTTTTTTGCCAATTATCTCCCTTATTCGAAACATTTCCATGTTTTTATGGCTATTCCCAATGTGTTTCTTTCACGCCTCGAGCCGCTCGGGAAATTATATAATATGGAAAATGTGACCAGAGAAGTACGTATAATGATGAATCCTGAGACTGCTTATTCGTCTTCACCTGCTGATGCACCTCCCGAAAGATTCGGAGTAAAAGACGTGGAAGATGTGACATGGAAGAACTATTTTGAATCGCTTTCCTGCACGGAATGCGGGAGATGTACATCGGCTTGCCCTGCAAATATTACAGGAAAGAAACTCTCGCCCCGAAAGATAATGATGAACCTGAGGGCAAGAATGAAAGAGAAAGGTCCGTTAATGATTAAATATGGCAGGGATTACAGCGATAATAAATCACTTGTAAGGAATTACATAACTGAAGAGGAATTGTGGGCATGTACAACCTGCAATGCATGTGCGCAGGAATGCCCTGTCAATATCAATCAACCTTCATTGATAATAGATATGCGCAGGTATCTTGTGATGGAAGAAGGTTCTGCCCCGGGGGAACTAAAGGCTGTTTTCAGCAATATCGAAAACAATGAAGCTCCCTGGCAGTATTCACCTGAAGACCGGCTTAACTGGGCAAAAGGACTTGAGTTGAATATAAACTGATTTTAGGGTGGACGTTCTTTATATTATTAATTCATAAACTTCAGAAAAGACAAAAGATAAAAGGTAAAAGACAAAAGGTTCAAGACATTATGAAAAACAATAATAAAAATCAATTTAACAGAAAAAGATTGAGAAAAGTTTGCAATTGCCTTACTTTTATCTTTTTAATTTTATCTTTTATCTTCTGCATGAATAATGCAGGTTAAAGAAAGATAATAATATTATATGCAGACTATAAAAATAGAAATACCCGTAATGTCGGAACTCCATGCAAGAGGAGAGAAGCCTGAATTCATTCTATGGGTGGGCTGCGCAGGAGCTTTCGACGACAGATATAAAAAAGTGACACGCGCATTCGTAAAAATACTCGAATATCTGAAAGTAAGCTATGCGGTTCTTGGCACAGAAGAGACCTGCAACGGCGACCCTGCCAGAAGAGCAGGGAATGAAATGCTTTTTCAAATGCAGGCTCTGCAGGTTATCGATACTCTCTCAAGATATGAAGTAAAAAAGATTATTACGATATGCCCTCATTGTTACAACATCTTCAAGAATGAATATCCCGACCTCGGGGGTTGTTATGAAGTTATAAATTATCTGCAGTTACTGAAGAAATTCATTGATGAAGGAAAGCTGATAATAAACCAGGAAATATTTAGAAAAACTGTTGTTACATACCACGATCCCTGTTATCTTGGAAGAGCAAATAATATTTACGATGAACCGAGGGAGATATTGAAAAAGATTACTGATTCTTTCACCGAGATGGAAAGGAATAAAAGTTTTGCTCTTTGTTGCGGCGGCGGAGGAGCACAGATGTTCAAAGAAGCTGAAAAAGGAGATAAAGAGATATTTATTGAACGCACGGGGGAAGCTTTAAGAACCGGCGCGGAAGTAATTGCTACAGCATGTCCTTTTTGTATGACAATGATTACCGACGGACTGAAATATACCAACAGCGAGGATAAAATCAGGAACCTCGATATTGCTGAGATAATTGCACAATCGTTAGGATTATAATTATTAAACCTGTCTGAAATGGAAAATAAAAAACTTTTGAAAAGCGGCGAATTTCTGGTAAGCGAAACTGAAGCCGTTAATGTTTTCATTCCTGAAGAATTCAATGAGGAACAACTGATGATGGCTCAGACCTGTCGGGATTTCCTTGCGGCAGAGGTCTATCCGAACTTGAAACAGCTCGAAAACGGCGACAGGGAATTGATGAAAAGCATATTGAAAAAAACAGGGGAGCTTGGACTGATGGGTATTGCCGTTCCGGAAGAGTATGGAGGTTTCGGCCAGCCGTTTGTAACCCAGATGCTTGTTGCAGAAGCTACAGGTGCAGGTTATTCATTCTCAGTTGCTTATATGGCACACTGCGGCATAGGAACCATGCCGATCGTATATTACGGAAATGACTATCAAAGGCAAAAATATGTTCCCAAACTTGCCACAGGTGAGTATATAGGTGCTTACTGTCTTACAGAGCCCGGAGCAGGGAGCGATGCAAATTCCGGAAAAACAAATGCACGCCTGAGCGAAGACGGTAAATATTATATACTGAACGGCCAGAAAATGTGGATAACCAATGCAGGCTTTGCAGATACACTGATAGTATTTGCAAAAGTCGAAAATGACAGGGTTTTGAGTTCTTTTATCGTGGAATCGAAATGGCCCGGCGTGGTTATTGGCCCCGATGAGCATAAAATGGGTATAAAAGGTTCGTCAACGGCTCAGATATTTTTTAACGATGTAAAAGTGCCTGCCGAAAATATGCTTGGAAAAAGAGGAGAAGGATTCCGGATAGCTCTTTCCATCCTGCACATGGGGCGCATTAAACTTGGAGCTAATGTGCTGGGTGCCGCTAAGAAGTCTATTAACGATTCGGTAAAATATGCAAACGAAAGAAAGCAGTTCGGGTCGCTTATTTCCTCCTTCGGAGCTATTAAATATAAACTTGCAGAACAGGTGATAAGGCTCTTTGCATTTGAATCGGCTGTTTACCGCGTCAGCCATGATATAGACGATATGATCGGAATTCTCAAAGCTGAAGGAGGAGATAAAGGCAGAGCTTCGATTGATGCTATAAGCCATTATGCTGTTGAGGCTGCACTCCTCAAAGTGGCAGGCTCCGAGATGCTCGATTATGTGGCTGATGAGGCGGTTCAGATACACGGCGGCATGGGTTACTCAGCCGAAATGGACGTGGAAAGAGGTTACCGCGACTCGCGTATTAACCGAATTTTCGAAGGAACAAATGAGATAAACCGTCTGCTTGTGGCCGACACTGCTATGAAACGCGCCATGAAAGGAGAATTCGACCTGTTCGGTGAGGCTAAGAAAATTTTTGATAACCCGGATAAAGCTTTAGAAATGGCTACATCAGATGAGGATTATTTCACAAACAAAAAACGTGTTATCAGGAATCTTAAGAGGGTCGCCCTCCTCTGCATCCACGGCGCAGTCAATAAATTCGAGAAAAATCTTGTGAATGAGCAGGAAGTGCTAAATAATATATCTGATATAATGATGGATATATATGTTGCGGAATCACTTGCTCTAAGGGTTGAGAAACTTGAGAGCATCAGAGGACATAAGCCTGTGTACAGAGACATTCTTGACGTTTATGTATGGGATTCAGCTTATAGGATAAGAAAATCGGCACACGATGCTGTATGTGCTTTTTCGGAATTACCGGCTGCTAAAGTTTTGCTTGATGCTGCTGAAAAGATGACAGATGCAGGCTATGTGAACGTTAAAGAAGCAAGAAGGCGTATAGCTGGTAAGCTCATCGAAGATAATGAATATAAATTCTGATAAAATTTATGTAAACAGTTGATATTTAAACATTTCAAATAAAAAAGATATATTTATGAAAAGCAGATGGATAGTTATTATTTTTCTGGTTTTGTCAGTATTTTGTCAGACATGTTCAGTTGTGCCTATTACAGGAAGGAGGCAGATTATTCTTCTTCCGGAGTCAGAAATGATAACGATGGGTCTGACTAATTATCAGGAATTTCTCAAGGAAAATCCTCCGTCAGCCGATATAAAGAATGGAGAGGTTGTGAAAAAAGTCGGAAGCGATCTTGTTTCGGCTGTTCAGAGATATTTCGTAGAGAATAATATACAGGACAGGCTCGAGGGTTATGAGTGGGAATTTAACCTTGTTGACAATAATGAAGCTAACGCATGGTGCATGCCTGGCGGTAAAGTTGTGGTTTATAAGGGAATTTTGCCTTACACTGTTGATCAAAACGGGCTGGCGGTAGTAATAAGTCACGAAATTGCACATGCAGTCGCCCGTCACGGCAATGAAAGAATGAGTCAACAATTGCTTGCCCAGCTTGGAGGGCTTGCGCTCAGTGAAGCATTGAAGCAAAAGCCACAGGAAACACAGAATATATTTCTGTCGGTTTATGGTCTTGGCTCACAGGTTGGTTTGATTCTTCCTTACTCGCGTAAGCATGAGCTCGAAGCCGACAGGCTTGGACTTATTTTTATGGCAATGGCAGGATATGATCCAAAGACGGCAGTACCTTTCTGGGAAAGGATGGCATCGTCAGGAGGAACGAAGCCACCTGAATTTCTGAGCACGCACCCGTCGGATGAGAAGCGTATAAATAGCATCAAATCCGTTTTGCCCGAAGCAGAGAAATACTATAAAAAATAAATATCAGAAAATTTCTCCTGCCGGCTGAGGCAGAATCTTATTTTCATTATTAAGATATTTTATCAATGGCACGCAGATAATACAGATTATCGTCTGCGTTATTTTCTTTATGTTACTGAAGACAGATAAGAAAATATATTGAATAGTTTCAACTTACTATTGTGCTAATATTTAAGCTCAATCTTATTTATAAGATTTTAGTTAATTTCGTTTATTATTAAGATTGAAGTTTTATATTTTTTTAAAGATATAAGCTCAGGTTTCAAATGAAAACAAAACTCCTTATTTATTAATTTTATCCATAGTTCAGAATAAGTTATTACGGAGATGCTTTCTGAAACAGACAAATATTTGATTGATAAAATACGGGCCGGCGACTACTTTGCATTTGAGACTTTATTTAAATGCTATTATCGTTCTTTGGTCAGAATGGCCAGGATATATGTATTGCGTGAGGAGGTTGCCGAGGATATCGTACAGGATTTATTTGTAAAGATATGGGAGCAGCCATCTCTTCTAAACATAACTATTTCCATCAGAGGTTATCTTAACCGCAGTATTTATAATAGTTGTATCAACTATATATTAAGGAAGCAGCAAATTTTTAAAGATATAGATCAGACTACTAAAAATAAAATAAAGGATTTTCTTCAGGCCAATCCTGAAGATTCACCCGACATGGCATTTGATGTTTCAGAGTTATCTTCTGTTATCAAAGAAACAATTTCACAGCTTCCGCCTGAATGCGGCAGAATTTTCAGAATGAGTCGTGAAGAGGGACTATCCCATAAAGAAATTGCAGAAAAATTAAATATTTCTGAGAATACTGTTAAGGTTCAAATTTACAGAGCATTATTAAGGTTGAAAGAAGTTTTGACTGAATACAGGCAGAAATAGTTTTTTAAAGAATTTCTTTTTTTCAGAAATCATGTAATACCGGTAACTCTTTTTTGTGTCTTATTAAAGTGAAGAAGAAGTATGGAAATTTCAGACAAATTGAAGGAAGCGATTGTTAACTTTCTGGAAGGTAGTTTATCGCAATCACAGGCAGATGAACTAATATCATGGCTCGAAAGCGATAGACGGAATCCAGAATTTTTACAGCAGATTGAAAAAATCTGGCATGCATCAAAAACATTAGAAAATGAAAAACCTGACATCCCTGATCTCAGGGAAGGGCTTAAAGAAATCCGTGACAAGATATCGGAAAGGAATATAAGGCGATTGCCTGCAAAAAAGATACATTTCAGCATTCCTTCCTTGATTGCAATTGCCGCTGCTGTCCTGGTTTTAATTACACTTGCAGCTTCAGGTCTTTTGAACACTTCAGGCAAAAACAAACCAGTTGTTTCAGCCAGCGCTTTAGTAGAGACAACTGTGCCCAAAGGTTCGAGGTCCTTTATTACGCTTCCTGACGGTACGGTTATCTGGTTGAATTCAGATACTAAACTAAGCTATCACACCGATTATAATGCTGCAAACCGGACTGTTTACCTTACCGGTGAAGCTTATTTCAAAGTAAGCAAAAACGACAGCTTACCTTTTCAGGTAATTACTTCTGATATTAAAGTAACCGCTGTCGGCACTTCTTTTAATGTTAAAGCCTATGATGTTGACAGTATAATAGAGACAACTCTTGAGGAAGGACAGGTTGAAATCTCTGTGATTAATTCCGGGAAGAAGACGGTATCAACTGAACCAATTTTATTGAAACCAAATCAGAGAGCTGAATATTTTAAACAAACCGAAGAAATTGCCCTGAAAATGAAAAATGACATGGATGAAAACAAGAATCAGAATCAACCCGATAAAATTGAAATTGGAAGTAAAACTGACATTTTGCCTGTCAGGGTAAGTGAAGTATCCGATATCAGGTTGTATACATCATGGAAAGATAAACGATGGGTATTTAAAAACGAAAAAATCAGCTCCCTGGCACCAAAACTTGAAAGACGTTACAATGTCAGGATAGTTATTGTTGACAAAGCTCTCGAGGAATATACTTTTACCGGAATACTTCTGGATGAGTCTCTGGAACAGGTACTTGCAGCCATCCGGATGACTTCACCCATCCGATACGAGGTAAATGCTCAGGAAGTAAGACTATATGAAGATAAATTGATTGAGAAACAATATAGTAAACTTATACAAAAGTGATATAAAACTTTTTTAAACTATTACTAACCTAAATCCGATAAATTATGAAAACAGTCTTTAACTAAAAAAAGTCACGTCTTCCGATAGGAAAGGCGTGACTGTCATTAAGTTTTAAACGTGTCAATTGGTTTTGCGGCCACACGGCACATTTTATTAACCTAATAACTTTACAAAACTATGAAAAATTATGAAAAAATCCCTTTTGAAAGAGGTTTTATATACATAAAGAAATTTTGTTTAATTATGAAATTAAGCACGGTATTGCTTTTTGTATGTGCATTGCAG
>CAZIRN010000120.1:0-7202 GCA_964541495.1 uncultured Rikenella sp. | reverse complement strand
CGGCAAGTATTCCACCGCTCTTGGTTACAGGTCGATAGCAATGGGCGATTATTCGCAGGCATTCGGGTATAAAGCAAAGGCTCTTGGCGATTATTCAACGAGCATCGGCAAGAACTCCGTTGCAGGAGCAGGAAAAACTCTTGCCCCCAATGCTTTTGCTTTCGGTGATGGCGCTAAAGCTACAGGTTCCGATTCGTATGCATTTGGTTCCGGGGCCACTGCCACAGGGTATCGTTCTTTTGCTTTCGGTTCGGTCGGACTCGATGATTTGGGCAATCCAACTTCCACTCCTACTACTGCCAGCGAGCCCTATGCGATAGCAATAGGCATGGGCGCTCAGGCAATTCAAAAAGGCGCTATGGCTCTTGGAACAGGTTCTCAGGCTTCAGGTTCGAGCTCAGCCAGTTTCGGATATTATAGCACAGCGTCAGGTAAATATTCAATGGCACTCGGGTATAAGTCAAATGTCTCAGGCCAATACGGAGCAGCTCTCGGTTATAGTGCTTATGCCAGCGGTCAGAGTTCCCTGGCTCTCGGCTATAGTGCACAGGCAACACAGAATTATGCAACAGCAGTCGGAGCTTCTGCATCTGCAACCAATACGTATGCAAGCGCCTTCGGAAGAAATGCAAGTGCTCAGGGACAGAACTCAGTTGCAGTAGGTTACGGAGCAACAACGGGGTCAAGTGCAACTGATGCAAGTGCTTTTGGACGGGCGGCAAATGCAACAGGTACGTCAGCAATGGCTCTCGGGGCAAGCGCCATTGCATCAGGTACAACTTCTGTAGCTATGGGTTATCAGGCTAACGCTTCCAATTCCTATGCAGTTGCCATAGGTTATCAAGCTAAAGCTCCTGCAACTTACTCTTTTTCATTCGGTTACAACAGCGAAGCTGCCGGCGATAATTCGTTTGCAATAGGTACTTACGGATTAAACGCCGACGGGACAGTTAATAATTCCAGACCTACAAAAACATTCCAGCCTTATTCAGTAGCTATGGGTATGGGCGCCCAGGCATCACAGAAAGGTGACATGGCATTCGGAGTCAATTCGAGTGCTTCCGGAAGTTACAGCACTGCTATGGGCTATTCGCCAGTCTCATCGGGAGCATATAGTACCGCTATCGGATATCAGGCTTCTTCAGCAGGCACTTATTCAACA
Organism: uncultured Rikenella sp.; assembly: GCA_964541495.1. Lineage (GTDB taxonomy): Bacteria > Bacteroidota > Bacteroidia > Bacteroidales > VadinHA17 > LD21. The sequence goes on along the minus strand of CAZIRN010000120.1, from coordinate 6,040 downwards.
GCTATGGGATATACAGCCAGTTCAGAAGGAAATTACTCTGCAGCTCTCGGAATGGGAGCCAGTACAACTGGAAGTTACGCAACTTCGATCGGCTATTATTCAAGAGCTTATGGAGACAAATCAACTGCAATAGGCAGTCAATATACCTCTACTGGCTTAAGACGTATTTGCAACAGAATAACTGGGATTTGTTATTGGCAACCATTCTCAATAAACAGGTATAACCAGGCAGATGGTACTTATTCAATTGCGTTCGGTAATGGTAATTATGCCAAAAACGGAGGGTTGAGCATCGGATCAAATAATAGTGCAAATGCATTCGGTGCTGTCGCAATCGGAAATTCAAACGTTGCCGATTCTAGTTTTTCAGTTGCAGTTGGTGCCAACAACGTGGCTAACGGTTATAATGCTTTTGCTTTCGGTGAAAGCCTTACAGCCCAGGCTGCAAACAGCTTTGTGATAGGTACATACAATGTTGCAATCGGAAGTAGAACAAACTGGCTAAATACAGATCCTCTCTTTGTTATAGGAAATGGAGATTCAGAGACGCCTCATGATGCTTTAAGAGTGCTGAAAAGCGGTGCTTTGTATATTTATCCTGACAGTGCAACGTATGGCATCAATAATTATACTACAAATACTGCAACAGGTCTTTATGTTTATAATATTGCTCAGAACATTAAAACTTCCACAATTTACGGAACGAGAAGTTATGCTAGGCAGAATAATTCCGATGCAACCGGCAGCACATATTCTGGTTACTTTACAACTTATAATTATGGTACGGGATATAATTATGGCCTTACAAGCTACGCATACCAGTATAATACAGGTTCTGCTAATCCTGTTTATTCGGGATACTTTTATTCTTCTAATTCCGGAACTGGAACCAATTATGGTTTGTATGCCAATGTTCGTTCAGGAGCCAGCATAGATATTGCTGAATATATTTATGACAGTTATGGAAATACAGAATCGGCCGATGTGGTTGTTGCTGATCCTGGAGTTAAGGAAAGTGTTATAAGATCTTCTAAACCGTATCAGACCGGAGTACTCGGGGTTATATCAACCAAACCTCATCTTACTATAGGAGTGGAGCTTGTTATAGATGAAAAAACCGGCGAAAGCAAGGAAGGAGTTAAAGCAGCTCGTCTTGCGCTTGCCGGCCGTGTGCCTGTGAATGTAACGGGTGAAAACGGACCGATAAAGCCAGGTGATTATCTTACAACATCGTCCACACCCGGTTTTGCAATGAAATGGAGCCTCCTCGATGTCAATGAAGCAAAGGACTTTGAAGATCTAAAAAGAATACTTACTGAAAACGAAAGGCGCAGAGGCGCTATAATTGGTAAAGCAGTCGAAAGTTTTTCAGGTACAGGCACAGGAAAGATAATTATGCTTATTTCGCTTCAATAAAATAACTCAGGTAATTTTATAAGGCCGTCCTTACAGGGCGGCTTTTTTACTTTCATTAGTTTATGAAAATAGACCGTTCGTCAAAAAAATTTGATTTGTTTTTCTTTTTGTTGTAACTTGTTAAATAATTTGTTTTAAGTCAATTGTCGAAATTCAAACATATTTGATTACGTTATTACAGTGTATTATATATCTTAAATACCAAAAAATAAATGGTCATGAAAACAAAACTTTTCTTTTCGTCTTTATTTTTACTTTTTGCCTTTTTACTTTTGCCTTGTACCGCTCAGGTACCACAGGGATTTAATTATCAGGCAGTTGCAAGGGATAAATCGGGTAATCCGATTATTAATGGAACGTTATGGGTGCGTCTTTCCATACTATCCGACACAACGGGTTTTTATTCTTCAGGAAACGGAATATATCTATGGGAAGAGACACATACAGGAATAAATACAAATTCTTCCGGCATATTCAACCTAACCCTTGGAACAGGAATAAAATATCAGGGTTCCGAAAATTCATTCAGTGATATAAACTGGAAAGAAGGTTCATATTTTATAGGAACGAAAATTTCAACCGACAATGGAGCAACATGGAAAATTATGGGTGCGGCAAAATTATGGTCAGTGCCGTATTCAATGATTGCAGGGGATATTGATGGTTCTGTTAATAAATTAACAGTGGCAGGGATAACGCCTGAAATGAATGAGCCACTGTTCGAGGTTAAAAACAAAGACGGTCAGACAGTTTTTGCAGTATATAACGATGCAGTCAATATATTTATTCCAAATTCCGGGACAAAAGCAAAAAAGGGAGGCTTTGCTATAGGAAGTTTTGACCAGACTAAAGACACACCTCAGGATTTTTTTATTGTTACTTCCGACAGTATAAGGATGTACATTAACAGTAATCCTCCTTCAAAAACCTTGACTAAAGGCGGATTTGCTATCGGAGGCTTCAATGAACTTAAAGGTCGCGAAGAAAGATATTTTGGCCTTTATGGTTATTCTTCCGTGGATACTATTACTAATGCCTCACAAATAATGTGGTATCCGAAGAAAGAAGCATTTATGGCCGGCCGGATTGATATTCTGCATCCCGACAGTGTAGGAAGAAATTCTTTCACCACAGGATATAAAAACATTGCAAAAGGAGATTTTTCTCATGCCCTTGGTTATGAGGCAATTGCAAGAGGAAACTATTCTACGGCAATTGGAAGAAGGGCAATATCCGGAGAGAATTCCTATGCACTTGGAAATTTCTCAACAGCTCTTGGCAATGATGCTTATGCAATAGGTTCAGAAGCAAAGGCTTCAGCACAAGGTTCTATGGGAATTGGATTTCAGAGTGAGGCTTCCGGTATTTATTCAACAGCCATAGGCTTTCAGTCTAAAGCTAAGGCCGAAACAGCACATGCGTTCGGACTTAACTCCGAAGCAAGCGGATTTGGTTCGCTGGCACTCGGCATGTTCTCAAATGCCTCTCAGAACTATTCCACGAGCATAGGGTTTCACAGCAGTGCCGCAAATGAATACTCAATGGCATTAGGTTATTATGCCAGTGCGGGCGGATTAGATTCCTATGCAATAGGTTCATACGCTGAGGCAGCAGGGAAAAAATCTTTTGCAATAGGTTCGTACGGGCTTAACGATAACGATACACAAAATGAAAACCTGAAAACGTTTACTTCCGGTGATTATTCTCTGGCTTTTGGAATGGGAGCACAGGCTACACAGCTCGGCGCTATGGCTCTTGGAGTGAATTCCACAGCCTCCGGATCAAAAGCAACATCAATAGGTTTTGGTACCAGGGCTGAAGGTAACTTTTCTACATCCCTTGGTTACAGGTCTGTTGCCAACGGATTCAAAGCAATCTCTATCGGTGGCCATTATAATTTAACTTTTAACAAGCTCGATTGGATTTTTAATGCCGTAACAGGAGACTGGGATTTTGTAAGAAATCCCGAAATACTTGACAAAAGCAATGTAGCCGAGGGCAATTATTCAATTGCAATCGGAAATGGTAATAGTGCTAAAGATGGCGGTCTGGCAATTGGCACAAATAATTCGGCAAATTCATTCGGTTCAGTTGCAATAGGCTTCTCCAATACAGCCGACAGTGTATTTTCATTTGTTGCAGGCTTAAATAATTCTTCAATTGGAGTGAAAGCTTTTGCACTCGGTGAGGGTCTTATTGCACAGTCGGCAAACAGTTTTACTGTAGGTGCATATAATCTTCCTTTTGGTGCCTTCAACAGATGGGCACTTTCCGAACCACTATTTATTGTGGGGAACGGTAATCCGACTTCAAGATCGAATGCCTTTATGATACTTAAAAACGGAAATGTGGTTCTTAGTCCGGATATAAAGGTAGGAACAGGGGTTGCTCTATCGGTAGGTGCTGACGGGATGATTATGAAAGCATCTTCAAGCATACGATATAAAACCGATATAAGTGCATTAGATAACATTGACTGGCTGTATTCCCTTCAGCCTGTAAGTTTCGTATATAAAAGTGATCAGGAAAAATCCCGTCAATATGGGCTTATTGCAGAGGATGTCGCAATTGTAAACAGAGATCTGGTGGTGTTTTCCGGAAACGCTCCCGAAGGAGTGAATTATATAGGTCTGATTCCTCCTATTATCAAGGCTTTGCAAAACCAGAAAGAGATAACCGATATTCTTTTAACAAAGAATAAAGAACTTGAAGCTGAGAATAATGAACTACGGGCAAGACTTGAATCACTTGAGTTGCTTGTAAATAGCTTAATTGAAAAATAAATGAGTTATACATCCATAAAAACACTTAGTGGGTTTCATTTGCATACTTTGCAGTTAATATTATTATATTTAGAGCACATTTTTATTTTATGGATGTAAAAATTGAAGACATTTCAGCAGATGCAACAAATATCTTACGGAAAATGGAATCGAAGCTATAGAATGGTAACTCAGATGATTTTTACTTTAATGGAGACTCCATAACAACATTATTTATTTTCAGCTTCTTCTGGGCTTCGTTCTCAATGAAAATCTCATAAGTAGCCTTCACCTGCCCCAAATATTGCATATAGGCGTATATAGCTGTGTCGGTTTTATATTTCTGCCCGTCTATAAATGCAAAAATATTTGCTTTTGGATATGCCATTTCAAAACGATAATAATCTGTTGTATCTCCTGCGCCCAGTGTGCCAAAGTTATAAGTTCCTCCGCCTGTCTCCACTGTAAGATCATCCATTGTAACGTTCGAGAGATTTTTGACTCTTATATCGGTAGGACCCAAAGGTTCTTTCTCAGTCTTTTTACATCCGGTTATAAGAAGAATTGCAGCAAAAATTATAATCAGCTTTCTCATATCTATTATGTCAGGCATTTAATAAATATGACCTGAAATATAACCAATTAGTTGCATTTATTTATATTTTCTCCAGGCTATTCGATGTAATCCATCCTTTATTACCGTCGGGCAGTCTGACTTCGTACCAATTTCCCACGCTGTCGGTAACAGTTACTTTGGTGCCTTCATGAATAAGGAAGAGGTCGGTGCCGCTGGCGTCTGGGGAGCTTTTCCCGTTTACCTGAGGGCTCACAATTATTGCCTTTCCGCTGTTTGTCACAAGTCGCTTGTTTCTCAAAGAAAAAGATAAGGATGAACCGCTTATTATAAACAATAGAACGGCACACCAGAAAGTAATAACTTTTAGCCTGTGAGCAGAACTGAACAGATAAACCGATAATAATACCAGGAATAATACAAAAGAAATTATACTTATAACAGCCCATGTATTGGAACCGGCAAGGAGAGATATGAAATTAAACCATGTAACTATAAAGAGTTCGGGCACTTCAGTAAATTTATCAACAACAAATGTTCTGGCAACCTGAAGGTTATAGTTTATGTCCTCGTCTGCAGGTTTTAACAGAAGAGCCCGTTCGTAAAAAAGTATTGCATGAGGTATATCATTTATCTTAAAAAAAGCATTCCCGATGTTATAATTCAGATTTGCCGACATGAAACCCGAATTATAAATAGAAAGCCATATTTCCAGTGCTTCCTGATACTTTCCTGAAGTGTACAATTCAGTTCCTTCCCTGAATTTATCATCCGGAAACTTTGTGTTGGCCGCCTGTAAAATATTAACCGAAGCAACCAACATCAAAAGTAAAATCGTTTTCCTCATTTTCACTTCTCCTATCCAAGTTTGTTTTCAACAGTCTTTATAAGCTTTGTTGCTTCCTTAAATATCTCGGCAGCTTCGGCCGGAGGGGCTGCGGGAGCGAATCTTGCAAATTCGCATTTATCTATAATGTTCTTTACCTGTTCAACCTGGTTATCGTCAAACCCTTTCTCTTTCAGAGATTCAACGATTTTTTCCCTGTTAATTTCAGCAAAAGGTATTACAAGTTTGTCGCTTAAATAACCCCATAGAGCTTTATGAAGTTCTTCATAGAATTTTTCATTATCTCCCGATTTAAGATATTGTTCTGCAGATGTCAGCCGTTTTCTGGCAATTTTCCCGGCTTTTCTGTTTTTTACTCTCGAAACATCTGCATTTCTGCGGATATGCTCGCGTCTTATTATCAGGATAATTATAAACAAAAGAAAAACAACCAGATAGAGA
>CAZIRN010000119.1:0-7225 GCA_964541495.1 uncultured Rikenella sp. | reverse complement strand
TTTCAATATCAAATAGCATCTCTTCGGCTATTTTTCTTAGCCTGGCTTCCGTATATCTCATAGCTGCCGGACTGTCTCCGTCAATTGAGCCAAAGTTTCCCTGTCCGTCAATCAACGGATACCTCAATGACCAGTCCTGAGCCATTCTAACCATTGCTTCATATACAGATGAATCGCCATGAGGATGATATTTTCCAAGCACCTCTCCCACTATTCTTGCCGATTTTTTATAAGGCCTGTTAGCCATTACACCCAGTTCCCACATTCCGTAAAGAACTCTGCGATGCACAGGTTTAAGTCCATCCCTCACATCAGGCAAAGCTCTTGATACTATAACCGACATCGAATAATCAATGTAGGCCGACTTCATTTCTTCCTCAATATTTACTTTTAAAAGCCGTTCCTTTTCCACTTTAAAATATTGTTTATCATTAATTTATAAAAATACATTTTTTTGTTAAAAATTAAAGTACGAAAATAGTGAATATTTGACTATTTTTGAGAAATGGAATGTTTGATTTTTGTTTTTAACTGTAAATATTAAAACGGGCACAAAAATTGACATATATATATTGTTAAAAAAGTTTTAGTAATATCTATAAAGAAATAATGAATTTAATGACAAAGTGTCACTATTATGTGTTTAGTTAAAATATAAAGAGGGAAATATGGATTCACAGTTTTCACAGAAAGTTAAAGACATATTGACATATAGCAAAGAAGAGGCTATAAGATTAGGTAATAATCATATAAGTCCTGAACATCTTTTTCTGGGAATTTTAAGGGATAGCAAAAGTGTGGCAACTAATATTCTTATCAATTCAGGCGTTGATTTGCTTGTACTTAAAGGAAGTATTGAAAAAAGCATAAGGGTTGAAAATTCTGTGCCTGCTACAGATAATTCTGCTATACCTTTATTGAAAAGCACTGAAAGGATTTTAAGGCTTGTATATCTTGAAGCCAAATCACTTAAAAGTTCAACTATAGAATCAGAACATCTTCTGCTTGCAATTTTGAAAGATGAAAATGCACTGGTAACACGTTTGCTTGCAGAAATGGATGTTGATTATAATTCAGTGAGGCGATATATAGAAAATGAAGGTCCTTCGGCAAAAGCTGACTTTCCAAGAGATGAAGATGATGAAGGGATGAGTTATGGTGTTCCAGGAAGAGGCCAGTCAGGATCATCATCCGGAAAGCCATCTTCCGAGACTCCTGTACTTGATAATTTTGGAATAGACCTTACAAAAGCTGCTGAAGAAGGCAGGCTCGATCCTATTGTAGGAAGGGAGAAAGAAATAGAGAGGCTGGCACAAATACTTTCACGGAGAAAAAAGAATAATCCTGTTCTTATCGGCGAACCTGGAGTTGGAAAATCGGCCATTGCCGAAGGGCTTGCTTTGAGAATTGTAAAAAAGAATGTTTCGAGAGTGCTTTTTAATAAAAGGGTTGTTGCGCTCGACCTTGCATCAATAGTAGCCGGAACAAAGTACAGAGGCCAGTTCGAGGAAAGGATGAAAGCTATTCTGAATGAATTGTCGAAGAATGATAATATAATCCTTTTCATTGACGAAATTCACACTATCGTAGGTGCCGGCGGTGCAACCGGTTCGCTCGATGCTGCAAACATGCTTAAGCCGGCTCTGGCAAGAGGTGAAATACAGTGTATAGGTGCCACAACTCTTGATGAATACAGGGAGCATATCGAAAAAGACGGCGCCCTTGAACGAAGATTCCAGAAAGTGCTTGTAGAGCCAACTTCAATCGAAGAAACAATTCATATCCTTCATAATATAAAAGAACGATATGAAGAGCATCATAATGTTACTTATACCGACGAAGCTATAGAGGCTTGCGTCAAACTTACGAACAGGTATATTACCGACAGGCATCTCCCGGATAAGGCTATTGACGCCCTCGATGAATCGGGTTCACGGGTGCATATATCAAACATTGTTGTTCCTGAACGGATTCTGGAGCTTGAAAAACAGCTCGAAGAAATAAAAAAGGAAAAAACTGCTGCAGTAAAGAACCAGAATTTTGAAAAAGCGGCTAGCTTCAGGGACAAAGAGAAAGACTTGCTCGAACTGATAGAGCAGGAAAAAAAGAAATGGGAGAAAGAACTTGCGCTAAACAGAAAAGTAGTTGATGCCGATAAAGTAGCCGAAGTAGTTGCCATGATGACGGGCGTGCCCGTTCAGAGAATTGCTCAGACAGAGGGCACTCGCCTGCTTAATATGGCCGATGAACTGAGACACAGCATTATTGGTCAGGATGAAGCCATAACCAAAGTAGTCAAAGCAATACAGCGGAACAGAGCAGGACTTAAAGATCCTAATAAACCGATAGGTACTTTTATCTTTCTGGGTCCAACAGGAGTTGGAAAAACCCAGCTTGCAAAAGTTCTTGCAAAATTCCTCTTCGACTCCTCCGAAAACCTTATTAGAATCGACATGAGCGAGTATATGGAGAAATTCTCGGTGTCCCGACTCGTAGGTGCTCCTCCGGGGTATGTAGGTTATGAAGAAGGTGGACAGCTTACTGAAAAAGTAAGGAGGAGACCTTATTCAGTCGTACTTCTCGACGAGATCGAGAAAGCACATCCCGATGTATATCATATTCTCCTTCAGGTTCTCGATGAAGGTCAGCTTACCGACAGCCTTGGAAGGCGGGTTGACTTCAGAAATACAATAGTTATTCTGACTTCCAACATCGGTACCAGGCAGATTTCGGAATTCGGACATGGAGTTGGCTTTGATACTTCCGCAAAAAAAGCTTCAAGGGACGAACAAACAAAGAGCATTTTACAGAAGGCTTTACAAAAAACATTTGCTCCGGAATTTCTCAACAGAATTGACGATATTGTTATTTTCAATCCGCTCGAGAAAAAAGACATTGACAAAATTATTGATATTGAACTGAAAGGTCTTTATGAAAGAGTTAAGGCTCTGGGTTATGAACTCAGGATTTCAAAAGCTGCCAAAGACTTTATTGCCGAAAAGGGTTTCGATGAAAACTTCGGCGCACGACCTTTGAAGAGAGCTATACAGAAATACCTGGAAGATCCGATGGCTGAAGTAATGATAAAGGCTAAACTCACAGAAGGAGATTATGTGAATGTCGGATTTAACAAGGCAAGAAATGAGATAAAAATCAATATCCGGAATAAAAAGAAAGAGCAAAGTAAACTTGTGGAACCTTCTCAGGGTTAAGCAATTTCCGGAGTTGCAAGTCAAATTAAATAAGGTATTCCGTAAAGATCAAATTCGGCGGCGCCGGTGATTTTTATGGTATAGAATAGTCCCGGATGTAAATCATATTTATCTTCAATCAAAACTTCCTGATCTACATCCGGGCTGTCATATTCTGTTCTGCCAATAAAATATCCTCCTTCATTTTTATCTATCAGTACTTTGAAAGTCCTTCCGACTTTGAGCATATTCTTTTTCAAAGATATTTTCTGTTGTATTTCCATTATTTCCGAAGCTCTGTTTTCTTTTTCTTCGTCCGGTATATCATCAGGATAGTTAATTCCAGCGTAAGTCTCATCTTCGTGTGAATATTTGAATACTCCAAGACGGTCGAACTGAAATTCTTTTACGAAATCTCTCAGAGCAATGAAATCTTCTTTGGTTTCACCGGGATGTCCGGTTATCAAAGTTGTGCGTATTGCAACATCGGACATAATTGTCTTTATCCGGGTAAGAAGTTTTTCAACGTAATGCCTTGAATAACCTCGTTTCATTTTTTTAGCATCCTGTCGGTTATATGCTGTAATGGAATATCAACATATTTGCATATCTGACCAATGTCTTTGATTTGTTCAAGGAGTGAATCAGAGAGTCCGGTTGGATAAAGATATTGCAGTCTGATCCATTCGAAAGAATTTTCCGATGCGATCTTTTCTATAAGTGTGCTGAGCATTCTTTTTTTATAAAGGTCTACACCGTAATAATTCAAATCCTGGGCTACAAGAATAAGTTCCTTTACTCCTTTGGTTTCGAGAATGGATGCTTCCTTAAGAATGGTACCGATACTTTTTGAGATATGCCTGCCACGTATAAAAGGTATTGAGCAGAATGCGCAGGTACGGTCGCAGCCTTCAGATATTTTAAGATATGCATAATGATTTGGACCTGATAGAATGCGGTCAGTAAGCAAATCTTTTTTAATATTGCCGCCTATTTCATTTAGCAACAGTTCCATACTGTTTACTCCAAAGAAACGGTCAACTTCCGGTATTTCCTTTTTAAGCTCAACAGGATATTTTTGTGAAAGACATCCGATAACATATAGCTTTCTAATCAGGCCTCTTTTTTTTGCATTCGCGAATTTCAGAATCATATCGATGCTTTCTTCCTTTGCATCGTTAATAAAACCGCAAGTATTAATAATAACGGTATATGCTGATGATTCGTTTTCATCGTGAGTTACAAAATATCCAGCAGCCTGTAGTTGTTTCAGAAGTATTTCGGAATCAACGACGTTTTTCGGGCAACCCATGGTAACAACATTTACTTTTTTTGCTTCCATCAGGTTTAATTGGGTAAATAAAAGAAAAACAGATAATATTCAGGCAAAGAGAGAATCAACGAATTCGTAACGATCAAAAATCTGCAAGTCTTCAATTTTCTCACCTGTGCCAATATATTTTACGGGTATTTTGAGTTGGTCGGAGATTCCCAGCACTACACCTCCTTTTGCAGTTCCATCTAATTTTGTAACAGCCAATGCAGTAATTCCAGTGAACGAGGTGAATTGTTTCGCCTGTTCAAAAGCATTTTGCCCTGTCGACCCGTCAAGTACAAGCATAACTTCATGTGGTGCATCAGGCATTTGTTTTTCAAGAACCCGTCTTATTTTGGCGAGTTCATTCATGAGATTGACTTTATTATGCAGTCGTCCGGCAGTGTCAATAATTACAACATCGGTTCCGGATGCAATTGCCGAGTTAAGAGTATCGTATGCAACCGAAGCCGGGTCGGAACCCATCTGCTGCTTTATAATCGGTACATCTGCCCTATTAGCCCAAATTGTCAATTGCTCGATTGCTGCAGCTCTGAATGTATCGGCGGCACCAAGCAAGACCTTTTTGCCGGCATTTTTATATTTCCAAGCAAGTTTTCCAATAGTGGTTGTTTTACCTGAACCGTTAACACCAACTACAAGTATCACGTAAGGTTTTGCAGGGAGCGGAGATAAGAAGTCAGGAGCTTGAGTCGTCTTATTCTCTTCGAGAAGAGATGCTATTTCTTCTCTGAGTATTTTGTTCAGTTCGGTTGTGTTCAGATATTTTTCTCTGGAAATCCGTTTTTCGATTCTATTGATAATTCTTAATGTTGTTTCGACTCCCACATCGGATGAAACAAGGACTTCTTCGAGGCTATCGAGTACTTCGTCGTCAATACTCGATTTCCCAACAACTGCTCTAGTGATTTTCGAAAAAAAACTTTCACGTGTTTTTTCAAGTCCTTTTCTCAGATCTTCTTTTTCTGCCTTACCAAAAAATCCTAATAACGCCATCAATAATCAAACTGGTATTTTAAACGATAAAAAAAGCCCTCTTCGTAAGGAAGAAAGCTTTTCCCGGATATTATTAAATATAATTTACTTCTTACTGAAAAAATCCTTGATGTGGTCGTTATGCACAATTGATTCTTTAAAAATATAGGCACCTGTTTTTTCAGACTTAACCATTTTAATACATCTGGTAAAGTTTCTCCCTTCTCCGGTCTTTAACGATGAAACAACTTTCTTTGCCATAATGAAATGTTATTTTATTTCTTTGTGAATAGTATGTCTTTTAAGAATCGGATTATATTTTCTTCTTTCAAGACGATCCGGTGTATTTTTCTTGTTTTTAATAGTTATATACCTTGATGTTCCTGGCAAACCGCTCTCTTTGTGCTCAGTACATTCAAGAATAACCTGTTGCCTGTTTCCTTTTGCCTTTTTGGCCATGTTTTATTTATTAACAGTTTTAAAATGCTAATCCCTTTTCTTTTGCCTCTTTCAAAGCTTCGGAAATACCTTTTTTGTCGATTAGGCGCATGCCTGCTGCCGAGACTCTAAGTTTAATCCACCTGTTTTCTTCCGGAATAAAATATTTTTTTTCGAAAAGATTGGGATAAAATTTTCTCTTCGTCCTCCTCTTTGAATGGGAAACATTATTCCCTTTCATTGCTTTTTTGCCTGTTATCTGACAAACACGTGCCATTCTCCTGAATATTTCTTAACTTAAAATTTGTTCTGAATAATTGCAGTGCAAATGTCATCATTTATATTTAATTAAACAAATAATTACTTATTTTTTTTAATCCGCTTATTCTTAACCATGAATAATTCTGAGGCGGAGTAGATTAAGGGCAGAAAGGGTGAATCTTGTTATATTTGTCACTCTGTCATTTGTAAACTGAAATTTTTCAGAAGTTATTTTATCAGATGTTGCTACAGTAATCCAGACAATACCGACAGGTTTTTGAGGGGTCCCTCCTTCCGGACCTGCGATTCCGGTTGTGGCAAGTGCGTAATTGCATCTGAAGAGTTCAAGCGTTCTCTGTGCCATCTCTTCGGCTGTTTCACGACTTACTGCTCCAAACTTTTCGATTGTTGATTTTTTTACATTCAACAAATCAGTTTTTACATTGTTATCATAAGCTATAATCGATCCTTTATAATATGCGGAACTACCTGGAATACTTGTAATCATCTGGGCAATCCTTCCTCCCGTACAGCTTTCCGCTGTACATAATGAATAGCCTTTTTCCTTCAATAGTCTTCCTACTGTCTCTTCCAGTTGTTCCTCATCTTCACCATAGATATATTCGGGAATTATTTTGTAAAGCTTCTTAACCTGGAATTCTATTTCTTTTTCAAGTTTGGACATGTCATTTCCTGACCCTGTAAGACGAAGTTTTATTATTCCGAATGAAGGAAGATATGCAAGTTTAATATTTGTAGGAAGTTCCGCCTCAAACTTTTCAAGTAGTTCAGCCATCTTTGCTTCATAAGTTCCATAAGTCATTATATTTTTATGAATTATAATATTTGACCTGAATCTTTTCTTAAGATCAGGAATTACATGTTCATTCATAATATATTTCATCTCGAAAGGGACTCCTGGCAAAAAAATTAAAATCGTGTCTTCCTTTTCGAACCACATTCCGGGCGCTGTGCCGGCCGCATTAAGCAATACTCTGCATGATGCAGGAACATCTGCCTGGCT
>CAZIRN010000118.1:0-7256 GCA_964541495.1 uncultured Rikenella sp. | reverse complement strand
ATCGTCAGCATATATGCCGGCTTCCCTCGACAAACTGCTTGGTATATATCTGCTTACCAGAATTTTAACGGAAATATTCGTGCCAGGCGAGTGGGTTACCCTGCTCCTTTTGACTCTTGGTGTTGTAACGATTATAACGGCTGTAATGATGGCCCTTATTCAACATAACTACAAACGGCTTCTTGGCTACCATGCTGTTTCACAGGTAGGATATATGATCGTCGGACTCAGTCTGGGTTCATTCATTGGCATTGCAGCAGGGCTTTTTCACATGCTGAATAACGCACTATACAAAAGCGGTTTGATCCTCGCGGCAGGTGCTGTCGAACAACGCACAGGAAAAACCGAAATAGATGACCTCGGCGGCCTTTCGAAGGCTATGCCGGTTACATTTATATCTGCCCTGATTTTTGCAATGTCTATATCCGGCATCCCTCCTCTGAACGGATTTGCTTCGAAATGGATGATTTATCAGGCAATAATTGATTTCGGCGGAGGATCGGGAATACCTAATAAATTATGGGTGCTGTGGCTTGTGCTGGCAGTCCTCGGCTCGGCATTTACCCTGGCAAGCTTCATAAAATTCATAGGCGGGATCTTTCTCGGCAGACGAAAAACCGAATCGGAAAATATTAGGGAAGTGCCTGCCCTGATGTGGATTCCTCTTGCGGTTATTGCTCTGCTGTGTATCATTTTCGGTGTGTTTGCCACAGGAGTTGTCGTTCCGCGTCTGCTCATGCCTGTGACCGGCATCTTCAAATTCTCAGGCATATATAACTCGAGTCTGGCATCCCTGATGATACTTGATTCAATTTTGCTGGGGATATTAATCTATCTTGCAACAGGGTTACGCAAATTCCGTACTGCCGACAGTTTTATAGGAGGAGAGAAATTTTACTACAAGGCTGCTTACCCTGCACCGGAATTTTATAAGACGATCACCGAATTCGGCTTTTTCTCGGCAATATACAGGAAGGCACAGGAAAAATGGTTCGATATCTACGACTTATCGAAACAGGCTCTCCTCTATTGCAGCGGCTTGTTCAGTAAGATGCATACAGGCGTATTATCCACTTATGTACTATGGGTATTTGCCGGATTGCTTATTTTATTATTGATAATGTTATAATTAAGCTTCTATATGGAAGTTGCACTTTCGGTTATACTGATTTTAATGATTCTCGGAGCCATTTTTGCCATCCATGCAAAAGACCTTCTATCGGCAGTTATTTCCTGCAGTATTGTAGGGTATGGACTGGTTATATGTTTCCTGCTATTAAATGCCCCCGACCTGGCAATAGTTCAGATTGTGGTAGAAACAATCACTCTGGTAATCATGGTTGCTGTAGTGCTCGACTGCACCCGTGAAGAACCATTCACAAAACCTGATCCGCAGGGATATATAAATATTGCTGCGGCTGTGATTATTGTAGTAGCGATTTTTTTCTTCCTGAAAGGAGCAACTGGATCCCTCGATAAATTCGGCGAAGGGACTCTTAGAATGGCAAAATACTACATCGAAGGAGCCACTGAAAAAACCGGAAGTGCAAACCTTGTGACGGGCGTTGTATTCGATTTCAGAGGATACGATACACTTGGTGAAGCAACAGTGTTGGTTACTGCAGTAATCGGAGTGCTGACTATCTTAAGGATCAAAGGGAAGAAATGAATATCGAATTGCAAACACGGAATGATGAAGTAAAAAGTTAATATGAAATGAATATAATTAATTAAGAAAAGAAAATAATACAAAATGAAAGGAATGACCATCATAGTAAAGAAAACAACACAGTTGATTTGTGGAATGGTGTTTCTTTACGGCGTATATGTGATTATACACGGGCATCTGACACCCGGCGGTGGTTTTGCCGGCGGTGTAATTGTTGCCGGCTCATTCATTCTTCTGATTCTTGCCTTTGGAAGCGACTTTATGCATCTTACAAGAGAAGAGACTGGCTCTACTATTACTGAAAACTTTGGAGTACTTGTTGCCTTAATCATTGCCCTGACCGGTATGGCACTCGGCACAAAAGTCTTTTTCCTGAACTGGCTGCCAAAAGGCAAAGTCGGCGAACTCATAAGTGCCGGAGTAATACCCCTGTATAATATTTTTGTCGGTATTGAAGTCGCTGCTTCTATACTAACCATTTTTCTCGCACTATTAATATTTAAAGAAGAACTTACAAGATGATACTCTATCTGCTCTGTTTTGTTTTATTTCTTGTCGGGCTTTATGGCGTTATCACAAGAAGAAATCTTATGAAGATTGCCATATCATTGTCAATTATGGAGTTCAGCACTTTTCTTTTTCTTGCCTTAATCGGATATGTAAAAAATGGCGTTCCTCCTATAGTTGACCCTGCAAAACCCGATGTGATTTATGTTGACCCCTTGCCACAAGCTATGGTACTTACTGCCATTGTAATAGGACTGGCAACTACTGCAATGCTTATGGCTGTGATAATCAGGATTTACAGAAAATATAAAACCCTGGATATAAGAGAGATTAAAAATCTAAGAGGATAACAGATGAATCCGCTTATTCCATTATTTGTTGCCGTACCACTAGGCGGTGCCTTCCTGACAATGATCATCGGAAAATTTCTCAGGAATGCCAATAAGTATATCGGCATGACCGTACTGTTATTCCTTATGGTAATAAGTTATATTTCCATTACGGGATTGTCGGGAAACATTAGCGTTTATAAAGTTGGCGGATGGGAGCCAGTAAATGGAACACCGATCGGCATCTACATGGTACTCGACAGCCTTTCCGCAATATTACTATGTATAATAAATACAATAGGTTTTCTTTCAATAGTTTACTCATTTACATATATAGCTCAGTACACATCAGAAAATTATTTTTATTCCCTCTTCTGCCTGATGATTGCCGGAATGAATGGAATAGTGCTCAGCGGTGATATTTTCAATATTTATGTTTTTCTCGAGATTTCTGCAATATCTTCCTATGCTCTTGTGGCATTTGGTGTGGAGAGAGAACAGCTCGA
This sequence comes from uncultured Rikenella sp., assembly GCA_964541495.1. Taxonomy (GTDB): domain Bacteria; phylum Bacteroidota; class Bacteroidia; order Bacteroidales; family VadinHA17; genus LD21. The sequence continues at coordinate 4,245 of CAZIRN010000118.1, read as the reverse complement.
GGCCACTTTCAAATACCAGGTCCTCGGTGGGCTTGCATCTATGCTCATCCTTATTGGCATAAGCTTTATTTACTGGAAAGCAAAAACACTTAACATTGCCGATATCAAAGCTGCGCTGGGCACAAATACTGCAAAATCATTCTATATTCCGGTACAATTACTTCTGCTCAGCGGTTTCGGGCTTAAAGCAGCAATCATTCCTTTCCATGCATGGTTGCCCGATGCACACTCCTCAGCTCCTTCACCTATCTCTGCCATGCTTTCAGGCGTGCTCATCAAGGCTGCCGGTATTTATGTCATCTTAAGGCTCTTCTTCAACATGTTTATCATAACCGAAGATATGGCCATGCTTTTAACAACGCTCGGCGCATTATCCATGGCTGTAGGTGTATTGCTTGCAATTGGCCAGTGGGATATCAAGAGGCTGCTGGCTTACCATAGCATAAGCCAGATGGGCTACGTGGTGATGTCGGCCGGAATAGGAATGATACTGCTTGCACGCGGGACAAAACCCGAAGTTGCTTCTCTTGCCATAGCAGGCGGATTGTTTCACCTTATCAACCATGCCGCCTTTAAAAGCCTTCTGTTCCTCAACGCAGGAGCAATAGAGTACCGAACAGGTACACGCGACCTTAAATCAATGGGCGGACTGGCCGGACTGATGCCTGCCACTTCGTCCACATCATTTGTAGCTTCTATGGCAATATCCGGAATTCCGCCATTCAACGGCTTCTTCAGCAAACTGATAATAATTATAGCCGCTATTATGGGAAAATTCTACTTCCTGGCAGTTATTGCAGTAATAGTAAGTATCGTCACACTTGCTTCATTCATGAAATTTCAGCGTTATGCATTCTATAACAAGGAAATCGAAAAGAGTGAAACCAGCCCTAAAGAAGTACCTTTCCCTATGGTGTTCAGCATGGTTGCCCTGGCAGTCCTTTGCCTTGTGTTGAGCCTTATTGCTCTGCCACAGGCAAGAGACATGATACTCACACCGGCTATACGTATTCTGACAGATTCTCAACTTTACACAACACCAATAACCGGAATGTAATATGAAGAGAAACATTGCTTTTTTTATACTTTGCCTTGCTTTCTGGTTACTTCTAACCTTCAGAATAACCGTCCCTAACCTTATTGTCGGTTCGGCCGCATCACTCTTATGCACAATAATTTTTGCAAGGTATTATTTCACAGGAGTAGGCAAATTTTTGCAACCCCGCCGCTGGTTCTGGTTTTTAGTCTACCTTGTCACTTTCGTCTGGTCGTGCATCAAAGCAAATTTCGATGTAGCATACAGAGTGCTTCACCCGAAACTGCCCATAAGACCCGGAATTGTCAAAGTAAAGACAAACCTGAAATCCGACTTTGCAAAAACCCTTCTTGCAAATTCAATAACCATGACACCGGGCACACTTACAGTTGATATAATAGATGATTATTTCTATATACACTGGATATATATCAGGTCGGATAACCCTGAAGAATACGCAAGAATGATTATGAGCCCGTTTGAAAAGTATATTAAAAATTTTGCAGAATGAATGTATGGCTTGAAATACTTCTTTATACGCAGATTGCACTGAGCGGAGTCTGCCTTTACCGGATAATCAGGGGGCCAACCATCCCCGACAGAATGGTGGCAATCGACATCTTCGGAATACTGGTGGTGGGCGTTTGCGCAATTATCACTATCCTTACAGGAAAAAAATTCATCATTGATATCGGAATTGCCTGGATTATTTTCAGCTTTATCGGAACACTTACTCTTGCCAAATACCTGAGCGGAAAAAAATTAAACGAATAATATGATTATTGAACTGATTTTAATTAGTATCGGAGTCCTGTTCAATATTTTTGGATGCATAGGGCTTTTAAGGCTGCCCGATGTATATAACAGGCTGCAGGCAGCAACAAAATGTGTCACAATGGGATGTTGCAGTATTTTGCTTGGAGTTTTGATACATTTCGGTTTTACCGGTGCAGGCATAAAGGGCCTTATTGCCATACCTCTGCTGTTTTTCAGTGCAACTGTGGCAGCACACGCACTCGTCAGAGGCACATATCACTTCGGTGTTAAAATGACCGACAAAAGTGTAAAGGATGAATATAAAAATGATGCAAAATGAAATACCCTAAGATTCGGGAATTGAAAGAGGCACTGGTATCATTGTTCACCCCCGCATATACGACAGGATTCCCTTACGAGGAACATACTCCGTTTGAAAAATTCAGGGGCAGGCCTGTTGTTGACAACGACAATTGCGTTGGGTGTGAGACATGTGCAAATGTTTGCCCTCCCTGTGCAATAACCTTTACCGACGATGTAGAAAAAAGAGTAAGAATAATAAAAAGAGACTATAGTAAATGTATCTTCTGCGGTCAGTGTGAAGAACACTGCATAACACGTAAAGGAGTCAAACTATCAGACAAAATCTTTGATCTTGCAGTAACCGACAGGACGCAAAATATTGATTACCAGGAAAAAGAACTTTTAATATGCAGAAATTGCGGAGCCGTAATAACCACAAAAGAACATCTTCAATATATACATAAAAAACTTGGCCCTAAGGCATACTCCTCTATACTCGATCTTAATGTGCTCAATGAAAAACTAAAGCTTTCGGAAGGTCAGGATATTGAAGTGGAAGTGAAGGACCAGCTCAAAAGGAAAGACATGTTTAATGTGCTTTGCCCTAACTGCCTGAGACTGGTACTTATAAAATACCTTTGATGTTGCCTGCTCTGGATAATATTCTGGCTCAGACAGACAAAAAAATTCTTTTTGCCGGCATTGGTAATGTGCTTAAGAGTGATGACGGTGTAGGAGTTTATATCAGCCGGCGAATAAAACCCATGAAAAATATTATATCACTTACTGTTGAAGTAAGCATCGAAAACTATATTGGAAAAATCAATTCACTCAATCCGGATATTATTGTCCTGATTGATTGTGTAGATATGAATGCCTCCCCCGGAACCTGCAGGCTGTTGCCCGTTGACGAGATACAGGATTTTTCATTTAACACGCACAATATCTCCCTGAAACGGATTTCCGATTTCTTCCCTGCAGAAGTTTTTATTCTCGGAATTCAACCCGGAACTATTGTTTTTGGCGAAAAAATTTCGTATATTGTTGCCAAAGTAGCTAAAAAAATTATTAAACAAATTAATAATAAAGAGGAGGTACACTATGGCAGTTGAATATCTATGTAAAGCATGCAGGGGTCACCTTAATGTAAAGACATCTATCGTCCTGGCTGCACAAAAAAAGAATAGTTCTCAGAGGGGCCTTGTTTACCTTAATCCGGAACTGGGAAATTATACTGTTACAACTCATCCCTCATTCCAGTTAAAAGAGGGTGAGGAATATCTCTATACATGCCCCATCTGTCATTCATTGCTCAACAGCGCAAAATATAGTCATCTGGTAAGAATAATTATGATAGATGAGGACGGAAAAGAATATGACATTTACTTCTCGGATATTGCCGGTGAAAAATGTACTTACAAATTAAGAGGTTCCGAACTTGAACTCAGAGGTTCTGATGCCGAGCGTTATTCAAAATATTTTGAAGTTCCGGAAGAAGACAGAAAATATCTCTGATATAGCCTTGATATAAGCTAATTTAAGATTTCAGTATAATCGAGCTCACGGAAAAATTGATTTTTTTCCGAAAGCATTCTTATATTCATTTGAATATCATTAGTAAAGTATCAATAAAACCTGTACAAAAGGATTTTATTTTTAAATTTGTTTGACATTTAAAATATGAATAGCTAAGTGAAACGAAAAGAGCTCTTAAAATTATTTAAAAGGGATTGAAAAAATGACAAACAAAGAAATAGTAAACAGAAATATTGGACTGACATTTGATTTAATACGTAAAATCATAGAAAATTCATATCTGGCTGACAAAATACCTGATAATAGCGTGATTGAGTTTGTGGAAAAGGATTTTGAAGTCAAAAGGAAGAGCTATGCAAAAAATATCAAATTGATTAAAGTAAAAAATGAGATTGAAATAAATTAGAGGCGCATAACTTGCAATATAAAAAATTTGGGGTGAATCATTCTTCCACGTCAGGGGAACAACATCAATAGCTTAAAGAATACACAACTGCTTATTTTTCCCCGAAGAGGATAAAAATTTTAAGGAGAAAGACAAAAGTTAAATTTTCAAGCCTTTTGTATTAACCCCCTTTAAACTGGACTAATTTCCAAAGGTTTTTGAACTAATG
>CAZIRN010000117.1:0-7324 GCA_964541495.1 uncultured Rikenella sp. | reverse complement strand
CTTAGCTATTTATGCGGCTGAATCACCAGATATTTCATGGGCATCAGAAAGTGCAAAAGCTTATGCTTTAGCCCAGGCTCGCTTTTTTAGAGCTTTTGCCTATAGAAATTTAGGTGAGTTATTTGGAGGAGTCCCCCTCGTTACTGAAATTGCAAAAAAGCCTCGTTACGATTATGAACGTGCTAGTCGAATAGAAACATACCAGTTTGCTATTGACGAACTTGAAGCTATAGAAAACGATTTACCTGAAACAACCTCACAAGGAGGTCGCGTTGTAAGGGGTGCAGCTCAACATATATTGAGTGAGTTATATTTGGCTTTAGGTATTCAGTTACAGGCAGAGGGTAAGACAAATGAAGCTCATTCAGCTTTTGAAGAATCAGTTAAGTATGCGGATAAAATTATAAATGGAAGTATCTATTCATTAACAAGTTCACGCTTTGGGACTAGAAAAAGTGAAGAATTTGCTTCAATTAATATTTATAAGAATGGAGTTTTCAATCCTAATCAATTAGTTGATACTCTTACAATGAAAACTAATTATTATTGGGATCTGTTTCAGGAAGGAAATGTAAATTATCAAGATGGAAATAAAGAATGTATATGGGCTGTTCAAATTGATTATAGTGCTTATAAAGCCGAAGACACGAAATCAAAATTGAATTATTCACGTACTTATGGTCCCGTATTTCGCGATGGCGCAACAAAACATATAACCGGTCAACTGGAAGATGTGGGAGGACGAGGAATTGCTCAAGTAATACCTACCATGTATACACGAGACACTATTTATGAAGGTAAATGGGCTAATGACATGCGTAATTCAGAAATAGCTTTTCGTAGAAGATTTAAGGGTAATGTGCCAACATCTCCTTATTATCTAATACCCATTCCATGGGATGTAATATATAATGGTAGTTCTGATCCTCTTACTAACATAAATAATCGCAGTCTTTGTTACCCGGTCTCTTGCAAAATTTCGACTGACAAATATACCGGCATAAGTGAAGGCGAAAATCGAAGTAATTTATTCCGTGATGATTACATTATTCGTCTGCCGGAGACCATTTTATTGAGAGCTGAAGCAAAGCAACGTCTTGGAAACAAACAGGGCGCTGCTGAAGACATCAATTTATTACGCACACGTGCTCAATGTGGTTATTTAGTTACTGAAGCTGATGTAGATGATAATTTTAACTTAATCTTAAATGAACGTGCACGAGAACTTGTATACGAAGAGTGCAGATGGAACACTTTGCTTAGAATGGGAGGCACAATTGGTGTTGAAAGAATCCGCAAATATGCATATTGGCCGGAAACACAAGCAACATTAACGTTCAATTATAATTTGTGGCCAATACCACAACCAGTGATTGATACAAATAAAGATTTAATTTTAGAGCAAAACCCGGGGTGGTAAAATAAAAATATTTAATTAATTCTACTATTTTAAGGCAAGAAACCTTAAAAAGAGGAGTATTATGTCAAGTCCAATGAATAAAATTTACCTTAAAAACAATTGGATTGTAGTAGTTGCTATATTAATTCCTGTATTTTTTGTTCTTCTTAATTTTAAGAAAAATTTAGCGCCTTACGGAACCGTATTTAATATTCCATATCAACAATTAAAGGAAGAATTTCAAAATCCGCCTGATAACGCAAGAGTTAGAGCCTTCTGGTGGTGGCTAAATAGTAATGTAACAAAGGACTGTATTACCAGGGACATTGAAGCAATGAAAGCAAATGGCTATGGAGGAGCAATTATTTTTGATGCCGGTTCTTCAAATTACAGCGTGGCCAAGAAAACAGAAGCAGGTCCTGACTTTTTGAGTAATAAATGGCTTGAACTTTATACTCATGCTATCAAAGAAGCAGATAGATTAGGATTGGAAATTTCTGTCAATGTTCAGAGCGGATGGAATCCAGGCGGTCCTTCTGTGGAACCTGAACAAGCAATGAAAAAGATTACATGGAGTGAAACAATTGTTGAGGGTCCTGATGCAATAGAAATTAAACTTCCGAAACCAGCTTTTAAAAATTTTTATAAAGACATTAAAATATTAGCGGTAAAAAATCTAAATGATACTATAGGAGTTAAAAACAAAATAAAAGACATAGAAATTAAATCTCTTCAAAAATCTATGGGTGGATCAGGTATTTATCCTTTGTATCGTTTGCGTGAAGATTATTTGGACGGAGAAATAGCCCTTTCTGATAGAGATATAATGGATATCACTCCATATTTTGATGGTGAAAAGCTTAAATGGCAGTGCCCTGCAGGCAGTTGGACTATTTTGCGTTTTGGAATGACAAATACGGGCGCAAAGGTCTCGACTGCAAGTGATGGCTGGGATGGACTTTCTCTTGACCATCTCAATAAAAATGCATTAATGCAGTTTAACGAAGATGTTATTTCCAAATTAATTGGCACGGCAGCAAATGCCGGAGGAGCATTGAAATTTGTTCATACCGATAGCTGGGAAATGGGTGTTGCAAACTGGACAGACGATTTTATAGAAGAATTCGAAAAAAGACATTGTTATGATTTAACAAATTATTTACCGGTACTAACAGATCGGATTGTATATAGCAGAGAAATTTCCAACCGGTTTCTTCATGATTTTCGCAGGACTGTAGCCGACTTAATAACAGAAGAGTTTTATCGTACTTTTACTGAAATAGCACACAACGCTAATCTTTTTACTCACCCTGAATCCGGTGGCCCTCATGCTGCTCCTATTGACGGCATCCAAAATATGAAATTTAATGATGTGCCTATGGGTGAATTTTGGATACGTTCTAATACCCATCGTGTTAAAGATGAAGAAAGATTTGTAGTTAAACAGAGTGCTAGTGTTGCTCATATCTATGGAAAAAGATTTGTTGCAGCAGAAGGTCCTACAAGTATCGGACCTCAATGGGAACGCCCTCCAAAAGATTGTAAAAATGATTTTGATCGGGTTTTTTGTTCAGGATTGAATCGAATTTTTTGGCATACTTATACTGCTTCACCGGATGAATACGGCGAGCCAGGAAATGAATATTTCGCAGGAACGCACCTTAACAGACACGTCACATGGTGGAACGAATCAAAAGCATTCATTGAATACCTGAACCGCACTTCTTCACTACTTGCCAAAGGATTGTTTAAAGCAGATGCTCTTTATTATTATGGCGACGATGCTCCTAATTTTGTCTTTTTAAAGGAAGAAGTAACGGATATGGGAAAAGGTTATGATTGGGATAAATGTGGTTTCGATGTTTTGCTGAAAGATGTGAAGATTATTAATGGCATGATAACCCTGCCTGACGGCATGAAATATTCCCTCTTGGTTCTTCCCGATGAAAAATCAATTAATTCAGATCTATTAGTAAAATTGGAAAAATTGGTTAAACAGGGAATGATCTTAGTAGGCCCCAAACCGGAGAAAGCAACTGGACTAAAGGATTATCCTTATTCCGACCATTTGGTAAAGTCAATTGCAGATAAAATGTGGGTTGGTATTGATGGACAACAGGTTACTGTTAATAATTACGGAAAAGGGAAAGTTTTCTGTGGTATTACGCCTGCTGAAGTACTCAGAGCACTAAAAATTTCTCCTGATTTTGAATATCGTAGCAATTATCCGGATACCTATTTGGAATATATCCACCGTTATACCTCGACAGAGGACATTTACTTTGTTGTCAACCGCTTGGCACGGCATGGAATAAACGATACCCAATACCGGTACCTTACTGATTTACCCGATAGGTACGAAGAAGTTATTTGCAGGTTTAGAGTAACAGGTAAAGTACCGGAAATTTGGGATTCTATGACAGGAGAGGTTAGAAAAATTGCAGTTTATTATGAGGAAGACGGTTACACTTGTATCCCGCTACATTTTAAACCTGAGGGTTCTTTATTTGTAGTGTTCAGAGATATAAAGCAAAAAAAACATATTTATAAGATAGAAAAAGATGGCATAATTGTATTCCCTGAGATGAATTTACCCGTTTCCTCCTTTCCTTCTTTTAATTTTTACAGAGATGATGATGTAATATTAGCTGAATTCCTTTTTCCCGGTTCATGGAAGCTGTACTGGTCTGACGGTACTATTTCTTCATTTAGTGAATCAGCACCAAAAGTTTCAAAAGCAATCTTCTCTCCATGGAACATTAAATTCAATAAGCTATGGGGACCTCAGGAAAAAATAGCATTAGACAGCCTGATTTCATGGAGTGATTTTTCTGATGAAAAAATAAGATATTATTCCGGTTCAGCCGATTATTCTAATACTTTCGAGTTAAAGGATGAGGAAATAAAAGACAAAAAAGTCCAGATTGATTTGGGCAATGTTCAGGAAATAGCTTCTGTAAAAATAAATGGGGAAAATGCCAGTATTGCATGGATTGCACCATTCATTATAGACATTACTCCTTATGTAAAGGCAGGACAAAATAGTATCACCATCACTGTTACCAATTCATGGGTTAACAGACTTATAGGAGACAGCTACCTTCCAAAAGAAAAACGATTTACCCAAACGAATATCGTTAAGTTTGAAGGAAATGAAAAAGAATCATATCTTCGTAAATCTGGTTTACTTAGTACTGTTAAATTATTCATTACAAAAAAAATTAAAATAAATTAACAGGAATAATGAGTAAAATAGGTTTATTCGGCATTGGACTCGACACTTACTGGAATCAGTTTGACGGGCTGCTCGACAATCTGAAAAAATATCAGCAGCAAATCAAAGAAAAGATTGAAAGTTTTGGCGTAGAGGTAGTAAGTGTCGGCATGGTAGATAATTCTGTAAAAGCAGGGGAGGCAGCAGATTTACTTAGATCGGAAGATGTGGAACTGGTATTTCTTTATATATCCACTTATGCCTTGTCTTCAACTGTTTTACCTGTGGCACTAAGGATAAAAGTTCCGGTTGTATTACTGAATCTCCAGCCTGTTCCGCAACTCGATTATAAAAAATTTAATAACCTGAACGACAGGGGAAAGATGACAGGGTTATGGCTGGAACATTGCCAGTCATGTTCGGTTCCCGAAATTGCAGGAGTTTTCAACCGTGCCGGCATACCTTATGATATTGTTACCGGATACCTTCAAGACGAAAGGGCATGGGAAGAAATAAGAGCATGGGTTGAAGCTGCCAGAGTTGCGAAAGTACTGCGTAACAACAGGATGGGTATTCTTGGGCACTATTACGGTGGAATGCTCGACGTTTATACAGATCTTACCAGGCAGAGTGCCGTATTCGGCACTCATTTCCAGATGCTTGAAATGTGCGAGTTGAAAAAATACAGAGATGAAGTTACAAAAGAACAATTGGATGCTAAGATTGCCGAATTCCATACCGCTTTCGACGTTGTTCCGGAATGTGATCCTGCTGAAATTGAACGTGCGGCCTGTACATCGGTTGCTCTTGATAAACTTGTAACTGTTCATCAACTTGATTCATTGGCTTACTATTACGAAGGTCAACCCGGAAATGAATATGAAAATATTGTTACTTCAGTTATTGCAGGAAATACATTGCTTACAGGGAAAAATATCCCTGTGGCAGGTGAATGTGAAGTGAAAAATGCTCAGGCCATGAAAATCATGGCTGAATTCGGGTCCGGAGGGTCCTTTTCGGAGTTTTATCTGATTGACTTCAATGACGATGTGATATATCTTGGACATGACGGTCCTGCCCATTTTGCTATTGCTGAAGGGCGGGTAAAGCTGGTTCCATTGCCGGTTTATCATGGAAAACCAGGTAAAGGGTTATCAATTCAAATGACTGTGAAACACGGACCTGTAACATTACTGTCAGTTGTGGAAGGTATGGATGGTTTATTTTTATTGGTAGCTGAGGGGGAATCTGTACCGGGACCTGTACTGGAAATTGGAAATACAAACAGTCGTTACAAATTTTCAATAAGTGCCAAAGAATTCATTGATCGCTGGTCAAAACAAGGACCAGCACACCACTGTGCTATCGGCGTTGGTCATATTGCGGAGAAAATTAAAAAATTAGGTAAAATAACAGGATTAAATACTATTGAGATATGTTAATGTTTATTTATACAATCATACGACGGATAAAGCTTATAATTAAGGGATTTGATTTACTTTATTGAAAAATTCTGAAATATATTTTTAGTATATTGATTATTTAATGATCAAAATATAATCAAACCCTTGAAAAACTGGCTAAATATAAATCCGTATATTATAATAAAAACTGGCTGCGCAGGGATGGACGAAATTAAAAACAGGGATTATGATTTTCAGGCGTATAAGCTGATTCAGAGTTATTAAAATTGTTGTCCGGTTTCTGTGTAAAATTATTTCCCTGAGTTTCTTCGGAAATAGCAGTAGTTGTTTATATATTAGGCTTTGTTATTTCATTTTCAATTTTTGGTTTATCTTTTTTCAAGGGAGTATAAAACATATTTCCGATCATCAACAGAATTATTGTCAGAAATATTACGAGCGTGATTACTTCTTCGTTAACAAATGGTATTCTTGATTCTTCGGGGATACTCATAAAAAGAAGTATCGTAATAAGTCCACGGGGTGCAAAAAACACGAGTGTATGGCCCGATACTCTCAATACCTTATCAAAGAATAACCAGCGCAACATAAAAACAATAAGTACAATTGCAAGGCTTATGATTATGTTTTCCTTATTCAGTAATCCTTCTATTTTTACATAAAAACCAAACATGATGAAAAAAAATGATCTCACAAGGAAAGTGAGTTCTCTCAGGATTTTTTTAAAAGATTCGAGGTCATTTCTAAATTTTTCAAAATCAATGTAACGATTGACAAAAGGTTTATTTTCAGCAAAACGGTTATTAGCCATCACCAGACCAAAAATCATTACCATCAGTAATGAGGGTAGATGAACTGTTTCTCCAAGAACATACACGGCAATAACTGATGTCAGAATTATTACATAATTTATATGGTATCTTACTTTATGCATCAGCATTGCCAAACTTAAAGTAAGGGCTACAGATATAATAACAGTAATAATTCCGCCTGATACGAAGTATTTGAGCAAGCCTTGAGCCACAGAGCCTTCATTATAAAGAATAAAATCAAATGCAAGGATACCTATTATGTCAGAAAAGGAACTTTCATAAATAATGAATTCTCTTAGATTCTGGGGAAGGTTTGTTGCGGATGGTATGGCTACAGCACTGCTTATTATTGCAAGAGGAATAACATTCAATATTGAATTCTTAAGTGGTTGGTGTATTAATTTTACCAATACAAAAACCATAAGTGAAACAAATAATGCAAACAGAACTATTGCTGAAGAGACGGCTTTGACAA
>CAZIRN010000116.1:0-7331 GCA_964541495.1 uncultured Rikenella sp. | reverse complement strand
CATCCGCTGTTGTTGCCTTTGGTCTTTGTAAGCAGCACATTTGACACAACGCCGCTTCCAAAACAAAGAATCATGGCTGTTCCTATAAATTCTGCAAAAAACTGGCTCATACTCTACTATTTTAGATTTTTGATTTTATTTATATAAGAATAAATAATAGTCATTCAGTGGTCATTCAAGTATACTTTAGTTTAATGTTTGACACTTTTCGTTTTTCGTTTTGCATTTTGCAATTTGCATTTTGCAATTTCCCATTTTCTCCTATTCTCCTCTTTTGCTCTTCACTTCTCTCATCCTGCCCACGAAATTGCAGTTTTAATTGCACGGTTCCATCCCTCAGTAAGCTTTTCGGCTGATTCTTTATCAATATCTGGAGAAAAAATCCTGTCAACCTGCCACTGTTTTTTTATCTCGTCTTTACTATTCCAGTATCCTGCTGCAAGCCCTGCCAGATAGGCAGCGCCAAGAGCGGTTGTTTCCGTGATTTTTGGGCGAACTACTTTTGTCTGTAAAATGTCCGACTGGAACTGCATCAAAAGATTGTTAACTGTTGCTCCGCCGTCAACTCTGAGTTCATGGATATTTATTAGTGAATCTTTTTCCATTGCTTTCAGAACTTCAAGTGTCTGATAAGCGATACTGTCGAGTGCGGCGCGGGCTATATGTGCCGAGGTTGAGCCCCTGGTTATTCCTACAATAGTTCCCCGTACATGCTGATTCCAGTGCGGTGCTCCCAATCCTGCGAAGGCGGGGACGAAATAAACGCCTCCGCTATCTTCAACTTTAGCTGCAAGTTCTTCAACTTCTGCAGAACTCTTGATTATCCCCATTCCATCTCTTAACCATTGCACTACAGCACCGGCAATAAATATGCTCCCCTCGAAGGCATACTGTATTTCATTTCCTGTTTGCCAGGCTATTGTGGTAAGAAGCTTATTTTCGGATGTTACCGGTTTGCTACCCACATTCATCATCATAAAACAGCCGGTACCGTAAGTATTCTTCACCATTCCGGGCTCAATGCACATCTGACCGAACAAAGCCGCCTGCTGGTCCCCTGCTATACCGGAAATCACTATCGGAGATCCGAAAACATTTCTGGTTTCACCATAAATTTCACTCGAGGTTCTTACTTCTGGTAATATACTTTCCGGGATATCGAAAAGTTTGAGAAGATCTTTATCCCACGACAATGTGTTTATATTGAACAACATGGTTCTTGAGGCATTCGACACATCAGTAATATGGAGCTTCCCGCCCGTAAGATTCCATACAAGCCACGAATCGACAGTTCCAAATGCAAGGCGTCCTTTTTCTGCGAGGGAACGGGCTCCTTTTACATTATCGAGAATCCATTTAACCTTGGTTGCAGAAAAATAAGCATCAATTATCAACCCTGTCTTATCCCTAATAGTTTCTGTAATTCCTTCATTTTTAAGCCGATCGCAGTAATCGGCAGTGCGTCTGTCCTGCCATACAATGGCATTGAAAACAGGCTTACCTGTACTTCTGTCCCATACCACTGTTGTTTCACGCTGATTTGTAATTCCCAGTGCCACAACATCCTGACTTTTAATTCCAGCCTGGTTTAATGCCCTGAGAGCAACCTCTGTCTGCGAGGACCATATTTCTTCAGGATTATGTTCAACCCAACCAGGTTCAGGATAAATCTGGTTAAATTCTTTCTGCGCGACAGTTAAAATCTGACCATTATGGTCGAATATAATCGCCCTGGAACTTGTCGTTCCCTGGTCGAGAGCAAGAATATATCCTTTCATAAATTATATATTGAATATTTGATATTACTGACTTATATAGTTTTTCACAAGTTTACCAAATCTTTCCTTCTGTTCATCTTCCCATTTCTCATCAAGTCCTAATTCTTTTGCCATCAATTTTGCAACAACAGGGGCGGCCTCCTTTGCAGCTTTTGCATCGAGAAGAATGGATCTTGTTCTCCTTGCCATTATATCTTCCAGATTGACAGGCATTTCATTATGGCAAATCCAAATAATTTCAGCTTTTGTATATGGTAACGCTTCGGATATTCTTTCAGCGCTTTCAGGATTTTGATTCATAATATCAATAATTTCTGTTGCTTTTTCTCCGTAAATACGAAGTCTGTCATCCGGCAGATTTTCAGGAATCGAATCTATTTTCAAAGTTCTTGTAATACATTTTCGTTTCTCTATGATTCCTGCTTTAATGGCAGCATCGAGTGTTTCTTCGGCCATTCGTCGGTAGGTTGTCCATTTGCCGCCGGTAATTGTAACAAGGCCTGACTTCGACACGATAATTTTATGCCTTCTGGATATTTCCTTTGTTGAATGAGGATTATCAGGGTCGGATGCAAGAGGGCGCAGGCCGGCATAAACGGAAAGGATGTCTTTTTTTTCAGGCTTTTTAACAAGATATTGGCTGGCATTCCGAAGGATAAACATAATCTCTTCTTCAAAGGCGACAGGCTCGGAACTGATTTTATCGAGCGGAGTATCGGTAGTGCCTGCAATAACCTTTCCATGCCATGGGATGGCAAAAAGAACACGCCCATCTTCAGTTTTCGGAATCATCAAAGCGGAATTACCCTGAAGGAAATAATTATCTAGTACAATATGGACACCCTGACTTGGTTTAATAATACTTTTAGCAGCAGGGTTATCCATTTTCAGTATATCGTCGGCAAAGACACCTGTAGCATTGATAACCAGTTTCGATTCTATGAAATACTCTTCCTTTGATATCACATCATAAGCTTTTACCCCTTTTACTTTTCCGTTCTCATCTTTTATCAGATCTTTGACCTCAAAGTAATTCAATACCGTTCCTCCATGTCTTACGCATGCGGCAGCAAGAGATATTGCCATCCTTGAATCGTCAAACTTTCCATCGTGATATACTATACCGCCTTTCAAACCTTCCCTCCTTATGTTAGGTAGCCTTGAAATAACTTTCCCCTTATTAATAAAATACGACTTACCAAGGCTCAATCTTCCAGAAAGGATATCATAAAATTTCAGGCCCACGGTATATAATATTACATCAAACCATGTGTAAGCAGGGATAACAAATTCCTGATCGGAAGTCAGGTGCGAGGCATTTCGGATCATTATCCCTCGTTCTTTCAAAGCTTCCATTACGAGTAGAACATCGCCCTGTTGGAGGTACCTGACTCCTCCATGAACGAGCTTTGTGCTTCTTGAAGAAGTTTCTTTAGCAATGTCGGATTTCTCGAGAAGAAGAACTTTATAGCCCCTTGTAACAGCATCGAGTGCGATTCCCAACCCCGTGGCACCGCCTCCAATTACTATGATATCAAAAAAATATTTATCGTCCTTTCGTAAATTAGATATCTGCTTACTACGATTCATTATTTTTTGTTTTAATCAATTATTTTTTATAAAACTAATTGTTCTTCAAATATAAATATGAAAAAAGAAAATAATAATAATTTCTAAACCTATTCATTTGAATAGTAAGAATGCAACATCGGGCATTTTAGCTGATGTTACAGGGCCTTTTAGCAATCCTGTATTTTTGTTAAGCCTGAAAACAGAAATATCTCCCGATTTCTGATTTCCGACAATAAGGAATTTGCCGTCAGGGTCAATAATAAAATTTCTTGGCCAGTTTCCACCGCATGGAGTTCTTCCTGCAAACTCAAGTCTGCCGTCGGGTAAAATCCGAAATACTACTATTGTATTTTCACCTCTATTTGAGCCATAAAGAAATCTACCATCTTTACTGATTGCAATTTCGGCACAGTAATTATTTTCAATGAAATCATCAGAAGTTGTTTTAATGATCTGAATAGGCAATAGCCTACCGTTTGTAATATCAGCATCAAATACAGCAATTGTTGATGCAAGTTCATTTATAACATAAAGTTTGGAACCGTCGGCTTTGAAGACAAAATGACGCGGTCCTGAATTCTTAGGCAAATAAGCTATTCCATTTTCAACTTCAATAAGTTTACCATTAACAGTATCGAATTCATAGGCTATTATTCTATCAAGACCAAGATCTGCCACATAAATAAATTTACCTGACGGATCATGTTGAATCATGTGTGCATGTGAACGATCCGGCTCCTCTTTTACGTATAATATTGTATCTGAAATTGTTTCAGGAATCCCTTCATTGTTCAGTTTCACCACCACAACCGAACCGTTTGGATAATTGGCAATTAATAAATGTTTTGTGTCGGCAGAAAGAGATATATAACATGGACCGGCCCAGGGAATAAGCATTTCGTTTATCTTTTCAGCAATGGCACCTGTTTCCGGATTAATACTCAATGTTGTCAATCCGCCGCCGAAATTACCTTTAAACTCCATAACTTCATTAATTACATAGAGAAGATCTTTATTTTTACTTAGGCAAAAGAACGACGGACTTGGCCCGACATCTTCCTGCGATTTTAGAGTCAATGAGCCGTGTCGGGTATTAAACTCAAAAATGTTTAAACCTTTTTCATCACCTTTTGTAAACCGGCCGGCATAAAGTATTTCAGTTTTGTCACAACCTGTGGAAAATAGTCCTGAAATTAAAATCACAATAATTGATAAGACCGAGTGCATTTTCATTTCTTTATGTTTTTTAATTTTTGGTCGAGCTCTTTTAGTGTAAATCTTACACTTAATATATAGGGCTGCCTTCCTTCTTCCCAATGTCCATAAGTAGTTACAACAAACGTTCCATCGGGTAATAGTTCTACTCCAGGATAGCAACAATCCCATAAATTAATATTATCCTTGAATCTTATTCTGTACTGGCCTGGCCTTCCTTTGGTCAGATCGTTCCATGTACCTACCCATCCAACCCAATCGCCTTCTGTTGGACTTCCAAGTCCGGTTTCTTTTGCCACCTCGCTCAGGTTGCTTATTTTCTTTTCAGCAGCAATTTTTTCAATATTTCCATTTAGCGCTGAAGGACTGTGATCGCGGAAAACACATAAAATCCTGCCATCAGGAGCATATTTCAGTACATGTCTGTCACCATTGAGTTCATTAGGCAGAGGTTTTGGCATGCTCCATGTTTTGCCTTCATCATTAGAAAAAATTATTTGTGAGTTTGTCCTTCTGCTGTTTTCTCTTAAAAGAACAGCAATTTCTTTACCATTTGGTGACCTTATTGCTCCGGGTTCGCACAGATTCATGTCCCTTCTGCTAAGAATAACATCCGGAAACGACCATGTAACGCCGCCATCAGTGGATATTGTTTTGTAAACTGTAAAAAGACGCTGATCGTATTTCTTTCTGTCTTCGTCGTATCTTATTTGTCCGTCGGAAGTAAAGTATCGCAAATCGTCATGGAAAAGAGCCATATAATGGCCCGCTCCTGTCTTAATCGGGAAAACTGACGACATAACCACAATTCCACCCCAGCCGCCAATTTCTTTAAGTTCACTCCATGTATTTCCATCGTCTTCCGATATAGCCATTCTTGCTGGATAAAGGCCAGAAAACATAATAATTCGTTTTTTGCCGGTTTTATCCACTACCCTGTAAAGTGTGGGCACTTCTTTCGATGTTTTCCAGCTTTCCGGTACTTTAATTCTCTCACTCCATGTCAATCCGCCATCGATACTTTTTTTGTAAACTACTTCTCCTTTACCATGGCCTTTCGGATAGACTATAAGCATTGTTTTACCGTCTTCCAGAAGAACAGTTGTAGGATGGCCAAGGTATTGACCTTCTTCACGGTCAACTGTAATCTGTCGAAAAGTTTCATCATTAAGGTCTATTACCGGAATATGCAGGTAGGTCTGTGTTCCTGGCTGAGAAAAAGAATTTAGAGATAAAAAAATAAATAATTGAAAAGTGAATAATAATTTCATAAGTTTATGGTTCTTAAGTTTACAGAGCCACAAATATTAAACTTTTATGTAAAATAAATATATATTTTTATTTCCTCCTCTTCTTTCCAAGGAGGAAGAGAAATAGAAATATTAAAATATATTTCTACCCTTTTTACCTTAATTACCCCTTCCCAAAAAGGGGTGCCCCGATGATAATCGGGACAGGGTTGTTCAGTTAATTACACTTCGAAGTTGTCGCATTCGCGATATGCCTCAATAACCCTTAGCTCACCCTCTTTGGAGCCTCTCTGGCTTATGCCATGTTCCATACAAAGGGTACCGTTATATTTCTTATTATATAGGAATTTGAAAATACTTTTAAAGTTTATTTCACCAGTAGTAGGCTCATTACGGCCAGGGTTGTCTCCCAGATGAAAAGCTGCAATTTCACTCCAGGCAGCATTAATATTGTAGATTAGATTACCTTCGGATATCTGCTGGTGATAAATATCATCCACTATTTTGCATGATGGCCTGTTGACTGCTCTGCAGATGGCATAGGCCTGAGGAATCCCTGTAAGGAAAACACCTGGATGATTGACATAATGGTTCAGCGGTTCCAGTACGATTGTCATTCCTTCAGGTTCCACTACATCGCAGCAATATCTGAGGTTATCAATCACATTTGCTGTCTGATATTCCATAGGAAGCTTCATATCATATCTTCCGGGGACGACGAGAGCTTGTTTAGCACCCGTTCTTTTTGAAACTTCAACTCCCTCTTTCATTTTTGCTATAAGCATATCGCGGACTTCGGTAGTATTGAGCACAAAGTCCTGCTTACCTGAATCTGCCATGAGGACAAAAGGGCCGAAGTCCATGCCGAGCCGTTTCAGCTCATTCATTATTTTCTCCTGTTCCTCAGGTGTTCGCCTCATGAAGTTATTGTCGAACACTGCCCGGAATCCCTGGTCATAACAAAATTTTATATTGTCAATAGGTCCCTTTCCTGCATTTTGACTGAACATTCCTATGCTTGGAGCGTATTTGAGCTTAAAAGGCGTAACGGCATCTTTGGCCTTTTTCTGTCGCGACATTGCAGACGAACCAAAAACTGCCGGAGCAGCTAAAATAGCGGCTCCTGTAGTCGTTGCTCTTTTGATAAAATCTCTCCGTGAGTTTCTCATAACTATCTCTCCGGTTACTATTATTAAAGTATTAAAGTACTAATTGCCTGTCTGAGGTTTTTGTCTGCTTTTGGCGGCGGCAGCTCTTTCTTCAGCTCTTTTCTTTTCAACTACCGGATCATAAGCCTCGCCCGGAACAGGTATTGTTTTTGGAATATCAACAGGACCGAATGCAAATACTTTTGGCCCAAGTTTCATATCGGAATTCATCACTTCATCCCATGTTGTTTCCTTACCAGTATAAGAAGATATACGGCCCATAATAGCAGTCATGGTAGAGATAGCTGTATTTTCAAGTTCATTGAATGGTTTGTTGTTCCGGATTGCGGTTACCATATCAATATGTT
>CAZIRN010000115.1:0-7386 GCA_964541495.1 uncultured Rikenella sp. | reverse complement strand
AAAACCTCCGGCTGATGCCGAAGGTGTAATTTGCCGGTGCGGAGAAAGAGGGATTATCCGCCCACCGGCGGATGATCCCTTCAGGAAGGTTCCTTGCACCGTCAAATTCCACAGTCACGCTTTGCGTGCCTCATGTTTTCGTTTTTCCTTACTCCTCCTTCAGGCTGCGCCTGACTCGTCGTCCGGAAAAACAAAACCTCCGGCTGATGCCGAAGGTGTAATTTGCCGGTGCGGAGAAAGAGGGATTCGAACCCCCGTTCCGCCGGAAGGCGGAAAACGGTTTTCAAGACCGCCGCATTCGACCACTCTGCCATTTCTCCATTTGGTCGCCGAAGTCCCGATTTATCGGGATGAAGGCAACCTTTGTATTGTTAAATCTGTTATTCAGTTGCTCAGCCGCTTTTGTTAACAGTGTTGCTACCGGGCTAATGAAATAATAAAATTTTCATTCTTTTAAAGTAAGCTTTCAACAGTGGCAAAGATAATATTTTTATAAATTATGGAATTTTAATGAAAACGATGTTTAAGAAGTTACAAGTCAGTTTATTGAAAAATTTTTAAACAAAATATTAACAGGCTTGAAAAACAAAAATATCGGAATTTAAGGATTAAGGCGGGGCATAGAAACAGTACGAAAAATATTTTAGTCAAAAAAAAACGATATTTTATCCTAAAAGTACCACTATTTGCGGAAAAAAGCAAAAATTAATTTGCTTATGAATTAAAATGAAATACATTTGTATTCAATAATGACTATTAGGTCTAACTCTAAAATTATCAAAATTATGACGAAAAAAGAATTAGTAGAAGCAATTGCTAATGAGGCAGGTGTTTCAAAAAAAACTGCAGGGCTTGCTGTAAACGCATTCGTTGCGTCTGTGTCTAAAGCTATGAAAAAGGGACAGAGGCTTCAGCTTCCAGGACTTGGCACGTTCTCTGTCGCTAAAAGAAGTGCAAGGGTTGTACGTAATCCCCGCACAGGTGCTAAACTGAATGTTCCTGCAAAGAAAGTTGTAAAATTCAAACCAGCACCTGCACTGAACAAAGGTCTTTAATCTGTTGTAACACAGATTAATACCCCTGGCAATCACGCTGGGGGTTTTTTTATCCTTTTGCCCTGTGTTGAATTGCTTACTTTTTTTATTATTTTTGGTCATCATACCACTGGGGTGAAATATGAATTGCATCATTGTTGATGATGATAGACTGAGTTGTAAGCTCCTTGAGGGTTTTGTGAGGAAATACCCTTCTCTTAACCTGGTTGGGATTTACAGTGACTCAATTTCGGCACGGAATGAACTTTCGAGAAGAAAGGACATAGATATTGTCTTCCTTGATATTCAAATGCCTGAAATGGATGGACTTGATTTTATAGGAAGCCTTGAATTCCCCCCTAATATCATAATTGTTTCAGCGTCCGAATCGTATGCCAGAAAAGCCTTCGATCTCAATGCTGTCGATTATCTTTTGAAACCTGTTACCTACGCCCGTTTCTGCAAGGCAATTGACAAAACTATAAGATATTATTCAAGAAAAGAACCCATTAACGATGCTGACGAAGAATTTTTTATTAAGAAAGGTTCTTCTTTTGTTAAACTTAAGATAAAAGATATAGTATATATAGAAGCCCTTGAAAATTATGTCACTTTAAATACATCCGGCGATCGTTTTACGATCCATTTTACAATGAAAGCTATTGAAAACTACTTGCCTTCCGGATTATTCGTGAGAGTTCACCGCTCATATATTGTGAATAAAAGCATGATACAGAAAATAAAGGATAATTCGCTCGACCTTGCCGTTGGTGAGCAGGTGATAAGCATCCCTCTCGGCAAATCGTTCAGAGATACACTGTTCGATGATATAAATGTTATGGCCAGGTAATCATTTGCTAAAAGTATGATTAAAAACCGTCAGCTTTTTCTACAGCTATTGGGACAAACTTCCGGGTCGCCCTTACTTCTTGAAATATCACGTGCCGAAGGTGTTTATTTATACAGCCCTCAGGGAGAAAAATATATTGACCTTATTTCCGGAGTGTCGGTAAACAATGTCGGACACCGTCATCCTCATGTAATTAAAGCTATTAATGAGCAAGTTGATTTATACCTCCATCTCATGGTTTACGGAGAAATTATCCAGAACCCGCAGGTTAGATATGCAGAGAAGCTGCTCTCCTTTCTTCCCGAATCACTTAACAACTGCTATTTTGTCAACTCAGGCAGCGAAGCTGTGGAGGGAGCTCTTAAACTGGCCAGGAAATTTACCGGAAGAAGCCGGATACTGTCGTTTATTAATTCCTATCACGGTAGCACACACGGAGCTATGAGCATCAACGGATCAGAAACACTTAAGAATAAATTCAGACCCCTGCTGCCTGATGTTTATTTTATGAAATTCAACGATATATCATCACTGGAAATGATTGATGAACGGGTAGCATGTGTTGTCGTTGAACCAGTGCAGGCAGAAGCAGGCGTTATATGGCCTGAGAATGATTTTCTGCGTCTGCTCCGTAATAAATGCACCAGCACAGGAACTCTTCTGATTTTCGATGAGGCTCAGACAGGCTTCGGGCGTACCGGAAAAATGTTTGCAATCGACAAATTTAACGTTGTACCCGATATACTTGTACTGGCTAAGGCATTGGGCGGAGGAATGCCACTCGGAGCGTTTATTGCACCACACGACATAATGAATACACTGGCTTATAATCCTGCTCTCAGCCATATAACTACTTTTGGCGGGCATCCTGTTTGCTGCGCTGCTGGACTTGCTTCACTCGAAGTGATTATTAATGAAAATCTGGTAGAAAAATCTGCAAAAAAAACAGAAATTTTCAAAGAATGTTTAAAACGCAGTGTTATTAAGGAAATCAGGGGAGAAGGATTACTTATGGCAGTTGAAACAGGAGACAAAAACCTTACCGAATACATAATTAAACATGCTCCTGAATATGGATTGCTCCTTGATTATTTCCTTTTTTGCAACACTGCCTTCAGAATTTCACCACCATTTATAATTTCGGAAGACGAAATAAAACTTGCATGCGGTAAACTGATGAACCTGATTGATGACGGTCTGAAATATCTGGATGAGAAATTATCTTAAATATAGTTTCGTTCTGACAGCACTGTTAATTACGGTTTCAAGCGGAGCGCAGAATCCTAATTCGTTATTGTTTGAGAATCATTTTACAAGGCTGAGCCAGAACCTTACTCCACAGCAGAAAATGATAATAGTGGATTCTGTTAAACAAATTCTCGACAGTTATGCTTCATCGGATTCAGTCTTCAATCACCGTTTTACAAACCTCCGGTCCCTTGGACAAATTACTTCTCCAGATTCAACAGTTAAATTATTGACTTGGAACATAATACTAAACGACACTACAGGTAGATACTTCTGCTATCTTATCCACCGTCTCCAAAAAGAGGAAACGTCGAAAGTAACTTATCTTGAAGCTGAATATAAAAAAGATGCTCCTTCAGCAGATATGATTTATTATAAAGACAATTGGTATGGTGCACTTTACTATGATATAAGGCCTTTTATTAATAATGAAGGGGGAAAATGTTATGTACTGCTGGCTATTGATTATGGCAATCCTTTTATAACGAGAAAGTTAATTGAAACTCTGAAATTCGATAACAATGGTTCACCTCAGTTTGGCGTGGAATGTATTGCCGACAGCTTGAAAAAATCAAGGCGTGTTATATTTGAATATGCAGCCACTGCTGTTATGTCGCTCAGATTTGAAGCAGATACACTTATAGTATTCGATCATCTTTCACCCTTTTCTCCTGAGATGAAAGGAAACAGAATGTATTATGGACCAGATTTTTCATTTGATGCGTACGTTCTTAAGAACGGCACATGGAATCTTATGGAAGATATCGACATAAAAAACAGGGAGAAATGAATAATTTGTAAGCTATTCGATAGATAATGAGAAAGTCACATAAAACATACATTTATTGCCTTGATGAATACAGGGTTTTTTCCGAGGATATCCGCAAACGCTTTTCCGATACCGCCCGATATGATGTTTCGGTTTTCAATAATGCCGATGATATTATTAAAGCATTTTCAGAACAAAAACCCGGTTCAGTATGCCGGATATTGATTATTGGAGTGCATGATTCGAAAGAAAGTTACAATTCCTGCGAAATTCTTATCGACAGAATAAAAAAAACCGACCCGAAAACAAGCATACTTGTCATAGTTACTAATCCTGAAAAAACGGAAGATGCCAGAAGAGAATTACGATTTAACATTGACTCGTTTATCCCTCGCAATTCAAGCATGGTTCTTCGTGTTCATAATGCTGTTAAAAAGCATATAAGTGAACATAATCTGGCAATTTACAGGCAAAGGCGAAATGTTTCACTTATAGTGCTTGCCTGCGGGATAATGTTGTCTTTAATTCTATTAATTATAGCCAGAATTAAATTTCCACTTTATTTCTGAAAAGCTACAGTAACCGTTAAGATTATAATTATGTCCGAAAATTTTGATTTCGTACAGACTTATGACTATTTGTCAGTTTTTCTTCACGGCATATCTTTTGCAAATGAATTTTGCGTTTTATTAATGTCTAACTAAAAATTTTTTCAGTATGCAAAAGGGAAAAATTGGAGTAACTACTGAAAACATATTTCCGATTATCAAAAAGTTCCTTTATTCAGACCACGAAATTTTTTTGCGAGAGCTTGTCTCGAATGCAGTTGATGCCACAATTAAACTTAAAGCCCTTTACACTGCCGGAGAACTTAAAACCGAACCGGGTGACCTGACTATCAGGGTAAGTGTTGACAAAAAGAAAAAAACTATTACCGTGTCCGACAGCGGCATAGGTATGACTGCCGAAGAACTCGATAAATATCTTAACCAGATTGCCTTTTCAAGTGCCAGCGATTTCCTCGAAAAATACAAAGACATGGGCAATTCTCTCATTGGCCATTTCGGACTTGGTTTTTACTCTTGTTTTATGGTGTCGGACCGCGTGGAAGTTATAACGAAATCGTGGCAGGAAGATGCAAAGGCAGTAAAATGGATATGTGACGGAAGTCCTGAATTTACTATCGAGGAATGTGAACGGCAGGCGGGCAGAGGTACCGATGTTATCCTTTATATAGATAAGGACTCGAAAGAGTTTCTTGAAGAAGACAGAATAGAATCAATTCTGAAAAAATACTGCAAATTCCTTCCTGTTGAAATTGCCTTCGGAAAAGAAAAAGAATGGAAAGACGGGAAATATGTCGAAACAGAGAAAGATAAAATAATAAACAATACAAAACCTGCATGGACGCGTAAACCTACAGAACTTAAAGATGAGGATTACCTTGCTTTCTACAGGGAACTTTATCCTGGAAACGATGATCCTCTTTTTTATATCCACCTGAATGTTGATTATCCATTCAAACTAACCGGTATTCTCTATTTCCCGAGAATAAAAAACAATCTGGAAATACAGAAAAATAAAATTCAACTCTATTGTAATCAGGTCTTTGTGACTGATTCGGTTGAAGGAATCGTTCCTGAGTTCATGACGCTTCTTCATGGAGTTATAGATTCACCCGACATACCTCTCAATGTGTCGAGAAGTTACCTTCAGAGCGATTCGAATGTCAAAAAGATATCTGCTCATATAACTAAAAAGGTGGCCGACAGGTTAAATGAGTTATTCAGGAAAAACAGGGAAGATTTCGAAAAGAAATGGGATGATCTGAAGCTCTTTATAGAATACGGCATGATTACCGATGAAAAATTTTATGAGAAAGCTTCAAAATTTGCCTTGTTTAAAAACACCGATGGAAAATATTTTACTTACGAAGAGTATGAAAACCTTATAAAAGAAAAACAGACCGACAAGTATAAAAATCTTATTTATCTCTATTCCAGCGATAAAGACCAGCAGTATTCCTATATTGAAAAAGCAAAAGAAAAGGGATACGATGTTCTTCTTCTCGACGGTCAGCTCGATATTCATCTGATAAATTTTCTCGAAGGCAAATTCCAGCAATCGCGGTTCGTAAGAGTTGATGCCGATGTGATTGATAAACTTATTCAGAAAGGTGATGAAAAGGAACTAAAACTCAAAAAAGAAGAAATTGATGACCTGAAAGAAGTATTTAAAGGTCAGATCAGGCCCGATGAGAATTTTGTCGTTGTTGTGGAATCGCTCGATGAAAAGGATGCTCCCGTTATCATTACCCGCTCGGAATACATGAGGAGGATGAAAGATATGTCGCAACTGGGAGGAGGATTCAGTTTTTATAATGAACTGCCCGACTCATATAGCCTTGTTCTTAACGGCAACCATCCGATTATTGAGAAGATTGCAGAGGATATGAATAAATCTCTCGATTCCTTCCTTAAAGAAAACGGTTCTGAAAAAGCAAAATTGAAAGAAGAGATCGATTTCCTCGAAAAAGAACAAAAGGACAAAAAAGAAGAGGAAATCAGTCAGGCTGAAAAGGATGATCTCAAAAAGCTGAAGGAAGAGCTTGAGACAAAAGAAAAAGAACGTTCCGAAAAGCTGAGAAAATACGGAAGCGAACAGAAGCTGGTACGTCAGCTTATAGACCTGGCTTTACTGTCGAACAATATGCTGAAAGGAGAAGACCTGAGCACTTTTGTAAAGAGAAGTGTGGAATTATTATAAATACTTTACATTAACTTCGCACTGATGATGGTTTCTTCAAAAATCAAATTATTTTATAATGGAATATCTTTCCGACCGCATCAGGTCGTTATCCGAATCGCAGACACTGGCAATGGCCCAGAAAACCAGGGAGCTGAAAGCCAGAGGAATAGATGTCATTAACCTGAGCCTTGGTGAGCCTGATTTTGACACACCCGACGATATTAAAGAAGCGGCAAAAAAGGCAATTGACGAAAACTATACGAAATATCCTCCTGTTCCCGGTTATAACGACCTGAGGGAAGCAATTTCGAAGAAATTTCTCGAAGAAAACGGACTGCATTATACGCCTGAACAAATAATAGTTTCGGCGGGCGGCAAACATTCGCTTATAAATGTCATCCTTTCTCTCGTCAATCCGGGCGATGAGGTAATTATAATTGCTCCTTACTGGGTAAGTTATTACGATCAGGTAATTATTGCCCAGGGTAAGCCGGTCGTGATCGAGACTGCTATTGAAAACGATTTCAAAATACAGTCTGAGCAACTCGAGAATGCCATTTCTGAAAAAACAAAGCTTATCATATTCAATTCTCCTTCGAACCCAACGGGCATGGTATATACCCGTGAAGAAATGGAAAATATAGCCCATATTGTCGCAAAGCATGAAAGGCTATTCATCATCTCGGATGAGATTTATGAGCATATCATTTTTTCGCAGAAGCATGTAAGTATGGCTT
>CAZIRN010000114.1:0-7539 GCA_964541495.1 uncultured Rikenella sp. | reverse complement strand
CGATGAAGCTCTTAAAAGATTTTTTTAACCTGCATGCCAGACCGGCAAAGTAGGCTGATGATGCTCATAACTATTACAGTTTTGTTAAAAAGTCGGCATGCAAGGCCATATCATATTGATTATATTTGCGCAAAAATTTAACGGGAATGTCTGTATCATATACTGAAGAACATATCAGGACACTCGAATGGCGGGAACATATCAGGATGAGGCCGGGAATGTATATTGGCAAACTCGGTGACGGTTCATCGCAGGACGACGGCATATATGTTCTTCTCAAAGAGGTGATGGATAACTCGGTTGATGAGTATATGATGGGATTCGGGAAGAAAATAGACATTACCATAACCGACAGGGAAGTTCATGTGAGGGACTATGGCAGAGGCATTCCTCTCGGCAAGGTATTCGATGCCGTTTCGAAAATGAATACAGGGGCAAAGTATGATTCAAAAGCTTTCAAGAAATCGGTAGGACTTAACGGCATAGGCATCAAAGCAGTAAATGCACTTTCGAGCAGATTTATCATACGGTCTGTGCGTGACGGACAGGTCAAAGCAATCGAATTCAGCCATGGTTATCTTGTTAAGGATGAACCGATAGTGCCCACCGATGAGGAAAACGGGACAGAGGTAATCTTTCAGCCCGATACTGAACTCTTTGGGAACTTTCATTATATTTCAGAGTATGTTGAAAGCATGCTCAGAAACTATGTTTACCTGAATTCCGGCCTTGTTATAAACTTTAATGGAAACAGATTTTTTTCGAAGAACGGACTGCTCGACCTGCTAACCGAAAACATGAGTAAGGAAGGCCTCTATCCCATCATACATCTCACAGGCAATGATATTGAAGTGGCTTTTACTCATGGCCTGCAATACGGCGAGGAATATTACAGTTTTGTAAACGGACAACATACTATTCAGGGCGGGACACACCTTGCAGCTTTCAGGGAAGCAATTGTAAAAACAATACGTGAGTTCTATAAAAAAGATTATGATGCATCTGATATCAGATCGTCAATTGTTGCGGCGATAAGCATCAAAGTGGAGGAACCGATATTCGAATCGCAGACCAAGACAAAGTTAGGCTCGAAGGATATGGCTCCGGGCGGCCCTTCGGTAAGGAACTTCATTACAGAGTTTATTAAAAAACATCTTGATGATTATTTACATAAAAACCCCGAGACTGCCAGGATTCTTTTGCGAAAGATACAGGATTCAGAAAAGGAAAGGAAGGCTATATCTTCAATTCAGAAACTGGCGCGCGAGAGGGCAAGAAAGGTAAGCCTGCATAACAAGAAGCTTCGCGATTGCAGAGCACACTATAACTCGAACGATCCGAACAATCTCGATTCGACAATATTTATTACCGAGGGTGACTCGGCAAGCGGCTCAATAACAAAATCGCGCAATGTCGAAACACAGGCTGTATTCAGCCTCAGAGGCAAACCATTGAATACTTACGGACTTACAAAGAAAATCGTATATGAAAACGAAGAATTTAGCCTTCTTCAGGCAGCTCTTAATATCGAAGAGGGCATAGAAAATCTGAGATATAATAATATCGTTATTGCGACCGACGCCGACGTTGACGGTATGCACATACGCCTTCTCCTTCTTACTTTCTTCCTCCAGTTCTTTCCTGAACTCGTGAGGAAAGGTCATGTCTATATTCTGCAGACACCCCTCTTCAGAGTGAGGAATAAAAAGGAAACGAGATATTGTTATACTGAAGAGGAGAAAAGGAAAGCAATTGAGGAACTTGGGCCTAATACGGAAATAACAAGGTTCAAAGGGCTTGGAGAAATATCACCTGATGAATTCAGATATTTTATCGGAAAGGATATGCGCCTTGAACCGGTAAGAATGAAGAAAGATGATTCGATCAACGGATTCCTTGAATTCTATATGGGAAAGAATACTCAGGAACGACAGGATTTTATTATTGATAATCTCAGAATCGAGGAAGATATAGTTGAAGAGATAAAAGAGGTTTTACAAGAAGGCAGGGAAGGAAATGGAAGAGGAAATTCTTGATTTTAACGAACCTGAAGAAGACAGGGAAGTAAACTATGATGGTGAACCAACAGGTTCATCGCTTCATTCCGTTACTGCGCTCTCCGGGATGTACCGCGACTGGTTCCTCGATTATGCCTCGTATGTCATCCTCGAAAGAGCTGTTCCTCATCTGCTCGACGGACTAAAACCGGTTCAGCGCAGGATACTCCATTCGATGAAAAGAATGGATGACGGCAGATATAACAAGGTTGCCAATATCATCGGCCATACAATGCAGTTCCATCCTCATGGTGATGTTTCGATAGGCGATGCACTGGTACAACTCGGGCAAAAGGAGCTTCTGATAGATACACAGGGAAACTGGGGTAATATCCTCACAGGCGATGGTGCCGCAGCTCCAAGATATATAGAAGCAAGACTCTCGAAATTTGCACTCGAGGTTCTTTTCAATCCCAAAATAACCGAATGGAAACTTTCCTATGATGGCCGTAATAAAGAACCGGTGACGCTTCCGGTTAAATTCCCTTTACTTCTTGCACTTGGAACCGAAGGAATTGCCGTGGGACTGGCATCGAAGATTCTTCCACATAACTTTAACGAGATTATTGATGCGACAATAAATTATCTGACAGGCAAGGATTTCGTTCTTTACCCCGACTTTCCCACAGGAGGGATGATAGACGTTTCGAAATACAATGACGGACAGAGAGGAGGAGCGGTAAAAATAAGGGCGAAGATTGAAAAGATCGATAAAAAAACCCTGGTCATAACTGAAATCCCTTATGGGAAAACCACATCAACCCTTATTGATTCGATTATTAAGGCCGGAGAAAAAGGGAAAATAAAAATCCGCAAGATAGACGACAACACTGCTGCAAACGTCGAAATTGTGATCCATCTGATGCCTGGTGTATCGCCCGATAAAACCATAGATGCTCTGTATGCGCTTACCGACTGCGAATATTCCGTATCGCCGAACTCATGTGTGATAACAGGGAACAAACCTTCCTTTATGGGTGTGAGCGAAATACTTAAGTGCTCCGTTGACCATACTGTGGAACTGCTGAAAGCCGAACTTGAAATAAGGAAGAATGAGCTGATTGAAGAGTGGCACATGATGACTCTCGAAAAGATCTTCATCGAGAAGAGAATCTACCGTGATATCGAGGAATGCCAAACATGGGAATCGGTTATCGAAACAATTGAAAAAGGAATCGAGCCTTATAAGCTGAGCCTTATGAGAGAGGTGACACAGGATGATATTGTCAGACTTACCGAAATAAAAATCAAAAGGATTTCAAAGTACGATTCTGCAAAAGCCGATGAACAGATAGAAAATATAGAAAAAGAACTCGATGAAGTTAAAAATCATCTGAAGAATATTATTCCTTATACCATTAATTACTTTCGCCAGATCAGGAAAAAATACGGCAAAGGCCGTGAAAGAAAGACCGAGATAAGGAATTTCGATGCCATTGAGGCAACGAAAGTAGTGGCCGACAATGCAAGGCTTTATGCCGATTACCATGAGGGATTCATCGGCACTGGGCTTAAAAAGAATGATTTTGTTTGTGAATGTTCAGATATTGACGATATAATCGTCATACATCGGAACGGAACATTTCTTATTACCAGAGTGGCCGAAAAAGTTTTTGTCGGCGCGGATATAGTCTATGCCGGAGTGTTTGCCAAGAACGATACCAGGACCATTTACAATATCGTTTATCAGGATGGTAAGGAAGGCCCTCTGCTTGCAAAGAGATGTGCCATAACAGGCCTTACACGCGATAAGGAATATAACCTCACCAGGGGAAAACCGGGAACAAGGATAATGTATCTGAGCGCTAATCCCAACGGCGAGGCTGAAGTCATAAGAATATACCATAAACCGAGGCCAAGACTTAAAAAACCTGTTATCGAATTCGAGTTCAGCACAATTAATATAAAAGGTAAAACATCTATGGGCAATATAGTTACAAAACTGCCTGTGCAGAGAATTGCGCTGAAGGAAAAGGGATTCTCCACGCTCGGCGGCCGCAAGATATGGTTTGATGATGCCGTTTTCAGGCTGAATGCCGACGGCAGAGGAAAACTGCTCGGAGAATTCTCAGGCGACGACAGGATTCTGGTGATAACCAGAGACGGACGCTTCAGAACGACGAATTTTGACCTGTCGAACCATTATGAAGATAATATTCTGCTGATAGAAAAGTTCAGGCCTGAAGTTGTGTATTCGGCAATTTACTGGGATGAAGATTTGAAATATTATTATGTAAAGAGATTTATGCCGGAAGACACTGAGAAACCGCTCAGTTTCATAGGCGATAATCCTGAATCAAAACTTGTAAGCCTCACTGAAGTTGAATACCCAAGGTTCGAAATTAAGTTCGGGGGCAAGAACAAATCGCGAAATGTCGAGATAGTAGAAGTGGAAAAATTCATCGGAGTAAAGAGTTACAGGGCAAAAGGCAAAAGACTGACACGTTATGTTGTGGAAAATATCAGAGAGATCGAGCCTGTAATAAGAAAAGAAACTCCGGCTCCCGAAGCTCAGGAACAGGAAGATGATAATATTAGTGCTGGAACGCGTTGGTCCGGCTCCGACCCCGCTCAAATGGAACTCGATCTATAACGTGCCTCGGATTATATATATAACAGGTTTTATGGGCAGCGGCAAAACAACAGCCGGGAAAGAACTTGCCTCCCTGAAAAACTGGAAATTCATAGATCTTGACGTTGAGATTGAAAAAAAGGAAGGCAAGTCCATTGGCAGGATATTTTCTGAAAACGGTGAAGAATATTTCAGGAAAACAGAGGCCAAAACTCTCCGCGAATTATCCACTGACGTTGACACGGTTATTTCTGTAGGCGGCGGCACCCCATGTTTCTACAATAATATGGATTATATGCTGAAGCGGGGAATAGTGATTTATTTGAAAATGACGCCTGCGGAGATTAAAAGCCGGATTGAGAAAGATGATACGGAAAGGCCGCTTCTCAAAGGGATAGAAGAAAAAGAGATGCTCGATTATATAGGGCGCAAGCTTGGAGAAAGAGAAAAGTATTACGAAAGGGCTAACATCATAACCGACGGTTATAATATAGATATCAGGCAGATTGATGAAGAGATTAAAAATCTTTAACTATTTTTGGCCTTCATTTTATTAAATAAAATATTTCAATCTAATGAAGAATAAGAGATTTTTTTTGATGATCCTTGACGGATGGGGAATAGGCGACGGCTCAAAAGCCGATGCAATCAGTTGCACTCCAACACCTAATCTTGATTCGCTTAAGAAAAATTATCCCAATTCGATACTTCATGCATCGGGTGAGGATGTGGGTCTGCCTGAAGGCCAGATGGGCAACTCGGAAGTCGGGCACCTGAATATCGGAGCAGGTAGAATAGTATATCAGGATCTCGTGAAAATAAATATTGAGTGCAAGACAGGGAAGATAAAAAGCAATAAGGTTCTTGTTGATGCATTCAGCTATGCGCGCGACAACAAAAAACAGGTGCATTTTTTTGGCTTGCTTTCCGACGGAGGCGTCCATTCGCTTGACAAGCACCTCTATTACCTTTGCGATATGACCAAGGATTACGGACTTAAAGATGTGTTTATTCATGGATTTGGCGACGGACGCGATACCGATCCGAAGAGCGGCATAACTTATATGAAAAATTTGCTCGAACATCTGAAAAATTCCAATGGAAGGGTTGCCTCTTTCGTTGGCAGGTACTATGCAATGGATAGAGACAAGAGATGGGAAAGGATTAAGGAAGCATACGACCTTATTGTTTACGGTAAAGGAAGAAAAACAACAGATATTCTTTCAGCAATTCAAGAGTCGTACGATAATGGAATAACTGATGAGTTCATGAAACCCATAGTGGTAACAGATGAAAAAGGTGAACCTGTTGGAACTCTAAAGGAAGGTGATGTGGTGATATTTTTCAACTTCAGAAACGACCGGGGCAGGGAGCTTACGATAGTTCTCACACAGAAAGATATGCCGGAGGCAGGCATGCATACCATACCTTTATATTATTGTACGATGACGCCCTACGATGCAACGTTTGAAGGGCTTCATGTGATTTACCCGAAAGATAATGTGGAGAATACGATTGGTGAGGTAGTAGGCAAAGCCGGGTTGAAACAGCTAAGGATTGCAGAAACTGAAAAATATGCCCATGTAACATTCTTCTTTTCAGGAGGCCGTGAGGAGATTTTCCCTGGTGAGGAAAGAATACTGATTCCTTCTCCCAAAGTGGCAACTTATGACCTTAAACCCGAGATGAGCGCTTATGAGGTGAAAGATGCTGTAATAAAAGAGATTTATAAAGAAAAGTTCGATTTTATTTGTCTTAATTTTGCAAACGGCGACATGGTCGGGCATACAGGTGTTTATCCTGCAATTCAGAAAGCCGTTGCAACTGTTGACGACTGCGCCGGACAGGTTGTGAAAGCGGCAAGAGATAAAGGTTATGATGTTGTGATAATAAGTGACCACGGCAATGCCGATAAGGCAATTAATGAGGACGGCACTCCAAATACCGCCCATTCACTCAACCCCGTGCCATTCATTCTGATAAGTGATGATTACCGTGATAAACATGTAAAAGAAGGCATTCTTGCAGATGTAGCGCCAACAATACTGACTATCATGGGTTTGCCTGTCCCCCCGGAAATGACCGGAAAAATTTTGATAAACTGACTCTTACTGACTCTTAATAGTTCTCCATGAATACACTGTTCGCCCAGTGAAATAAAAAAGTTATACAAAGAGCACAAAGAAATTTGCAGAGAGGCAAAGAAACCATTCTGTGTTTCAGGTTGGGAAATATATTATCAGTTCCGATTTGCTGGAGAAGAAGTTCGCCTGTGATTTGCCGTTATGTCTTGGCAACTGTTGCAGGTATGGTGATGCAGGTGCGCCCCTTTCAGAAGGCGAGGTTGTTATCCTTGAAAAAATAAGAACTAAAATATTCCCTTATATGAGAGAAGAAGGCCGCAGAGTTGTTGCGACTCAGGGGACAAGTGTTATTGATATTGAAGGAGAATCAGTTACTCCATTGATTGACAATAAGGAATGTGCTTATACAATATACGAGAATGGAATATTTAAATGTGCCATTGAGAAAGCATGGGAGGAAGGTAAGATTGATTTCAGGAAGCCTTTATCTTGTCACCTTTTTCCAGTACGAATAAAGAAATTTGGGGAATTTATTGCTGTAAACGTTGATGATTGGCCTTTATGCCTGGCTGGCAGGGAGAAAGGTGGGAGAGAAGGGATTTATCTGTATGAGTTCATTGCCGAAGCCTTGAAACGAGAAATGGGCGAAGATATTTACAGGCAGATTTGCATTGCAGCGGAGAAGATTAGAAAAAGATTATAGTGTATATTTATTGATATTTAATAAAAAATTATAAAGCAGCCGAATAATTTAATAAAATGAAAATTTAATGTAAAAAATATTGAAATATTTTGTTTAGTTATTATTATCAATTATTTTTTTTAT
>CAZIRN010000113.1:0-7574 GCA_964541495.1 uncultured Rikenella sp. | reverse complement strand
TTTATATTCAGACTCCTGGCGAGCACAGTATTCAGGTAATAAGCGAAAAAGTTATAAGCAGTGAAAATATTTTCAATAGGGACTCTGCTCCCAAGGGCACTATGATTGTGTCAGTTTTTCTTGAGCCTAAGACAAGATAATTTTTAGAAATCAAGATTTTATTTTTTCAATCCACTTTCTGGCATTAACGAAGGCCTTTAGCCATGGAGTGGCTTCGTCGTTTTTTCTTTCAGACGGATAATAACCGCATTGCCATGGCAAAAAAGACCTTTCAAGATGAGGCATCATAGCAAGATGCCGGCCATCGTACGATGCAATACCCGCCACATCATAATCTGAACCGTTGGGATTTGCCGGATAAGTATGTTTGCTGTATTTCATAACAATATTATACCTGTCCTCTTCGAACGGAAAGCTGAAACGTCCTTCTCCGTGAGCTACCCAGATTCCAAGTTCCATTCCTGAGAGATTTCCGAGCATTACGGAATTATTTTCAGGTATTGTGACATTAAGAAAAGAAGATTCGAATTTATGTGAAGCATTTGGCAAAAGCTTTGGCATCTTATCATGGTCAGGATAGATAAGACCCAATTCAGCCATTACCTGACAGCCGTTGCAAACTCCAAGAGAGAGAGTATTGTTCCTTCTATAATAATTCTCAAGTGTTTCCCTTGCTTTTTCATTATACCTGAAAACTCCGGCCCATCCTTTTGCCGAGCCCAGAACATCTGAATTCGAGAATCCGCCAACGAAAACAATCATATTTATGTCGTCAAGCGTTTCCTTTCCCGATACAAGGTCAGTCATGTGAACATCTTTCACATCGAAGCCTGCAAGCCACAAAGCGTAAGCCATCTCACGGTCGCCGTTAACGCCTTTCTCTCTTATAATAGCCGCTCTGATGCCGCTCTTTTTTCTTCTTGAAGGAGTTATGCCGAGAGATTTGAATGTTCCCTGAAAATCGTTCATACGGAAATTCAGAGAGTGATTCATATAATTCTTATATCTCTCGAGTGCAATTTCGTTTCCGCATTGGCGGCGGTCGAGAAGATATGATGACCTGAACCAGATATCACGCAAGGAATCTATGTCGAATTCATAATTCCGGTCATGATTAATTAAAGTAATTTTTCTTTCGAATACCGGGTGCCCGATAGAAAAGTATGATATCCCATGTTCGTTCAATAATTCGGCAACTTCGACTTCATCTTTTATCTGTATTATTATTCCCGGATTCTGGCTGAAAAGGAGCTTCACAATATCTTTTTCTCCCAATGCCGTCAGGTTGAGAGACAATCCTCCGGTTGTGACTGCAAAACACATTTCGAGAAGTGTAGTAATCATTCCTCCGGCCGAAATATCGTGGCCAGAGAGTATTTTATCCGATTTAATAAGTTCCTGTACTGTATTAAAAACCTCTCTGAAATAGCCCGGATCTGTAACTGCAGGACATTCGTCTCCAATGAGATTCAGAATCTGTGACAGGCAACTTCCTCCGGGCTTCAGTTCTTCTTTGCTCATATCGAGATAAATAAGGCTTGTGTATGGGTCAACTGTCAGAACAGGTTCGATTATTTTCCGTACATCCGTCACTTCTCCGGCGGCAGAGACAATAACTGTTCCCGGTGAATAGACAGTCATGTCAGGATATTTCTGGGTCATTGAAAGTGAATCTTTTCCTGTGGGTATATTTATTCCCAGTTCGATAGCAAAATCACTGGCGGCTTTTACAGCCTCATAAAGCCTTGCATCCTCACCTGTGTTTTTGCACGGCCACATCCAGTTTGCCGAAAGCGAAACGCTTTTAAGGCCATTTTTAAGAGGTGCCCAGATGATGTTTGTAAGAGCTTCGGCAATCGAGAGTATAGAACCTGAAGATGGATTTATCAGTCCAGCTGCAGGTGCATGGCCAATGGAAATCGCCATTCCGGATTTACCTCTGTAATCGAGAGCTATAGCGCCAAGGTTACTAAGTGGGAGTTGAAGCGGGCCGACACATTGCTGCCTGGATATTCTGCCGGTAACCGACCTGTCAACTTTGTTCGTTAGCCAGTCCTTGCATGCGACTTCCTCTAACTGCAGAACCGAATTAAGATAATCATATACTTTCCGGGAATTATATTTTAATTTCCTGAGGGAGGTTTTTGTTTTTATGTCGTTAACGACAATTCGCGGAGGATTGCCGAAAAGTGCATCGAGATTCAGGTCAACAGGTTTTTCGCCTGTTTTGGAATTGTAAAATACCAGACGATGGTCGCCGGTTATTTCGCCGATGATATAGAAAGGTGCTCTTTCGCGTGCGGCAATTTTTTCGAGTGCCGGTGTGTCTTTTTTTCTAAGTATGAGTCCTATTCTTTCCTGTGATTCATTGCCGATTATTTCCCTCGAAGAAAGAGTTGGGTCGCCTATCGGCAGCTTGTTTATGTCAACCTTCCCGCCCGTTGCTTCCACGAGTTCTGAAATACAGTTGAGATGGCCGCCTGCTCCATGATCATGAATGGAAATAACCGGATTATTGTCCGATTCACACAGCGCTCTGGTGGCATTATAAACTCTTTTCTGCATTTCGGGATTAGCCCTCTGAACAGCATTGAGTTCGATAGAGCTCCTGTATTCGCCTGTATTGACCGAAGACACGGCTCCGCCGCCGATGCCTATCCTGTAATTATCGCCGCCAAGCAAGATAATAAGGTCTCCTTTCTCAGGAACTGATTTTGTACTGTCGTTTTTCTTGCCGGTTCCGATTCCGCCTGCAAGCATAATTACTTTATCGTAGCCGTAAATTTTCTCGTTTTCCGAATGTTGAAGGTAAGAAGAGAGCCACAGATAAGCGGTTGTCCGAATTTATTTCCGAAGTCGCTTGCACCATTCGATGCTTTAATCAGGATATCTTCCGGAGTCTGATATAGCCATTTTCTTGAAGAAATATTCTTTTCCCATGGCCGTCCTCCATCAGGCCTTGGATAGGAAGTCATATATACTGCTGTGCCGGCAAAAGGGAAAGAGCCTTTTCCTCCGGCCATACGATCCCTTATTTCTCCTCCTGTGCCTGTAGAAGCGCCATTGAAGGGTTCAACAGTAGTCGGAAAATTATGAGTCTCAGCCTTGAGGGAAAGAACAGATTCAAAAGATTTTACTACAAAATAATCGGCTTTATCCTGCGAGACAGGAGCAAACTGTTCAATTACAGGCCCTTTAATAAGGGCACAGTTATCCCGGTAGGCTGAAACCACAAAATTCCTGTTCAGATGAGTTGTATTTTTTATCATCTGAAAAAGGGTAGAATCCATTTCTTCCCCGTCAATGATAAATATACCATTGAATATTTTATGACGGCAATGTTCTGAGTTAACCTGAGAAAAGCCGAATATCTCGCTATCGGTAAGTTTTCTTTTTATCAGCCTTGAAAGTTCTTCGAGATAAACGATTTCATCCTCACTTAGAGCAAGTCCTTCTTTTAAATTATATTCACGTATATTATCAATATATAATACAGGTTCAGGTTTTCTGCCGGTTTTGAACAGATCTTGATCGAGCCTTTTGTAAACTGTCTGAAGCATTGGGTCGTAGACAGGATTTTCCTCTTCTGCAGGAATAAATTCTTCGATACGCTTTATTCCTTTTATGCCCATATTCAATGTGATTTCCACAGCATTGGTGCTCCATGGGGTTACCATCTCCTTGCGTGGGCCGATATAAGTACCTTCCAGAGAATTGAAAGTCAATAGTTTTGCCATATCAAAAAGCCATACCAGTTTGTCAGTATCTGTTTTACACGGCCTTTTTACCGACTCCACTGCATAAATTCTATTATTTTCTGCTTTAAAGAATATTATCATATAATAAAATGAGAGAGAAATATAATTTATTAGCAATAGAATATTAACAAATCAACTCTAAAATATTACTTAGTCTGATGATTTTTAATGTCTGAACAAAACAGCCGCTCATCCAGCCTGATGCACGAATTATCAAGAGACAATCAGAATGGCAGGTCGTTGTATTCTTCAGGTTCCTGAGGAAGATTTTCAGTAGGCAACTCCACTTCATTCTTCTTTGTCATCTCTCCGGCTGTTACTTTTTCGATCTTCCAGGCGTCGAGGTTGGTAAAGAAACTAACCTTTCCGTCTTTTTCCCACCGGTTGCCTTTTATGCTGAACCAAACCTTTACGTTCTCATTCAGGAAGGAGTCGTCAATAAGCTCACATTTTTCCTGAACAAGCTGAAATTTTATATAATCAACGAATACGTTATCTCCTCCGGTTTCTTTCCTTTCTACGACAAACTCGCGTTTTCTGAATTTATCGCTTAATTTAACAACCGGGAAGACATTTACTACTTTTCCGGTTATCTCAAATGCCATAATTTATATGAAATGATATAAATATTTTGCCTTCTGGATATTTATTGTTTTTTAACTTCAAGCAACTCGACCTCAAAAATGAGAGTGGAAAACGGTTCTATTACTGTTCCGACGCCACTGGCTCCATAGGCAAGATTTTCAGGTACATAAAGAATGAATTTCGAGCCTTCGGGCATTAACTGAAGACCTTCAGCCCATCCCTTTATCACTGTATTAAGCTGGAACTCTGCCGGAGCGCCCCTGTCATAAGAGGAATCGAACTGATTGCCGTTAATGAGAGTCCCTTTATAATTCACTTTAACTATGTCGTTTTCGTCAGGTTTTGGGCCGTTCCCGAGCTTAAGTATCTTATATTGCAATCCGCTTTCGGTAATAACCACGCCCTCTTTTGTTCTGTTTGCCTGAAGAAATGAATCACCCCTGGAAATATTGTTTTTAAATATTTCTTTGTTCATTTCTTCCTGCTTTGAAACACGTTCTTTTTCTATCTTATTAAGATAATTCATAATATAAGTCCTGGCAACATTATCGTCCATGAACTGTTTATTATTAGATGCATCATACATAGCCCTGGCTATGGCGCTGGGATTCAATATTATACTGTCACTGATGAGCGAGGAGTAAATATTGATTCCGAAAGCATACGAAATAGTATCTTCATAAGTTTTAAGCCGTGCACTCGTAACAGCTTTTTCCCCGCATGAAGAAAGAAAAATTGCCAATACTGCAAATAAAATAGGTAATTGTTTGATTTTCATGATAAATATTTTTATATGTTTTAGCAAAGATAATACTTTAGGAATTGAAAAATCCAAAGTAGATATTATATTCTGATATTTTAGTGAATAACAAAATAAAGAAATACAATTTAAAATATCCGGATTCACAGGTAATATTTAATTTTAGTCCTTTAATCGTAAAATCTGAGGTGAAATGAAAACATTTTTTTTACGGAATAATTTCAGTATGATTATTGTCGCTGCTTTAACTGTTGTTTCACTTAATGCACAGATTATCAAGCATGAAGTAATAAATTTCAATTTCGGCTGGAAATTTATCAAAGGTGATTTCCCGGATTCTTCGATTCCTGAATTTGATGATTCGGGATGGAGATTGCTCGATCTTCCTCACGACTGGAGTATTGAAGGGCCATTCAGCCCAAAATTGGCAAGCTGCACCGGATATCTTCCCGGTGGTATAGGATGGTACCGTAAAACATTTGATGTGCCACGGTCATGGAAAAGAGGGAAAGTATATATAATGTTCGAAGGAATTTACAATAACAGTGAAGTATGGATTAATGGC
Source organism: uncultured Rikenella sp. (assembly GCA_964541495.1). GTDB lineage: Bacteria > Bacteroidota > Bacteroidia > Bacteroidales > VadinHA17 > LD21. Next base: position 1,906 of record CAZIRN010000113.1, on the reverse strand, counting down.
AATTTTCTCGGGAAAAGGCCTAATGGATACATATCATTTCAATATGATATAACTCCTTTCCTTAAATACGGTAAAACTAATATAATATCGGTGAAGGCCGACCATAGTAAATATGCCGATTCGCGATGGTATACTGGTTCCGGAATTTACCGGAATGTTAAACTCATTTTTACTCCGGATATACATATAGGATTATGGGGTGTACACTATACAACCAGAGTAATTGATATTGATAAAGCTGAGGTAGAAATGCAGGTAAGGGTAATGAATGAAAGAGACAAAAAAACAGATGTTGAATTGATTTCCGTTTTATATGACGGTAATGAGATTATTGCAGAGGTTTCATCACAGGTAATTCTCCCGCCGGCCATTGAAACCACGGCAGAACAGAAGCTTGTTGTGCCGGAGCCTATACTCTGGAATGTTGATAATCCTCATCTATACAAACTTGTCACAACAGTTAAAGGTAAAGGATTTAATGATGAACTGGTTACTAAGACAGGAATAAGATATTTCAATTTTGACCCTGATAAAGGTTTCAGCCTTAACGGAATAAACATGAAGCTAAAAGGTGTCTGCCTTCATCACGACGCTGGAGCACTGGGTTCAGCTGTCCCGAAAAGCGAAATCGAACGACGTTTGCTGCTGCTTAAAGAAATGGGCTGTAATGCAATACGAACAAGTCATAATCCTTATTCTCCCGATTTTCTGAATCTTTGCGATAGTATAGGTTTTCTTGTAATAGATGAAGCGTTCGATGAATGGGAACTACCTAAAAAGAAATGGATAGAAGGCTGGAACAGAGGGATCCCTGGTAAAGAAGGTTATGCGGAATCTTTTAAAGAATGGGCTATAAAAGACCTTACAGATCTTATTCTGCGCGACCGTAATCATCCTTCTGTTATCATGTGGAGTATCGGAAATGAGATTGATTATCCGAACGACCCATATACTCATCCTATACTTAATACTGAAGCAAATCCACAAACATGGGCAAAATTTGATGAAAGACTTCCTCGTGCAGAACGTCTTGGTGAAATTGCGTCGGAACTTGCTTCGACCATTAAGAAATTTGATAAAACACGGCCTGTCACAGCAGGGCTTGCATCTGCACTGATGTCGAACGAGACAGGTTACGCCGATGTGCTCGACGTGGCAGGCTATAACTATCAGGAATTCAGATATGAAAGCGATCATAAGAAATATCCGGCCAGACCGCTTTACGGCAGTGAAAACGGCATGAGCCTCGAGGGATGGAATGCAGTTGAACAGAATGATTATGTTGCCGGACAGTTTTTATGGACAGGAATTGAATATCTCGGAGAAGCAGGGCAGTACCCTTCACGGCACAGCACTTCGGGACTAATTGACCTTGCAGGTAATAAAAAGCCTGAGTTCTTTTTCAGACAGAGCCTCTGGAGTAACCGGCCTATGGTATGGCTGGGAACGACTGACAGGATTTCCACTACTGAAACAGATAACCTTTGGGCGCATAAAAGAGTTGAACCGTTGTGGAATTACAAAGAGGGTCAGATAATTAGTGTGAATGCATTCACAAACTGCGAGGAAGTGGAACTTTATCTGAATGACAAATCGCTCGGCGTAAAGAAGCTGGCAGATTTTACAAACAGGACAATCTCGTGGGATGTGCCATTCGAACCGGGGGAACTGAAGGCAGTAGCAAAAAATAAAGGGTTAATTACTTTAACATGCACTCTCTATACATACGGAAAACCTGAAAAGATAAAGGCTTTGTGCGATGCTATGACTATTAAAGCAAACAGAACAGATATTTCGAGAATATATATCACCATAACCGACAACAAAGGAAATCCGGTTTATGATGCTTCAAACAAAATAACTTGTGAAATTACAGGACCTCTTAAGCTCCTCGGTATGGAAGATG
>CAZIRN010000112.1:0-7604 GCA_964541495.1 uncultured Rikenella sp. | reverse complement strand
TATTTCTTGGAACATCCCTGTAACCTGTAAGTTTTAATCCTTCTTCGATTATAATTTTTTCGAGGATTCTTTCACATTCCTTAGAATCATTATTATCACGAGGCAGAAAAACAATTCCTGTTCCGAAGTTGCCGGCAGGAGGTAAAGCATACCCCTGAATAAGATAGAAATCGCGAGGAACCTGAATCATTATCCCGGCTCCATCACCTGTTCTGCTGTCAGCTCCCTCTGCGCCACGGTGACTCATATTGCATAATACCTCGAGGCCCTTTGAAATAATAGAATGTGACTTGCGTCCTTTGATATGTGCAACAAATCCAATTCCGCAACTATCATGTTCGAGTTCGCTGAAATAAAATCCTTTGTTAGCAGGTCTCATATTTTTAATGTTTAATGTTCAAAAAAAAACCGTTCGCCTTAGCTGGGAACGGTCCATAAATATCAACCATGTATTAATAAACCATTCTCAGCCTGAGATATACCTCCTGAGAATGACTATAATAGATAATACAATAGCTCTGCTGTTCATTACTTTTAGAATTGTTGCAAAAATAATTATTCTCTTTAAAAAACAAAAAGTTATTTTTTAAACTATTTTTATCTATATTATTTAGTTTTTTCTGATTATAAAATTATCAGGAAAACATATATTTTATTTGAATTAATAAAATAAATTTTCCGGCAGCAATCTTCTGAATAAACAGTTAAAAACCTGATGAAAAGGATAATAAGGATATCAAAGGATCTTTATGAAATGTCGCAGGAAGTTGCGGCCAGCATTTCGAACCAGGTAAACGATTTTTCTCGTTTCAAACGAAGGCTTTCTGTTGCATTTTCAGGAGGAAATACCCCGAGGCAATTTTTTTCAGTTCTTGGCAATGACTATGGAACGAATACTTTGTGGAAATATGTTGATTTTTTCTGGAGTGATGAAAAATGTGTTCCTCCTGACGATCCTGAAAGTAATTATCGGTCTGTACGTGAAGCTTTTTTTGACAAAGCCGATATAGAGGAAAAAAATATTCATAGAATTTATGGAGAAAACAATCCATTGGAAGAAGCTGAAAGGTATTCAGGAGAAATAAAGAGGCTGACTTCAAACAGGCTTGGATTACCTGTATTTGACATAATATATCTGGGACTTGGTGAAGATGGTCATGTTGCTTCGATTTTTCCCGAAAGCAGTCATTTATTGAATTCATCAAGAATATTTGAGGTTTCTGAACATCCTGTCACACATCAGAAAAGAATTACTTTGACAGTTCCTGTCATTAATAATGCCGAAAAAGTTATATTCATGATCTCAGGCCGTAACAAAGCTGAAATTGTTTATGAAATACTTGAAAATCAAAATTCATCAGATTACCCTGCGTCAAAAATAAAACCGGTTTTCGGAACTCTCTACTGGTATCTCGACCTCGATGCCGCTTCATTGCTAAATCAACTTGCTTAAAAATTTTATTATTTGTTAATAACTCTTTTAAGAAACAGTACTAAAACTCATTAAATTTTTTATATTTGTAAAAGTTTAACCTTAAAACTTATAATTATGTCTCACGAGAAGGATAAAGCACAGTCAAAGAACAAAAAGGAGCCGTCCAAGACTTTGAAAGAAAAACGGGCGTCCAAAAAAGCCAAGAAAGCAGAAAAGATGAATAAATAGGGAGGGCTTTTTAAATAAAGGTCATAGCATATCTGTCAAAAGAGAGACAGAAAGGATAATTTTTTTTCGATTCATTGAAAGAGTTTTAAGGATATTTTTAATAGTAATTCGCTAAATTTGTTGAAATATAATATTTTATTACTACATTAGAAAGTTGAGTTCTTTGAGGTTAGTTTAAAATTCGAAACGTTGTTTATCATAATTTTTATATACATAAATCATTTATGTTAATATTGTTACACTAAAACCTGAATTATTATGGATAACAAAACTTTTGATTTTAATTTATTCATAAAGGAATCGAAAGAAACTCTTTTGAATCCGAAGAGTTATTTTTCGGAAATGAAACTATCCGGAGGGATGGTCGAACCTCTTATTAAAGCTGTTATTTATGGTGCTATTGCGGGCATTTTTTATTTCCTATGGGGAATTTTTAGATTGAGCGCCGGTAGCACATTAATTGGGGGTGCTACGGGTATAATGGGCTTTATCTGGGCTGTTGTAACGGCTATTATCGGATTGTTTATAGGAGCTGTAATTCTGCTTATTATTTCTGCAATTTGTAAAGGTAATACCGACTTCGAGCCCTGTTTAAGAGTTACTGCTTCATTAATGGTAATAATGCCGATATCAGCATTTTTCGGCTTTCTTACAGGCATTAGCTTCACACTTGGCACAATTGTCAATCTGATAATAATGTTTTATTGTCTCTGGCTTATGTATAATGCCCTTATATCTGCACTTAAAGCAAATGCAGGAACTGTAAAGATTGTTACAGTTGTTCTGGCTGCTTTGCTCGTGCTTTCCATCTTAATTGGCATAAACACAAGCAGAAAGGTTACCAGGTTGCTGAAAGAAAACAAGGAATTGATGGAAATGAATAAGTAGTTTAATTAATACTAGCTTTTGATATATTAATAATTAGATTCTGAGAGTGTTAAAATATTATTTTTCAGAACATCATGTTTCCTGATGTGATGAAATTTCAAAGTACTGAGAGAAGGAAATACAGGCTAATATAGAAAACCGATATAGTCTTTTTTAGTTTAAATTAAGCTATATGGGATACAAAATAAAGAAAAGGGCTATGATATCAGTTGTCGTTGCACTTCTGATATTTTCAGTTGCTTTCAAAGGTTTGGTAAGCCAGATAAATTTAAAGGGAGCATACCAATACAACAAGTTTGAAAATGCAGCGAAGTGTAAAACATGTCATCCAGGGATTTATGAACAGTGGTCGCAGGCTATGATGTCGCAAGCATATACTCATCACTGGGATGAAATTGAATATTTCGATCTTGCCGAAGCACATGCAGATGCTGTTCCATCTCTCAGGGAGGTAGTTGACGGTTGTAACGGCTGTCATACACCGTTAGCTTATATGAACGGGAAATTACCTCCTGCAAGGCCTTCAGAAAAAACCATGGCGAATGAATCGGTTTCATGCGAGGTCTGTCATCACATTCAGTCATCACAAACCGCCCCACCTTTTAATTTCAGTTATTTTATCGAGCCTGGCATGACAAAATATGCAGGGAGGCCTCCGCTTGTGGAATCTCCAGCACATAATATCGTTGTAAAAGATATTTTTAATACAACTGAAATATGTGGGATATGCCATAATGAAAAAAATCCTTACGGTATATGGGTAAAATCGACACAACTGGAATGGAAAGAAGGACCTTATGCCCAACAAGGAGTTCTTTGCCACGATTGCCATATGCCCAAAGCACAATATCTTACTGCAATAATGTCCAAGCCGCGTTCTGATGCAAGGCTTCATCTTTTTCACGGCGGACATGATGCGGGTAAAGTTAGAGGAACGATTGAACTGAGAATTCAACCTGATATAAGAGTTGCAGAACCAGGTGAAAATGTTGTACTTACTGTGGCTCTTTATAACGCCAAGACAGGCCACAAGTTTCCTACGGGCTCAGTCGAAGACAGAATATTATGGCTTAACGTTGAAGCTGCGGATTCAAAAGGTAACAAATATCATATTAATGTTGACAAAAAAGGTTTTGATGGTGAAGAATATACAATTTCAGGAGATTATCTGGCCTATCAGGATATGGGGATTCCTAAAAAAATAAGTGACTTTAAAGGTTTACAGCGTGATGGCATTCCATACGGGAACAGGATATTTCGGATGCCTTATTTCGATTCTGAAGGCAGAATGACAATCATGCAGTGGAATACCGCAAAGCTTGGCGTGGATTACCGCATAGGGCCCCGTCAGACCGTTGTGGAAACATTTACATTCAAAATTCCTTTCGATGCCGCGCCTGGTATTATGAAGTTTACTGCAACACTTAATTATCAGCTTCTTGTCAAAACTGTTGCCGATTTCCTTAATGTACCAGCAGACGAATCGGAAGTTACTGTGGTTAATACTCATTCAACCAGCATTAATGTTTTACCTTAAAACAATTTGTAAATAAAAAAATTAGTATGATACTCACTCGAAAATCCTTAATAGTTCTGTCAGCAGTAATCCTTTCTTTTTTTATAGTTAAACCTGCGAAAGGTATGCCTGCATTTGCACGAAAATATCAGATTAGCTGTCAGGTGTGTCATTCTCCTTTCCCCCATCTGAAACCATTTGGCGAAGATTTTGCAAGTAACGGATACAGAATGACTGAATACGAAGCCCCGAGATATTTCATTCAGACAGGCGATGAAAAGCTTTCCCTTTTGCGTGAACTACCTATTGCCGTGAGAATTGACGGGATTGCTTCTTATAATATGGGGAATAGCGGAAATATTGATTTTGGTGCTCCATCCGGTGTGAAACTGCTATCGGGCGGAGAGCTCTCTGATAGGTTATCTTATTATTTTTACTTTTTTATGAGTGAAGGCGGAAATATTGTCGGAATAGAAGATGCTTTTATTACTTACAATAATTTATTCGGAACAGGTATAAATTTTTCTGTGGGACAATTTCAGGCATGCGATCCCTTTTATAAAAGGGAATTAAGACTTACTCTCGAGGATATAGCAATACTTAACGCGGTTCCAGGGACATCGAATGTATCGCTTAAGTATGAGAGAGGCATAATGCTGGATTACGAAATTCCCAAAATTAATACAGGTATTGTTGCGGAGGTTCTTAATGGCAATGGGATAAACGGTGCCGGAGAAGAATTACTTTTTGACAAAGATAAATATAAAAATCTGCTTGTTTATGTGACTCAACCTCTCGGCAATAATTTAAGTCTGGGATTATTAGGCTATACGGGCAAAGAAATTGTAAACGGTGCACCTGTTGAATTGCCATGCAGAACGAATATGGGCGGCCCTGTGGTTAATTTCAATCTTAATCAAAAGCTAATTGTCAATGCGCAATATATATTTAGAACCGATTCAAGGATTTATAACAGCGAGTTAGGTGATTGGGTCACTGATGCAGATACTCACGGCGGCTACATTGAGATTATTTTTACCCCAAAAGGCGATATGAGCAATTGGTACTTAACAGGGCTTCTAAACCAGGTTGAATCGGATTACGATATTCTTGATTATAAATCTGCTTCAATTCAGTATGGCTATTTACTCAGAAGAAATTTAAGGCTGCTTTCAGAATTTACATGGCTCGATGGCGAACAAAAATATTGTAAAATAAGCGCCGGATTTGTAGCCGGATTCTAAGTACTTTTCAGGTTATTGGATTTTATTATTAATTAAAATTTTGCCTGCTCAAGCTATGTACTTTGATTGATTGGGAGCATTTTTAATCTGTTCGAGGTTCTTGATAAACCATGGAGACGAATAATCGGGATCAAATTCAGGATTGACAGCTATTTCGCCTGTGCGATGGTTAAAAATACCTTTAATATATTTCGAGGGAAGTAAATATATATTATCTGAATTGTCGTTCTTTTCAGGGGGTTTTTCAGTTAGAATAGTTTCATATCTGCAGTTTTTCAAGCCTGCTTTTACTATTTCATTGTTGTAGTAATTTATTATTTCATTGGATATACAAATAACAACAACGTAATCGCCAAAAAGCTTCTTGCCGTTATGCTTCATAAAAAGGTCCAGTTTATCTTCGGTTACAGAAAATGCAGTTTTGTAAAATGAATCCGCAAACCTGAATCCTTCTTTTATTATGTTTTCAGCATCACTCTTTAATTTTGTATAATGCAGATAAATCTTTGCCTTGTATTCGTATTCAAATATGAAATTCATCACTTCGGTGCTGAATAGTTTTTCATCTTTTATTTCTTCTAATGTCGTTGATTGTACCTGATTGTCGATTTGCATGAGCAGGTTCTCGATCCGAATATCTCTTCTGACAAGTTTAATATGAAGGAATACTATATATCCGGCAAGAAGAATTATTATTATCAATAAATATAACTGCACATTTAACATCTGCAATAGTTTGGGAAAAAAGAAACCAGGTTTTAAATTTGTCAAAATATCTCATAAAGATATAAAAACAAAATATTAAAACCATTGATTTTTCTTCATAAATAGTAAGCCTATTACAGATAAACCGAGTGATACTGTAAAGATTATCAGGAATCCGAATGGAAAATTCTCCAGGCCATTAGGCACATTCATTCCATAAAGACTTGCAATTAGTGTGGGAATCATAAGTAACACTGAAATTGATGTAAGTCTTTTCATTATAATATTAAGGTTATTCGAAATTACCGAAGCGTATGCATCCATCATGCCGCTTAAGATATCGCTGAAAACGTTTGTTGTTTCCTGTGCCTGTTTGGATTCTATTTCCACATCTTCCAGGAGTTCTTCGTCATACTTATCTCTCTGGCTCTTTATGTTCTTTAGCCTGTTTATCAAAATATCATTGCCATTTAATGAAGTAGTAAAATAAACAAGGCATTTTTCTATTTGCAATAATTTTTGAAGTTGCTCATTTCTGACAGATTTTTCCAGTTCATTTTCAGCGGCTTTGATATGCAAATTTATCTGTTTCAGATATTTCAGAAACCAGACGGATGAATTCAAAATAAGTCGCAGAACAAGGTCGAAGTAATCTTTATAATTAATGTTTTTTCTAACCGTATAGTTCAGAAAATCCGGAATCAGTTCGGTTTTAACGTGAGATATAGAGATAAATGTGTCGTTTTTAAAAATTAACCCGAGCGGAGCCGTAGAAAAAGGAAGTTTTGGGTCTCCATTGCGGTAGGGGATCCTGATAATTATAAAATACCATCCATCTTCGAGTTCAATACGTGGACGCTCGTCAATATCTTCCAGGTCATTTAGAAATGATACCGGAAAATTAAAACTATTAAGAAACTCTTTATCTTCCGCTACCGGGCATTCGATATGTATCCAGGAACCGGGTTCCCACTCTGCACATGGAACAATGCCGGTTGAATTTTTCAAGAAAGTCCGCATAATACAATCCTCCATATTTTTAAACAGAGGTTGTAAATGCAGAACCTCTGTTTAATTCAACAACATAAATGATAATCGTCCATGTTATGGAAAAATTTTCGGTGTGCAAATTAATGATTTTATTTAAAACAATATACAATCACAAAATTAATTCGAATAAAAATATTAACAGTTATATGCACATTTTTTACAGAATATCATTTACCGGGATAAAAAAAGCAGCTTAAGGACATGTAAAGCCCATAAGCTGCAAATAAGAGAGGAAGTTGAGTTATATTCTAAGCGTTCTTAAATGCTTTCTTTCCGGCAAATTTTCCTGACTTGCCGAGTTGCCGCTCAATGCGCATAAGCTGGTTGAATTTTTCAATTCGTTCACTTCTGCATCCGCTGCCTGTTTTAAGATGCCCTGCATTTACAGCTACGGTGAGGTCGGCTATAAAACTATCGGATGTCTCGCCGCTGCGGTGAGAAACAAAGGCATTATAACTATTTTTGAATGCAAGTTCTATTGTTTCGAGAGTTTCAGTAACCGTTCCAATCTGGTTAAGTTTGATAAGAATTGCATTTG
>CAZIRN010000111.1:0-7617 GCA_964541495.1 uncultured Rikenella sp. | reverse complement strand
GAAGATTGTAACACTTCAGTCGGCCGGCGTTAAGGACATAATCATTGATCCAGGTATTGGATTTGGAAAAACTGCAGAGCATAACTTCGAGATTTTGCGGCGTCTGAGCGAGTTCAGTATCACAGGATTGCCGTTACTTGTAGGAGTATCGAGGAAATCGGTGATATGGAAAACACTTGGGATTACTCCTGATGAGTCTCTTAACGGTACAACTGTACTGAATACCATTGCATTGCTGAATGGAGCCGATATCATAAGGGTTCATGATGTAAAAGAGGCTGTACAGACACGTGATCTTGTATTAAGAATTAAGGAAGAGGAAAAGATTTTGTTATTATAACATAGATTAATAAGTTGTTAGAATGCCTTTCAAAATTACTTTTCTGGATATAGTTGATATTTTCCTTGTGGCTATTCTGTTCTACCAGCTTTACCAGCTTATTAGAGGAACTCCGGCTCTGAGCATATTCATTACAATTTTTTTTATTTATATTTTCTGGCTTCTCGTCAAGGCCCTGAACCTTGAGCTTATGAGCACTCTTCTTGGCCAGGTCATAGGTGTAGGCGTTATAGCGCTTATAATTGTGTTTCAGCAGGAGATAAGAAGATTTCTCCTTATAACAGGCAATAAATATATTTACAGCAGGCATTTGCCGGGCTTAAAATATCTTTTTGAAAGGAATTCGCAGAAAGGAAGTCCACATAATATTGAAGAGATAGTTCGGGCTGTGGATTCGCTTGCCCGAAAAAAAACAGGCGCCCTCATTGTTATAGGTCGTACCGGAACTCTTGAGCCATGGTCGGAAGGCGGTAAAAAGCTTAATTCACAAATCAGTTCTGAACTTCTCGAGACAATATTTTCCAAAAACACTCCTCTTCACGACGGTGCTGTGCTTATAGAACACGGACAGATAATTGCGGCACGATGCCCTCTCCCTATAACCGAACAAACAAACATTTCAAGTGATTATGGCATGAGACACAGAGCAGCGCTCGGAATATCTGAAAAAACCGATGCTCTTGTTGTCGTCGTATCGGAAGAGACAGGCCAGATAAGCCTGGCTGAATCCGGATTCCTAAAAACAAATATCACACCAAATGAATTAAGAAAGGCTTTGTCAGGAGAAAAAGTGTAAATTGAACACTTATTAATTTTTATATTTAATCCTCAGATTGACAGTCCTGTCATAAATATAATAACAAGGATTTTCGCATTGGCTCTTTTCGTATTTTACTCTCGGATATGCCGAATCAACCGCAATATACACAACTCCTCTCTCATCAGTATAAGTTGCAGTGACAGTATATTTTTTATTCAGTGCAACATTTATTACAAATTTAAGGTTCGGTACATAGTAGGTTTCAATAAGAATATTGTCTTCCAGTTTGCCTTCATAAATTCTTACTACAGCAGAAGGTGAAAATTCTTCTATGATATTTTTATCGAGTTTTATTATCAAGGTGGCATAATCAGGTTCTTTTTCAGTGCATTCGTCACAACTGATTAATAAAGGTTTCTCGTCGCATGAAAAAACGACCATAAGAAAAATGTAAAGGGCATAATTGATATACTTTTTCATAAATAGTTCAGTACCATTTTATTATTTTCCCTGGTGCTCTTATCTTATTGAAAAACATATTGTAACCAATGCCTGCGTTAATCCATAAAGGGCCAATTCTGTAGAAGGGCAGATTAAAATACTCTACATTAAATTGTAAAATAAAATGATTTTTAAGCAATTTCATTCCTGCTGCCGGCATAATTTTGAATTTGTTGTCCGGAACAATATCTGTTCCTTTAAACTTGTTGCCTGAGAAGTAGCCTCCTGAAATGAAAAGTGTAAAAAACCAGTTGCCACCAAGCGGATTATCAGTAACGGGGTAATCTTTAAAAATGCCAGCGTATGCCAGCGAACTTTTGTCCATATATTGATAGAACATTTCATCTGAGACCTTCATTAGCACGCGGGAATAAGCCGGTTTGAAATCATATCCTAAAATGAATCCAAAATTTTTTGATATTTCCTTCGCAGATATCGAAACTCCTGTATAAAAATCATGAAGGCAAAATTTTATACCCGGCAGAAAGTTTATCTGGTCTATTCTCCTTTCGGAAACAACCGGTATATTATTTTTTGCCAGTATTTCTGAAATTTCTTTCCTTCCATACGTAACTGCAACTAAATAAGGATTAATAGAGCTTGGATTTTCACTTACCCACCTGTTTCCTTTTCTTAGAAGATATTTCACGGCTTCAGTATGATTCGACTTTATTGCCAGCGATAGCGCATTGTAACCGTAATTATTTGTTTCATAAATATTTATAAATCGTCTTATAAGAAGATCCATAATCAGAGTATCTCCATTCTGTGCTGCAATAAGAAAAGGAGTAAATCCATCCTTATCTTTTTCAGAAAAATTTGCACCATTTTGTATAAGGAGGTCGGCAATATCTGCATGTCCTGCCCAGATTGCCGCCATAAGAGGAGTAGTTCCCTCTTTGTCTTTGATATATGTGGCTGCTTCATAATAAAGCAGCATATCAACCATCTCAAAGTAGCCATATGCCGCTGCATAATGAAGAGGCGTTGCTCCGAACCTGTCGGTGATATTGACATTTGCTCCATAACGTGCCAATATCTCGGCTGTTTCCAGATAATTGTTTTTTGCTGCTATGTGCAGGGGTGCTTCGGAATACTCTGACAAGACATCCGGATTAGCGCCATTTTCCAGCAAAACTCTCACAGCAGCATGTTTATTGTTTGCAGTTGCAAAATGGAGCGGAGTCGCTCCTTCATTTGTTGAGGTTTCAATATCTGCCCCATGTTTAATTAACCATCTTATTCCTGCCACGTCACCTTCAGCCGATGCGGTAAAAAGGCTGTAATTCAGGTTAAATTCAACGTCGGGGCCTCTCAATACATTCTGGTATTTAAGCGTATCACCCTCTTCCTGTTCACTTTCCTGAGACATTGATCTGCAAAGTGCACATAAAAACAGCATAAGGGTGATAGTCTTTCTTAGATATGTTGAGGCTTTCATAGGCATAACACAAAGATATTAATTTAGTTTATATTTTTGACATACAGGAACTATGTTATTAATATAGCAGATAAATTTTTTTTGTGATATTTTTTATTTTTGCATTAGTTATATAAGGATTTTGAAAAAAACAATCAAATTATTATTTGTTGTAATTCTGGCACTTCTGGCAGGATACGGCCCTGAAGCAGTTGAAAAAGACGATCGTTTAGTTGAGAAACTGGTTCCGGAAAATATAAGAATTTCAAATGAGCAGTCGGATTCTCCTGAATTTGAAGGATTTGAAAAAGTCGTAAACAATTTTATCCGTAGATGGAATATAGTAGGAGCTTCCATAGCAGTTGCAAAGGATGGGAACCTTGTTTATGCAAAGGGATTCGGTTATGCCGACAGTGCCTCCCAAGAACCGGTAAAACCTTACAGCCGCTTCAGAATAGCAAGCATTTCGAAACTTATTACTGCAGCGGCAATTATGAAACTGCAGGAAGAAGGAAAAATCTCAGTATTTGATAATGTTTTCGGCCCGGAAGGGATCCTGAATGACCCTTTCTACAGTAATCCGAAAGACAAAAGAGTTTACAATATAACAGTTGCTCATCTGCTTGCCCATGAAGGCGGATGGACTACAAGATGGGGCGACCAGATGTTCATGCCGCTGGTTGTTGCAAAGGAAATGGGCATTTCCCCCCCGGTAGATACCAAAACAATCGTCCGGTTTGCCCTTAATAAGAATCTTCATTTTACTCCAGGTACCGGACGCTCCTATTCAAATCTTGGATATGCCATACTCGGACTTGTGATTGAAAAAGTAAGCGGAATGCCTTATGAAGTCTACTGCAGGAAGAATATACTTGAGCTGGCAGGAATTTACGATATGTGTCTGGCCCATAATCTTAAGAGAGAAAAACTGCCCTTTGAGGTTTCTTATTATGAGCCCGGTGATGCCGTTATAAAACCGTCGGTATATGGAACAGGAGAACTGCTCCCTGCAAGCTACGGCGGAAATGATATTGAATCACTCGGTGCAGCAGGAGCCTGGGTTGCAACAGCTCCTGACCTTATAAAATTTGTACTTGCTATTGACGGTTGCGATTCAGAAAAAGACATTCTGAGCAAAGAATCGGTCGAATTCATGACTAATACACTTAACGGCTATGCACCTGCCGGCTGGAAAGCAACAGCATCGGACGGAACATGGTGGAGGACAGGCTCTTTCCCCGGTACTTCAGGAATGGTTAAACGACAGTCCGACGGCACAGTCTGGGCTATACTTCTGAACACAAGCTGCTGGAACGGACCGGAAATTTCATCCGACATAAATTATTTCATAACAGTTGCACTTTCGAAAGTACGTAAATGGCCAGAACGCGACCTTTTTACATACCAGATTTATGCTCCGTTGTCGAATGATATCTCTCTGAAATAAGCAATCTATATGTTCAACCTTCAATCTTCGATATTCGATGTTCGATGTTCAAAGCCTTCATTTTCAGACTCATTTATTGCCAGAAGATGCATTATTCCCGTGAAGGGTTTTTATGAATGGCAGCATGCAGGGGAAAGAAAAATACTCCTTAATTTTTTTCCAGTTGTGGCACGAAATGATAAGTGATTGTGCCAAAAATATTTTTTGTTGCCGAGGCATTGGGTGTGAATCTCGATATTTGAGCGGACGATATTGCCGCTTCTGTAAGGCAAGGATCTAAAGTTGTGCTTTCGCTGTCAACCACAGACACTCTGGTAACAAATCCCTTTGGATCAACCTCGATAGAAACGGTTACTTTTCCCCCAGACTCACATTTATAAACGGGGATAGGAAGATAAATTTGAACTCTTTCCGGCAGATAATAATATATTCTTGTTGGTCCGCTATACTTTGCAGCCATTTCATTTGATTCCTGAATATTTTCATCAGACTTCTCCTGTTCTTTTTGCTGAACTTCAATCCCTCCATTCTGTTTTTCAGCCATAAGCCTTTTCTGCTCGTCAATAAAGTTATCCGGCCCAAGAAGTCCGCTTTTTATCATCTCTTCCTTTACTTTTTCGAGATAGTCATCAGGATTGATTTTTACATCAGGTGTTGCAGCGATGTTACGGGCAATATTAAGGACTTCCTGATCTCCGGAATAAACATTTTCGGAACCGCCGGAAGTACCTGTTTCAAACCCTGAATCGAGTAGATCGGGGATTTCATCAAACTGAAGGACAATTTTGTAATCCTGTACATATTTATTTATATCGAGCGAACCTATTTTGACAATCATCAATATTATCCCAGCAATAAGGTGTATCACTATTGCACCAAGAATGCCGACAAGTTTTTCCTTGCTACGTATCATATAGTGCAAAATTACTAATTATTGCCGGTTGCGAAAGTACACTTGCTATTTTGACTGATTGTTTCCGAATGTTTGCTTACGCAAATAAATCAGGGAAAATATTTTCCTCTATTATTTAATAATCTCTCCTCCAATTATTCTGGCAAACAAAGAATAATAGCTTCTTAGAAATAAAATATTGTATCTAGTCGTTGTTTGAAATCTTAGTTTTGTTTTTGCTTTTTTTGTTCTGATTTTTCATTTTTAAGGAGTCCGTTTTTGACTCCGCTGAAAAACTTAGCCCATGCAAAAGGGTTTAACAGATTATTTACCGGAGACTGGTTTCGTGTAATAATGCCGTCTGCAGTTTGCTGCATAGCCATCCTGTAGCCAGCTTCCGGTGTTATTTTGCCTTCATTGTTTTCAATACTTCTTTGAATAATTGCCAGATTCTGGTACATATTACGGAGCTCAGGCTTTAAAGCGGGCAGAGTGGATAGGAATTCTCTTTTGAATTCTTCATAATTCCTCCATGGAAGAATGGTAATTCCTTCAATAGATATAGTGTCAGATATAAGGCTTACATCCTTTTTGAAAATCTGTCCGTCAAAGTCCTCAGGGATACTGAAAAAATATTTTTTATATCCGAGGGCGCTAATTGTTATAGTATCACCAGGTATTGATATAATTGAATATATACCGGAAAATTCGCTTATAGTTCCTCTGTTGAGTTTTTTTGAAATAACAGAAGCGTTATAAACCGGTTTGTTTTCATCATCGGTAATAAAACCCGTTGCCTGTATCAGTTTCTTCCATCCCGGAATTTGCCCTGAAACAGATAAAACAGTAAAAAATACAATAACTCCGGTAAATAAAAATCTCTTCAAAATTTATTTTTCTTATAAACGTGATTTCTTACAACAAATTTGTAAAGTAAGCAATAATGATTGTATTCATGAAATTTGAAGATTTGAAAATTCGATAATTATTATTCATGGATTCAGATTACTGGAAAAATTTTTGGAAGAAAAGCTGATATAATTTACGAAAAAACATGAGATTATTGAGAACCTTAACTAATCTTGCCGGGAATAATTGTTTCAAAGTTTGAAATGAGCATGTAAAAAAATTATATCACTTATATTCCGGTTTTTGTCGGCAGGGATAGTTGCCTGGTAATCAAGTGCGATTCTGACAGACTTATTAAAAGTGTATTGTAAACCTCCTATTACGAGAGAATTGTCTTTTATGTAATTCCATTCCATAGCGTCCCCCGGAACTTTGACCGAAGTCGAATAATCGTATCTTGCAAAAAGCTGAAATTTTTCCGACAGGTTTATTGAACCTGTCGTTGAAAAGCCCCATGCATTATGGTCTTCTTTAAGATCAAGGTTTGATTTGTAACTTATTTCACCTCCAATTTTTATAACACTATATGAGAATCCTGCAAAACCAATAAATGTTGATTGCCATAATCCGTTCTTTTTGCGTGTATCGCCGTAAATTCTCAATACAGTTTGCTTCAACGGATAAATATTTATTCCTGCAGAGGCTTTTAAACTTCCATCTGTTTTGTTGAGTATGCCATCCCCGTTCATGAGTGTAAAGTCTGCTTCTATAATATCGTTGAATTTGTAATCCAAAGCAAGCCCGAAATCAAAAAGACATCCGTAACCATTAAGCGATTGAAAAGTACTTGCTACATACCGTTTGTCCCAGAATTTCTGTTGAAACATCATTACTCTTGTGCCGGTTATTCCAAGAGCAATCTTCAGTTTTTCCGAATTATATCCAATAGATGCTTCCCTTATTGGTGATCTTTCACCATAGTATGGCATTGTATCGAGTAGTTTTACCATATTCAAAATAAATGTTGCATGAAATTTATCATCGAAATATAAATCACTGCCAAACCATGCTCTTTTAACACTGAAGCCCTTGTATGTATCGCTGTTCCATGGTGCAAAATGAAAATCCGTAAAAATTTCCGCAATTGGGCTGAACTTATTTTCACTTGATTGGGACAATAATATAGATGATGTTGTAATCAGAACCTGTATTAATGCAGAAAATCTTTTATTTATATGCATTGTAAATATTTGAATGTGTTTTTCAGGTTCCAAAGTTATTTTTTTATTTGAAAATCTGATTTTAACCGGATTGCTCTTTCTGCTTTGTTCCATATTTCCTTTTTTTCAGACAATTTCTATATTATTATTTTATTTGCAATTAGAACACTGATGAAACGGATGCGACA
>CAZIRN010000110.1:0-7617 GCA_964541495.1 uncultured Rikenella sp. | reverse complement strand
CAGCCTGTGCATAATTGATAATTTATATGTGCAATTTTGTCTTTTCCCACCTTTATAGCTCCATAATTACAGAACTTTTCGCAGATTTTGCAACCGGTGCAATTTTTCTCATAAATCTCAGGCGACGACCCTGAATGGAGGAATAGTTTCCCGCCAACAGAAGCACAACCCATTCCCAGATTTTTTAAAGTGCCTCCGAAGCCTGTAAGCTCGTGACCTTTGAAGTGGCTCATAGTGATTATGATATCGGCATCGGCAATAGCTGAACCAATTTTTGCCGAAGTACAATACTCGAGGTTGAGTTTGATCTCCCTGTAGTCAATTCCTTTAAGTCCGTCAGCAATTATAACTGGGCAATCTGTTACCATTGGATTATAGCCGTTTTCGAAAGCTGCATTCAGATGGTCGGGGGCATTTGACCTTCTGCCGAAATACAAAGTATTGCAGTCTGTAAGAAAAGGGATAGCATCATTCTTCCTGAGTAGTTTCACAAGCTGACGGGCGAAGTTTGGACGCAGATAGGCAAGGTTGCCGGGTTCGCCGAAATGAATTTTTATTGCAGTGAACTTGCGGTTGAAATCAATTTTCTCTATGCCTGCCCTGCGGATAAGTATTTCGAATTTTTTAAGAAGATTTACTGAAGGTTTTGTTCTTAGATTTGTAAAATATACTATAGATGGATCCATAATTTATATTAAATTGAAAGTATTCCTGCGAGGGTTAGTAAATCGCGGTTCACGTCTTTATGAAGTTTAATTGCTTTGCTGAAAGGAACAAGAACGATCTCGTCGTTCTGGAGTCCAACCATCACGCTTTTCTGGTCGTCGAGGAGAGCATCAACTGCTGCTGAGCCGAGGCGGCTTGCATTTACCCTGTCAATCGCCGTTGGTGATCCGCCTCGTTGCAGATGTCCGAGAACAGTTACCCTTACATCAACTTCAGGGAATTCTTTGTTAAATTTTTCGGCCAGTGCGATAGCTCCTCCTTCCTCATCACCCTCAGCAACTATAATAATATTGCTTGCTTTTTTCCTTCTTTTTCCTTCAAAGAGTATTTTTCTAAGGTTGCGGGCTTCTCCTTTTACTTCAGGTATGATTATTGCTTCGGCACCTGTGGCAATGCCACTGAAAAGCGCGATAAAACCTGCCTCAGCACCCATTACCTCAACAAAGAAGATCCTGTCGTGGGCACTTGCAGTATCTCTGATTTTATCAACTGCCTGTACAACGGTATTGAGCGCTGTATCATAACCTATTGTATAATTAGTTCCATAAATGTCGTTGTCAATAGTGCCAGGAACACCGACAAACGGTATATCATAATCCTCATTAAACAGCCTTGCTCCGGTAAAGGAGCCATCGCCTCCTATTACCACCACGCCGTCAATTTGTGCAGACCTGAGGTTATTATATGCTTTTTTTCTGCCTTCAGGCGTTTTGAACTCCTCGCATCTTGCTGTCTTTAGAATCGTACCACCTCTCTGGATTATATCGCTTACACTGCTTGAAACTAACGGCAGGAAATCAGATTTAATCATTCCGGCATAACCCTGACGTATTCCTGCAACTTCAAGTTCATGATAGATTGCAGTTCTTACAACTGCCCTTATAGCAGCATTCATTCCGGGTGCATCTCCTCCAGAGGTGAGTACACCTATTTTTTTGATTTTTCCCATTTTAGAAACATTTTCAGCCGGCAAAGGTAATTCTTTTCATGCTTTTTACATCTTGCAAAAAAACTAAAAATTAAGTGTGCTAATTCTATCTTTTACATCGTGGATTAGCCATTTGGGAGTAGAAGTGGCGCCGCATATACCCGCTGATTTTTTGCCTTCAAACCACTCTCTTCTGATTTCAGCAGGGGATGAAATGAAATACGATTCAGGATTATTATTTTTACATATCTCGAATAAAACCTTTCCATTCGAACTCTCTTTACCGCTTACGAAAATAATTATATCATGACTCCGGGCAAACTTTTTGAGTGCCGGCTGGAGGTTTCTGACCTGCCTGCAAATTGTATGATGTACAAAAAGGTTGTGGTCTGAATCAGTTATGCCGTTTTCTTTAATTCTCTCTATAATTCTTATCGCCAGATGATTATAGTCGGCATAATTCATAGTTGTCTGTGAAAAGAGATGTATTTCTTTGCTATAATCTATTTTATCGAGATTTATTGTGCCGTCGGTAAGGGTAGCTTTATTGCCTGTCTGGCCCATTAATCCAAGAACTTCAGCATGGCCTGGTTTGCCGAATATAATAAGCTCGCCACTTTTCTCCTGCAATTTTACCCAGGTATTTCTGATTTTCTCCTGCAGTTTCTTTACTATCGGGCAGGTTGCATCTATAAGTGTAATATTGTTTTCTGAAGCAATCCTGTATGTCTCTGGCGGTTCGCCATGAGCCCGAATAAGCACCCTGCAGTTCTTTAGTTTTCTGAACTGTTCATAATCAATGGTTTGAAGCCCGAGTTTATGAAGCCTGTCAACTTCAAGGTCGTTATGTACAATCTGTCCGAGAGAGTATAGCTTTTCTCCTGACAATAAAGCGTCTTCAGCCATCCTGACGGCATTACGAACCCCGAAACAAAATCCTGAATTATTGTCGATCTCGATTTTCACTTCTTTTTCTGCTGATTACTTCGCGTATCCATGACATCTGCTCTTCAAGAGTCATATTTGTGTTGTCCAGTATTATTGCATCCTTAGCCTTTCTGAGGGGACTTACAGCTCTGTTTTCATCCATTGAATCTCTTTCGATAATATTTTTTTTAATTTCCCTGTAGTCAACAGATTCTTTTTTTGCCTGCAATTCGTCGAACCTTCTTTGTGCCCTGACATCAAACGATGCTGTCATAAATATTTTAATATCGGCGTCGGGGAATACAACTGTTCCGATATCACGACCATCCATCACTATTCCTTTATGAGTACCAATCTCCCTCTGTAGTTCAACCATCCTTTTGCGCACATCGGGTATCTGGCTTATCAGACTCACAAATTTCGAAACTTCTATGCTCCTGATTTCCTGTTCAACATTTTCTGAATTGAGCCATGTTTCATATTCCCCTGAATCAGGATTATAAACAAAGTCAATATGAATATCTTTAAGCGCTTTTTTTACTCCCTCTACATCAATTCCGTCCTTGTTTATCAGTCCTTTTCTCAGGCAGTAAAGTGTTACAGCCCTGTACATCGCACCGCTGTCAATATAGATATAATTAAGTTCCTTTGCGATTGCTTTTGCAAACGTACTTTTCCCCGACGAGGAATAACCATCAATTGCAATAATCAGTTTTTCTTCCATTATTTAATAGATAAAAAATTTATCCGGATTACTAAATACTTTTCTTCTTACTTCATTATTTCTAGTTCGATATTCAATATTCTTTGATTTTTGTTATACTTGGTTCTTGTTGCTTGGTTGATGTTCTATATTCATCATTCATCTGCCGGAATTTAAAGATTTTTTCTCAGGAACAATCCCGGTTTTATGACCAATGTGAAATAATTCGATGCTCCTGCAAGGTGGAAAGCAGCTCTTCCGAATCCGAGGCTCAGGTATGTTGTGTTTATGCCGAAGCCCCATGAAAAACCGGTTGTTGAGACATTTGACTCGACCTGCAGTTCCTTCAGCCGCTGGTAATTGTAACCTGCTGAAAAATAAAAATTCTTATGAGGTATCAGTTCGACTCCTGCAATGAAATGTCTGAGAAGATTTTCAGCAAATTCCGATTTAGTGGCCGGTTCAGGAGATGAGTATTCGTGAGTAAGGTCAAATTTCTCAAGATGCCGCAGTGTTATTGAGAATCTTAAAGGAGCATGGGCAAGGTGATGGGAGAGACCTGCCTGAATTTCAAAAGGCAGTTTCTCCCTTTCCTCTCCTGCATAAGTTGTTATCTGAAATCCGGCATTCCTTATTACAACCCCGGCTGAGGTCAGGTTATTTGCAGAATGCCACGATGCACCGATATCGAAAGCCAACCCAACGGAAGTGTACTTTTCGAGATGTGATAAAACAGGAATTAATGTTATTCCGGCGGAAAAGGTCGAATCAATATCTTTCGACCAGATAACTGAAAGAGCATACTCAGCGGCAGTAAAACTTCCGGTAATATTACCCGACTCGTCCGATTCTTTAAACGAACCGTAATTGAGATATGTTATTCCGGCGGCAAAGTTACCGACTCCGCGAAATGACATCGAATACATTGTCATTCCGTAATTGATTCCTGCCAGATAATTTACATAATTCAGGGTTAGGTTTCCATTCATTTCTGCAGAAAGGAGAGAAGGATTGTTTACTGCAAGATTTAGATCACCGTTTCTGAGCGATACATTGGTTCCACCCATAGAAGCAACAAGGCCTGAACGTGTAAGATTAAGAAATTCATATACATTGTCGCCTCCCGTCTGTGGAAAAACAGTTATAGAAAAAAATGTAAGCAGAAAAGCTATATTTAATTTACTTGATGCCACCAAAGCAAATATAATATTTAACGGAATATAGTGAAGTTTAATTATTTATAAAACGATAAAATCAGCCCGATTTGTTTGTCAATATCATTTTATCCCCGATATTCTGATTATGCCGGTCTATCTGTGTAAGGGAAACGCCGCATATAATAATAATCATACCGGCAATATTCTGAAGAGTAAGGGTATTCCCGAGAAGAAAATAGGAGAAAACTGCTGTTAATACAGGGGTGAAGTTAGAAAAGGGATTTACTCTTACCACGCCTATCTGTTTCACCGACCAGGCAAACAAGACGAAAGAAAAGCACGAAGCGAAAAGTGCAAGTTCGAGAATAGGGATAAATGATTTTAAGCTGTGCGGAGTAGAGAAAAAATGTTTCATATCGGTAAATAGAAAAACAGGAAGGAACAGTATAACACCGATAATGTTTTGAACATTAACAATAAAAACCGGGTTGTATTTTTCCACAAGCTTCTCGAGCAAAATGTTATATCCGGTTGCAGAAAAGACTGCCAGACCCATGAACAACAGTCCTTTAATATTGAATGTGAGAGCTCCGCCGTTGTCAACTACAAAAACCACTATTCCTATAAACGAAAGAACTATGCCTGCATAGTTTATAATTCTCAGACGCTGTTTGAAAAAAATCCATACGGCAATGGCAACAAAGACTGGAATCGTTGAAACTATTACCGCACCTGTTGTGGAAGTAACATAAGTAAGCCCGTTACTTTCACCGATGAAATATAGAAATGGCTCAAATATTGAGAGAATCACAAATAATTTACGGTCTTCCTTTTTTATTGGAACGAACTCATGTCTGATTAAAAGAAATATTGTAAGAATGATTACAGCACATAAAAGTCTCAGGAAAATTATTGTAAGAGGCTTATAATTTTCATTGGCCATTTTGAACCAGATGTAGGAAAACGACCAGAAAATCATCGTAAGTAAAATGGCACCGTATATTTTTAAATACTTCATTTTGATATCGGCTTTCTTCGAAAATGAAGAAGTGTGAATTTATATCTTATTTTTCATTTTTTCCGATCTTTGCGTTTTTTGGCAGTGAATCATTAATTATTATATTTGCCGCATCTTATGGAATTAATTTTAGTATCCGTTAATATTTAATTATGAAAATTCTGGTTTGTATCAGTAATGTGCCCGACACAACCACAAAGGTAAAATTTACCGCAGATAATAAAAATCTCGACACTGCCGGCATTCAATGGGTTATCAATCCATGGGATGAACTTTCACTTACGAGGGCTCTTGAGTTGAAGGATAATCCTGCAACCGGTGTTAAAACTGTAACTGTGGTTCATGTCGGTCTGGCAGCTTCCGAACCGACGATACGGAAGGCTCTTGCAATTGGAGCCGACGATGCCGTCAGAGTCAATGCCGAACCTTCCGACGCTTATTTCGTTGCGGCACAGATTGCGGAAGTTGTAAAAAAAGAACAATTTGACATTATCATGTGCGGAATTGAATCAAGCGATTATAACGAATCGCTTGTCGGAGGTATGATTGCCGAGTTCCTTGCAATACCTTCTGTATCGGCTGTTTCATCGCTTGATATCGAAGGGGGCAATCCACTGATTATCCGCGAAATAGATAGCGGCAAGGAAACTCTTTCAGTACAGGTTCCGTTTGTGGCTATAGTTCAGAAAGGCATTGCCAAAGAACCCAGAATAGCCTCGATGAGAGGCATAATGACTGCCAGAACAAAACAGATAAGGGTTTACGAACCGGCGCCAATAGAACCTCTTACCGGAGTCATTGCTTATGAAAAGCCGGCCCAAAGGGCAGCTTGCAAATTTATTAGCCCTGATAATCCGGGCGAACTGATTACTCTTTTACAAAACGAAGCAAAAGTTATTTAAGAGAAAAATAAATTTCTATATTATGTCAGTGCTTGTATTTACAGAAAACTGGGACGGCAAGTTTAAAAAACTCTCTTACGAACTTGTTTCATACGCCCGTAGTGTGGCAGATATGATGAATACCGATGTTGTAGCTCTTTCTATCGGCCAGGTTGAAGATGATGAGCTTATTAAGCTCGGCAGTTATGGGGCTTCGAGAATTATTAGCGTAAACAACGAACTTTTAAAAGGCCTTGATAGCCAGGTATATTCATCAATCATAGCAGATATTGCTATAAAGAGTGATTCAAAAGTGATGGTTATATCGCATAACAACACAGGTAAAGCTGTTGCACCGCGTTTATCTGTCAGGCTGAAAGCAGGAGTAGGCGCTTGTGTGAACGGCCTGCCTATATCAATAGATCCGTTTATAGTCAAAAAGAGAGCCTTTTCCGGCAATGCATGGGCACATACAGTAATAAAAACCGGAATAAGAATACTTACTATCCTTCAGAATTCATTCGGGACTAAAGAGACTGAGAATAAAGCTTCCATTGAAAAAATAGACCGGGACATTGAACCGGGCATGATTAAAACAAATGTTATTGATACACAGAAACAGACCGGAAAGATACTGCTCACCGATGCTGAAATTGTTGTTTCGGGCGGCAGAGGAATGAAATCGCCCGACAACTGGGGCCCGATAATAGAGCTTGCCGAATTGCTCGGCGGCGCAACTGCCTGCTCACGGCCGGTTTCCGACGAGGGATGGAGACCTCATGAAGAACACACAGGGCAAACAGGCAAAATCATATCACCTAACCTTTATATTGCTGCCGGTATCTCAGGTGCTACACAACATCTTGCAGGAGTCAGCTCATCGAAATATATCGTTGCTATTAATATCGACAAGGATGCACCTATCTTCGAAGCCGCACAATATGGAATAGTAGGTGATGCATTGAAAGTACTGCCGAAACTTGTTGAAAAAGTAAAAGAGATTAAGAAGTGACTAAACAGATCATATTTGGGATAGCACTGCTGGTTACATTCGCAGTATTTTTTTATACGATAAGCCGTATTATAGGTTTCTTCAAGCTTACAAAACCTGCACCTCCAATCAGAAACCTTGGTAAAAGGTTTGGGTTGATGATGAAGGTGGCATTCGGCCAGACAAAGATTTTCAGAAGGCCCATTATAGGCTTCTTCCATTCCCTGGTCTTCTGGGGTTTTTGTATTATCATTTTCGGAAGCATAGAAATGGTTTTTGACGGACT
>CAZIRN010000109.1:0-7716 GCA_964541495.1 uncultured Rikenella sp. | reverse complement strand
TAAAGGACGACCCGACAACATCAAACAGACGAATAAAAACGAGCAGCAAAACTGCCTCATAATTATTACCTGGATAATTACGATTATTCTTTTATTAACGGCATCAGTAAACAAAAGCTGATACAACTGAGAGAATGCATGTGGATGGAGAAAATTTTTAATATTTTATTGATGGGCCCTTCCGGTACAAGGAAGACTTTCATTGCCGCCGGACTTTGTTATGATGCAATTAAATCAGGTTACATAGCTTACTTCCGGACAATGGAACAAATCAATGAAATATATAACCAGGTCAGCTTTAATGGAATATAATAAACTATTAAAGGCTCACTTGCTGGTCATTGATGATATAATGATGTTTGCACTGGAGAAAAAACAGGCAGTGCAGCTTTTTAATTTTATTAATCATCTTCATGAAAAAGCTTCTTTTATTATAACAACCAATAAAAGCTCGTAAGAATGGGTTAAATACTTGATGATGTAGTTATTGCAACTGCCCTGCTGAACAGGATCCTGTACAGGTATGAAGTTATCAGGTTATCCGGCTAAAGTTACAGGCTGGAAAACCGGAAAACTATTTTTAAATAACGATTTTGTTCTTTGATTTTTTTCTATATTTAAATCGAAAAAATGGACATTCTTAATTGCTGTTTTTTGTACATTCTTATTTGCCATTTTTTGTACATTGTAAGTTCCCGCTTACACCGTTAATAGGCAAGCATAAAGAGATTTAGTGTTAAAAAGAAAAGAATGATAATAACAAGACTATTCAAAGAGTTTTTTGACAGTGAAAAGGCAGGTGGACTTGTCCTTGTCATTGTTACAATTATTTCCCTTGTAATTGCAAACTCTCCCTGGCAGACAGATTATATTAATTTTTGGCATTTAGAGCTTGGTGGACACAGCATCGTCCATTGGATAAATGATGGACTTATGACAATTTTCTTTCTGCTCATAGGCTTGGAGTTAGAACGAGAGATATATAAGGGCGAGCTCTCCGACTTAAAAAGTGCCGCATTACCAATATTTGGTGCTTTAGGCGGAATGCTTATACCAATAGGAATATTTTTATTATTTAATTTCGGCACAGACATGCAAGCAGGTGCATGTATTCCTATGGCGACAGACATTGCCTTTGCTATTGGTGTATTATCTTTAAATGGTAAGCGTGTTCCACTATCACTAAAAGTATTTCTGACTGCGTTGGCCGCCATTGACGACTTGGGGGCTATAATAGTAATTGCAATTTTTTACACGACTTCATTAGCCTTTACAAATCTATTCATTGCATTAGGCATATTTGGACTCCTCCTCATTCTAAACAGACTTAAGGTTCGCAACTTGATTCCGTACTTAATTGGTGGTGGTATAATGTGGTATTTTATGCTGCATTCTGGTGTTCATGCCACAATTACAGGTGTAATGTTAGCTTTTGCAATTCCGTTTGGTAATGGCAGTGAGAAATCACCATCATTTATTCTACAACATTTCTTACATATACCTGTTGCTTTTATTATTCTTCCCTTATTTGCTATTGCTAACACCTGCATTTCAATTGGCAGCAATTGGTACAGCGGTTTGGGACAGGCAAATAGTTTAGGAATAATAATAGGACTCACAATTGGTAAACCAATAGGCATTTTGCTCTTTTCATTTATCGGTGTAGCATTAGGACTTTGCACTCTGCCGACAGACTTGAAATGGAAAAATATTATTGGTGTAGGTTTTTTAGGTGGTATTGGATTTACAATGTCAATATTTATTACTCTTCTATCCTATGACAATCCTGACATAATTAATAATTCAAAAATTGCAATTATTATTGCATCAATTATTGCTGCAACAATAGGTTTTATATGGCTCAAACTGACACTGAAAAAAGAAATTGTAAACAGCGCAGTGACATAACAAAAGAAGATTGCCAGCCTATAATTTTGTGTCAGCTGGCAGTGTCTTAACCCCCTATAATCTGGACAGTTTTTTCAAAAGAATATAGAACTTCTTGATAATGCTTTATTCCGCATTTATAGAGCTGAATTCATCATAGGGACGGTAACCCATTTAAGACTAGATAGAACCAATGTTTATTCCATGACTATTTCAGAAATAAATTGTAGTCTTTGTGACCATAAAGAGCTTTCAGATCTGATTGAATCCAAAGGAACCTGGATTCAACGGAATGATACAATATTATTACACTCTGAAACCGGACGAATAATCCGTCTTGAAATTATTAATGATTCACTACTAAAACCTGGTTCCCCAATAGGTTATGAACCCGACTCAAATAAAGATACTTTACTTGCGAAAATAGTTGACAACATACAAATGTCTCACATGCAAGACTTTCATTTAATATATGATACCTATCCAAACGGCGTCGCAAGATTTATCGTTGATAGATACAGGATGAGGAGAGCAGAATATGAGATGGAGTTTAGACCAAACGGAACTTTGGAAAGTTTAAGATACTATTGGGATGGTAAACAGACAAAAAGAATAAGATAATAAGGGTGAATAATAGGCACATGATAAAATATATCCAGGCTACATGATTAATAAATTAAATATGAACAAACTGATTTTATTTTTTTCGCTTTGCATTTTTACTAATGTGATTATGGCGCAGAATCCTGTGCCGGTAAAACCTAGAATTCTGATAAGTACAGATATTGGAGGGACTGACCCGGATGATAATCAATCAATGATACATTTTTTAATGTATAGTGATTTATTTGATATAGAAGGACTGGTTTCTTCACCGTCCTACGGCGATGGGAATAAAGAAGAAATACTCAGAACAATAGACCTTTATGAAAAGGATTTGCCTAAACTTAAGGAACATAAACAGGAATTTGCTTCGCCTGAATATTTACGTTCAATAACCAGACAAGGGCGACATGGAATATCTCCATATAAGGGTTATACAACATCAACAGAAGGCTCTGATTTGATTTTTAAATGTGCTCAAAAGAGCGACAATAGGCCTCTGTGGATTTTGGTTTGGGGAGGACTTGAAGATTTAGCACAAGCTCTGTATGATGCACCAGAAATTCAAAACAAAATAAAAATCTATTGGATCGGTGGCCCCAACAAAAAATGGAGTGCAAATAGTTATACCTATATCGTCGAAAATTTTCCCGGCCTATGGTTTATTGAAGTTAATTCAAGCTACTACGGATTTTTTTCAAATAATAATGTTCCTGATAGCATTAAAAGTTCAAATTATTATGACCGTTTTATCAATGAAGCCGGGTATTTGGGAAAAGATTTTAAAAATTACTACAATGGAGAAATTAAAATGGGTGACACTCCTTCGGTTCTCTATATGATGGATGGGAATCCTGAAAATCCAATGCGAGAAAGCTGGGGCAGTAGTTTTGAAAAATTTAATCACAGCCCACGTGTTGTTTTTAATGGTACAACAAATTTGAAAGATACGGTAGCATTTTGCTCAATTCTTGAATTTCATTTTAAAGGGCCAAAGGCTAATATTTCACCCGATTCAGTTTGTTTTTGGATAGAAGTTCCTTATGGAAAATCAGTACAAAAATGGGCCGGTTATTACCTTGGAGATGGAGATTATACCATAAGATATATTCCTAAAAAAGCCGAGATTGTAAAATACCGTTTTACTTCATCTATTGCTGAAATTAATGGACTTGAAGGAAGTATCGTTGTTGATAATTTATGGCCGGGTAAAAAACATCCAACAGATTATAAATTAGGTCAAAATTGGTATACGGATAGATCTGACCCTGAACTCTATGAGGGTATTTTGCAAGGAGCAAAAACTGTACTTAAATGGCGAAGTGATGTCCTGATGGATTGGGCGAAGCGTTGGAATTGGCTACGATGATGTGAAAAATAAAAACTGGCTTCTGATTATAAACTATTTGTATATTTGGAAATATTAATATGAAAACCTTCTTAAAATATCCAAAATCATAAATAACAATATGGAGTTTTCTGAAAATCCAAAAAAAAGAGTAAGAGGCGGAAATCGAAAAGCCTTATGAGTAGATTTTAACAATTAATATTTTTATTATGAAAAATTTTATCAAAATTTCAATGATTGTATTTGTTAGTTTGTTTTGTTTACAATCTAATGCACAGTCTTTCGGATTAAAGGCTGGTCTGAATTTTTCAAACATGCTCAATAAAAATGATGATGTCACCTACAGTGATGATTACAAGATGAATCCAGGATTTCATTTTGGTGCAACTGTCGACGTACCTTTAATAAATTTTTTATCATTTGAATCCGGATTATTTTGTACAACTAAGGGAATGAAATATGAGCTTGAAGTTATGGAAGCCAATATAACTGCAACAACTAACCTTTTTTATCTTGACGTTCCTTTAACCTTAAAAGCTTCTTATGGTTTAGGAGGAATAAAAGTGTTCGGAAATGTTGGTCCATATTTCGATTTTGGATTAAGTGGAAAGATCAAAGCGACTGCTGAATACCAGGGTGAAAAAACAACTGAAAAAGAAGATGTAAAATGGGGTAATGATGAGGAGGAAGATAATTTAAAGCGACTTGATATGGGATTAACCTTTGGAGGAGGTGTCGAAATTAATTCTATAATGATAGGAATTTCATACGACCTTGGATTATCTAATATTTCCCCTTCTCAGGATAATGGTACAAAAATTAAGAATAGAGTTTTGAAATTTTCAGTTGGATATAGATTTGGAAAATAATTGGCTCTTATAATCTATAGATATAGTTTCCTGTTAACAATAAGCTACTCTATAATCGTCATTTCATTCAGCAGATAGCCTGCGCCTGCAAACTTGTCGATAATAAACAGGGCATATCTTATGTCGAGACTAATATTTCTGCTTTGCTCGGGATTAAAGGCCATATCGCTGGCAACACCCTCCCATGCCCTGTCGAAATTCACACCAATCAGGTGACCCTCGGCATTTATAACCGGACTGCCTGAATTGCCTCCTGTGGTATGATTATTTGCAATGAAACATACCGGAACCTCACCGTTCCGTCCATACCTTCCGAAGTCCTTGGTACTGTAAAGCTCCTTTAACTTTTCAGGTACATTATAATCATATATCTGAGGATTATCCTTTTCCATGATACCTCTCACCGTTGTGGAATGTGTATAATATACAGCATCTTTGGGAAAATATCCTTTTACCTGGCCGTATGCTACTCTAAGCGTTGAGTTGGCATCGGGATAAAAAATTCTGTCCTTTTCAAATTCCATCTGTGCAGCCATATATATTCTATTTAGCCGTTTAAGCTCATTGCCAAACCTGATAAGTTCATCCCTGACTTTGAAAGAAAGAAACTCGACGAAACCATTACCCAGCTTATAAAAAACATCCTTTTCAAGCACTTTAAGTGATTTCTTACTGAAACCGGTTATAAATGAATTGAATCTTGCCTCATCAGTAAAAGGGCTTCCGGAATAAATCTTTTTTGCAAGAGCATTGAAGTCCCCCTTACAATGCTCCCTTATTTCTTTATATACCGGTGCCTGCCATTCCGGCTCCATATTTTTACCATACATTTCCATTACTGCCACAAATAATTTCATGTCGGTTGCCTGGTTATAATCTCTGAAGAATGATTTCCCGGCTGCCAGAAGTCTCTCTTTTGCAGCTTTTATCTGTTCTTCGGCAGAATTGGTTCTGATAAGATTTTCCAGCAAACTGGCATTCCTCGAAAAAGCAATTGCTTCGGCACCATTTATCACTTCGGCAGTATAATTATTTACAAACAGATACTTGCGATATTGCTCATAAATCTCCCTGTAACCTGGAAGGACATTTCCATATTTCAATTTTCGTAGTTCGTCCTGATTGACCCATGAAGTAAATCTCTCCTCATAGTCCTGTTTTGACTTTATAACGTTCATCCTTTCAAGTCCCAGAATTTCCCCCTGCCATCTCTTCCATGAATTTGCAAGTCCCGATTTTTTAGCTGAGTACTGTATTCGAATTAATGGATCTGATGCCATAGCCGATTCCATAATTTCAATCTCTACAGTTCTTATTTCAATCATCTTTGGGTTGATATAATTCTTTATCATATCGATATGATATGAAGGGACATATTCATAAGTTGTTCCAGGATAGCCGAATACCATTGTAAAATCTCCTTCTTTAACGCCCTTAAGTGAGACCGGAAAATAATAAGGAGGTTTATAGGGCACATTATCTTTTGAATAAACAGCAGGTTTATTGTCTTTTCCGGCATAAATACGGAAGAGTGAAAAATCGCCTGTATGACGTGGCCAGATCCAGTTATCAGTTTCGCCTCCGAACTTACCAATAGCAGAAGGAGGCGCTCCTACAAGGCGTATATCTTTGAATGTCTCGTTTACAAAAAGGAAATATTGGTTACCCATGAAGAAAGGCTTAACTATTGCACTGTATTCGGTTCCTTCTACAGCTTTTTTTTCAATTTTGCCGATATTCGAATTTATTATACTGTCTCTTATCTCTTCCGACAAATTTTCAGCAACTCCTTCAAGAACTTTTTCAGTAACGTCTTCCATACTTCTGAGAAATGTGACCGTAAGCCCGGGATTTGGTAATTCCTCTCCCCTGTTCATAGCCCAGAATCCGTTTGTGAGATAATCGTGCTCGAGTGTGGAATGTCTCTGAATCTGGCCATATCCGCAATGGTGATTTGTTATGAGCAAACCTTCCGGAGATATAACCTCACCGGTGCATCCCCCTCCAAAAATTACAACGGCATCTTTCATACATGCTTTATTTACGCTATAGATGTCTTCTGCCGACAGCTTGAATCCTTTCTCCTGCATAATTTTGATGTTGTATTTTTCGATAAGCAGAGGTATCCACATTCCCTCGTCGGCTCTCGAGAAAGAGCTCAGAAGGCATAAAAGCAAAAACAGAAAATATAAAATTTTGTTTCTCATAACTATATTTTTAGTTTATAAAAGCCACTTTTCAAGTTCTCTAACCAGCCGATTCACAGGCATTCCCATTACATTAAAAAATGAGCCGTTTATGCCGGTATTACCTACTATTCCAATCCAGTCCTGAATTCCATAAGCACCTGCCTTATCGTAAGGTTTATAGTTTCTTATATAATAATCAATCGTTTCATCGGTAAGAGTATCGAAAGTAACAAGAGTAGATTCTGAGCAAACCTTGATTCTCAATCCATTCAAAAGCCCTATTCCGGTAATCACTTCATGAGTGCAGCCCGATATTTTTTTGAGAATTCCGAATGCGCTTTCATAATCATGAGGTTTCCCAAGCATCTTTCCTTTCACCCATACAATAGTATCGGCGGTTATAACAACAATATTTTCATCATTAAACTCATTCAGTAATTGTTTGGCCTTGCTCTGTGCAAGGTATTCAGCAATTTCTTTTCCTTTCAGCTCTTCAGGAAATGATTCATCAAAATCTCTTTCGACAACTTCAAATTTTATACCCGATTCGCGAAGAAGATGTTGACGTCTCGGCGATTGTGAGGCAAGAATAAGTTTGTACTTGTCTGGAATTCTGAACATTTATCAGTAAAGGTTAAAGGAGATAATGATTTTCGCAACAACAGAATAAAGGAGGCCGGTAAGCATAATAACTTTCATGATTGTTGAGGCAAGGTGATATTTTCCTTCTTTCTTTCCCGATAAAATAAGAATAATGACTGAGCATAAAGGTAAAGCAACCGCTATGGTTAAATAGAGAAATGTTACGATATCATTTATG
>CAZIRN010000108.1:0-7761 GCA_964541495.1 uncultured Rikenella sp. | reverse complement strand
ACCCATAGTTGACTGGCTCGACAAGTATAAAGAAAATCCTATGAGCAAAACCGAGGTAAACATTAAACTTGAATATTTCAATACAAGTTCTTCAAAGTGTATTCTTGACGTATTCAAAAAGCTTGAAGCGATTCATAAAGCCAGAAACGAAGTACAGATAAACTGGTTTTATGAAGAAGATGACGAGGATATGCTTGAAGCAGGTGAGGATTATGAGTCTATCATAAGAGTTCCTTTCAAGATGATTGAAATTTCAGATTGAATTCGATTGAATATTTAATAGATCGGTCAGAAAAAGAGGTCTCATACGAGGCCTCTTTTTTAATTTTTATTCTGCAGATTTTCCCTCTTTACCCATCAAAATCTGACCTGAATCAAGTAGTTTCTTCAAAAGCCGGTAATAAAGAGCCACATATAGTAATGCAGTCATAATCCATATAATTATTACATTTACAGTAAGCGTTTTGACTGGCTGACCGAAAATATTTTTTACCGGTGCATAAAAATGTGCCTTAACAAATTTACTTTGTGGCTCCATAAAGATGGGTTCGATTTTCTGATAAATCCTGTTTTTATATACAATAACTTTCTTCAGTTCATTTCTGTTTTTAACGAATTCATCGAGTTTGTCGTTAAAATATTTGTTTTTTAAATCAATAAATCCCTGCTTGTCTTTTGCCTGTTCCTGCATTACCAGATTATCCTTCATCGTGTAGGCTCTATTCCATAATTCAACATAATACTGACGCGTTATATCTGCATATTTCTTCGTTTCGCGAAGTATATCCATATTGAATTTATCAGGAGTGAGAAAATCGGCATATTTGAATTCAATATCAGGAAGATTCCTTAATTGTTTATTGATTTCATAGTTCAATAAATTGAGGCAGTCGTAATATCTTTCATCCTTTATACCTTCCGATAAATCTGCCTCAAGAGTGGTAAGCGCTTCGTTTATCTTTTCGTTCCAGTATTGTTTCATGAAATTGGAATTGCTCATTATCTGGTCATACACATAGAATTTCTTTTCATATTTGTTATTAATGTACTGTTCCACGGAAAGAGCTTCGTAACCCCATCGTGCGATAATCAGTTCGCCATAAAAGGGAATCGAAACAGGAGAAGAGAGTTTTGGATTAAGTTTTTCAAATTTAACCAGAACTCCGCTTAAAACTATCTGGGGTATTACAAGAAATGGTATAAGAATATAGATTGTTACCACTGTTTTGAAACTGTCGGAAATCAATAATCCTAGCATATTTGCCGACACCCAGCAGGAGAAAAGAACCAGCCAGTATTGGAACCATAATCCTTTTATTTCCATTATTGCGTTTCCGACAATTACAAAAGTGAGAGCCTGTATGGCAGAAATCAGGAATTGTACTCCAACCTTAGACATCAGGTAACTATTCCAGCTCAGGTTAAGAAAAGCTTCCCTTTTCAGGATTTTACGGTCTTTTATTATTTCTTCTGCACTGACCGTAAGGCCCATGAAAATGGCAACTATCACCGACATAAAAATATAAACGGGCAGGTTTTCATTATCGAAAAAGATGTATTTTGCATCGGCTGAGCTTGCATCAAAATATTTTATCAGAAAAGCGAGCAAGAAAGCAAGAACTGGCGCTTCAAGCAGGGTAATAATAAGATACTGAGTATCTGCCATTTTTGACAGTATGTCACGTTTTGTGAATACCAGAAACTGTTTCAGTTTGTTCGGAGGCTTGAAATTTATCTCGGGTACGCCCTGTCCTTCTTCGATCGGCTTTTCCTTTCCCTCTATTTCTTTTTTATAAAATTCATTCCATTCGGCCGGAGATATTTTTCTTGTATCTGTTGGTTTTCCGTATTCATCAAGAACTCTTGACTCAATGATATTGAATATCTGTTCCGGATTGACATTTCCGCATACATGACATTCGCTTTCGTTATAATTGGCATGATGAATCAGTTTTTTGAAGTAAATTATGGAGTCTACAGGGTTGCCGTTATATATAAGATATCCTCCTATATCAAGTAAAAGGAGACGATCGAACATCTTAAATATATCTGACGAAGGCTGGTGGATAACAATAAATAGAAGTTTGCCCTTGAGAGCAAGCTCTTTCAGAAGGTCGAGGATATTCTCGGAATCTCTTGAAGAAAGGCCGGATGTCGGCTCATCGAGAAACATAATTGCCGGTTCGCGTATCAATTCCAGCGAAATATTAAGCCGTTTTCGCTGTCCGCCGCTTATATTTTTGTTAAGCGGACTTCCAACCCTCATATCCCGTATCTCGTATAAACCAAGATTACGCAGAGTATTGTCAACTTTTGCCCTTATTTCTTCATCCGAAAAATTGTCGAAACAAAGCTTTGCATTGTAATAGAGGTTTTCAAAAACAGTAAGTTCTTCAATAAGAAGATCATCCTGTGATACATATCCGATAAGACCCTTTATTTTTTCATTTCCGCTGTGTATGCTTATCCCGTTTACGGTTACCTCGCCTGAGTATGGAGGATTTAGACCGTTAAGGACACTCAGTAAAGTTGATTTTCCTGCACCGCTTGCACCCATTATACCAACCATCCTGCCCGACTCTTCCTCAAAACTCATAGGGTGAATTCCAATTTTACCGGTTCTGAACCTGTATTCGAGGTTAGAAACTTTATAAACAACGCGCGAAGCATGGAATTCCTCACTGAAGAATTGCCTGATAACATCACTATAGTAAATTGGCGAGGATTTAGGATCTCTAAGCGACGAACCCGGGTTGAACGGATATACTTTATCCTCCTGTAAAAGTTGTCCATTCATATAGAGCTCGCCCATCCGGGTGAACCTTACAAAATACATCTGTGCAGAATGTACATAAAGCACCCATATCTGTCCCTTTACATCACGGTTAAAAAGATGTTTATGTTCCTTCGACGTTTCGTTTTCCTTATTATCAATAACAAGTATGCCCTGATAATCAGGAACTCGGTCGAAGGGATTCATAACAAATTCTCTTATAGAGGTATATTCATCCGGTTCAACTTTAAATGATTCTGCAACCGACTGGATGAACTCCAGTTCAAGCTGGCTTACCTCAGTGCCTTCCGATTTACAGAATTCGAGAAGCTGCACAAGAACTATAATCTTCTGGTCCTGCGTGAGCTGGTCATTTATATCGTTACATATCCTTAAAACCCTTACTGCAATTGCAGCAGTGCGTCTGTTTTGTGTGCTCTTTTTCTGTTTTTCCTGGGCTTCCTGATAGTATTCGTCAAAAAAACCTATATATGATTTAACCAGTTCCTGGTTCAACTGTCTTTTCAAAAAAGCTTCGACTACGCCCCGCCTGTCGCTGTCATTACTTTCAGGCCTTGCTATTATTGCAAATAATTGCATCAGGGCTTTTAAAATCTTTTCACTCATTATTAATTATCTATCAGGTAAAAGACGGCTGAAATTAATAATTTGATATAAATAATCCTAATATTTATTTTAACGTAAATAATTTAAAACTGTTGCTCTTTTCATCGAAAACAGTATAATTTCAAAATAATAATTTTTATGTCATAATGTCGCATCACTTCAACTATGTTCTGACAAAAAGTTATTATTCTTAGTTTGTTTTTCGATGGCAGGGATTTTGTTTCTTCATAATAAATTTATTATAATGTTATGAATCTGAATAATTTCACAATAAAAGCACAGGAATCGGTGATGCAGGCATTTAACATTGCCGAATCTATGAATCACCAGGCAGTTGAATGTGCACATATAATGAAAGGCATCCTTTCAGAGGCTGAAAAGATAGTCGAATTTATTTTCGGTAAGACTGGTGTTGATTTGAGGGCATTTAGCAATGCTCTGGATCGTATAATAGAGTCTTTTCCGAAAGTAACTGGTGGTGAATCTTACTTATCATCAAAAGCTTCTGAGGTTTTACGGAGGGCTTCAGCTCAAGCAACTAAGATGAAAGACCAGTTCGTCTCTGTTGAGCATATACTGATAGCCATTCTTGAGTCGGACGACCAGGTATCACGTCTTTTGAAGGACGGGGGTATGGATATGAAGAGCCTAATGGCGGCTATAAATGATTTAAGGAAAGGAGCCACTGTACAGAGCCAGACAGCAGATGATACCTTTAATGCATTGGGCCGTTATGCAAATAATCTTAATGAAATGGCTCAGTCAGGGAAACTCGATCCTGTTATTGGACGAGATGATGAGATAAGAAGAGTGCTCCAGATTCTTTCAAGAAGATCGAAAAACAATCCACTCCTTATCGGTGAACCGGGCGTAGGTAAAACCGCTATTGTTGAAGGCCTTGCTCACCGTATTGTAAGAGGCGACGTGCCTGAAGACCTAAAGTCAAAAGTTATATATTCCCTTGATATGGGTGCCCTTATAGCAGGAGCAAAATATAAGGGTGAATTTGAGGAGAGACTTAAATCTGTAATCAATGAGGTTGTTTCATCAAACGGTGAAGTGATTTTGTTTATAGATGAAATACATACTCTTGTCGGAGCCGGTAAATCGGAAGGCGCAATGGATGCAGCCAATATAATGAAGCCAGCGCTGGCACGTGGAGAATTAAGGGCAATAGGGGCCACAACACTTAATGAATATCAGAAGTATTTTGAGAAAGATAAAGCCCTCGAAAGAAGATTCCAGGTAGTCCATGTGGATGAACCCGACAGAGCCGATGCCGTTTCTATCCTGAGAGGGCTTAGAGAAAGATATGAAGCACACCATAAAGTAATAATAAGGGATGAAGCTATAATTGCGGCTGTTGACCTTTCATACAGATATATCACCGACCGTTTTCTTCCTGACAAGGCTATTGACCTGATGGACGAAGCTGCAGCGAGACTAAGGTTGCAGATGAATTCATTACCTGAAGAACTCGATGAAATTCAGAGAACTATTGCACGTCTCGAAATAGAACGGGAAGCCTTGAGAAGAGACCAGGACAAGAAAAAAGCTGATGAGATTTCACGCGAACTGTCCGAGCTTAATGAAAGACGCAATGAGCTTATGGCTGCATGGAAATCTGAGAAAGAACTGATTGAGAAAATGCAGGATAAGAAGGAAGAGATAGAAAGGGTAAAACTTGAAGCAGAACAGGCACAGAGGGCAGGTGACTACGGACGTGTTGCAGAACTTAGATACGGCAAACTGATCGAACTGGAAAAAGAGATATCTGAAATAAAATCGAAGATAGAAGAAAGCAGGATGAAAGGATCCCTTATAAGGGAAGAAGTAAGAGCTGAAGACATCGCTGAAATTGTTTCAAAATGGACAGGAATACCTGTAGCACGTATGCTCGAAAGCGAAAGAGAAAAACTTTTACGGCTCGAGGAAGAACTACATAAACGTGTTGTGGGCCAGGATGAAGCTATATCGGCTGTAGCAGATGCAGTGCGCCGCTCACGTGCCGGGCTGCAGGATGAGAAGCGACCTATAGGATCGTTTATTTTCCTCGGCACTACTGGCGTAGGCAAAACGGAGCTTGCACGTGCCCTTGCTGAATTTCTGTTCAACAATGAGAACCTTCTGACAAGAATAGATATGTCGGAATACCAGGAACGACACTCTGTCTCGCGGCTTATTGGAGCTCCACCGGGTTACGTAGGATATGATGAAGGAGGCCAGCTTACCGAGGCAGTACGCCATAAACCTTATTCTGTTGTACTCCTTGATGAGATCGAAAAGGCACACCCCGACGTTTTTAACCTGCTGCTTCAGGTACTCGACGAGGGAAGACTTACCGACAACAAGGGACGAACAGTTAACTTCAAAAATGTAATTATCATTATGACGTCGAACCTCGGTAGCGATATCATCAGGGAGAGAATGGAACAATTCAATAATCAATTGCCACCTAAAGAAGAAGAGGCACTTAGAAATGAAATACTCTCACTTCTTAAAAAATTCATGCGGCCGGAATTTCT
The DNA here is from genome assembly GCA_964541495.1 of uncultured Rikenella sp. Classification (GTDB taxonomy): domain Bacteria; phylum Bacteroidota; class Bacteroidia; order Bacteroidales; family VadinHA17; genus LD21. The sequence continues at coordinate 1,836 of CAZIRN010000108.1, read as the reverse complement.
GAACAGGGTTGATGAAATAGTTATATTTAAACCATTAACAATCAAACAGATACAAGAGATTGTAAAAATACAGATTTCAAACCTGAAAAACGTACTTAATTCACAGGGTATTAAACTGGAGGTTGGTGACGATGCAGTCGAATGGCTTGCTAATAATGGCTTTGATCCCCAGCTTGGAGCAAGACCTGTTAAACGTCTGATACAACGGGAAATTATTAACCGGCTTTCGAAAGAAATAATTGCTGGTAATATTGTGCGGGAGGATATTGTGTATCTCAGAGTGAAAAACGGATCACTGGTTTTCAGCAACCGGAAAAAGACTAACTAAAGGAACTTATACACTCATCAGTGGAAGGATACATCTCAAAAACTGAGTCGAGGCGAAGAGTATTAAAAACCTTTCGTACATCCGGCTCGGCACAACATAATTTTAATATACCATAATTATTTTTTGCTGACCTCAGCAAATAAAGCAAGGAGGCAAATCCTGTGCTGTCAATAAATTCAATTCCGCTGAGGTTAATAATTATCTTTGACTGTGGCTCATTAAAAAGATGAAAAACTTCCTGACGAAATGTATCAATATTAAGGGCATTTAATTTATTATCTGTAAATGAGACAATTTCAATATTACCTTTCTTATCAATATTTATCATCTGATATAATTATAAACTGTTTAAGTAATTTTCAAGCTCCAGTATAGCTTCCGAAGTGTCGTGCTCAAACCTTGAAATATAATCTCTATATTTTTCCTTCTCATCGCCCTGCCTGGCTTGAAGCTCAAAAACCTTAAGTATATTTTCAAGTTGCTCCATTCCTAAAATTGCCACTGACGATTTTACTTTGTGAACTATCATAGCAAGATTGAAATAGTCGCCTGCTTCAAGAAACTTTTTCATATTATCCGTGACTTCAATAACCTGTTCCCTGAACATTTCCAAAATTTCAGCCACAGCTTTTTTATCACCTCCGGTCACCGACTCAATATATTCAGTATTAATATATTTATAATTCATTATTAATGAATTTGTTAGTAAAAAACAGTACAGGTTTTAGCTTCCTAAATGTAATAATTTATATAAATATTTTAAAAATATTTGTATTAATTTATCATAATATTTAGTCACTGCGTGACACGATTCAACAACTTTATCCTTTTGAGTGTGCTGAATAAAAAGATGATAAAACAATAAAACAGCCTTTGCCAGTGTTTTAAAAAATAAATGTTAATTTTATCTCAAATATTTATATTCTTATGAAACTATCCTCTCTCGTCTTAGTGTCATCTGTTTTTGTATTTTATTCCAACCTTCTGAATGCCCAGACTGATATCGGAATTAGCCGTAAAGATTTTAAAACAGTTAAAGATGGTTTTGCCACTGCCTGGGATCATGTAAAAGCAGGAGATGATTTCTACAATAAAAAAGGTGTGTGGTATAAGAATGCCTATGAAGAATACTTGAAAGCTAATGCCTATAATAGTGAAAATGCAGGACTGAATTACAAGATCGGAGTCTCAGCTTTATATTCTGACAACAAACATGAAGCCGCCCGTTATCTTCTCCATGCTTATGAACTGGATGCAAATGTGGCTGAAGATGTTTTACTTCTTTCCGGAAGAGCACTTCAGTTTGAAGGCAGGTATAAAGAGGCTGTCGGGAAACTTGAGGAATACATTTCCACAACTGATGTAAGGAATAAAACAGGAATAGAACTTGCTAAAAGATATATTTCAGAATGTAAATCGGCAGAGGAAATTTCGAAAGATACTCTACGCGTCAAAATAACAAATATTGGAGCGGGTGTTAATTCCAACTTTGATGATTACAGCATCGT
>CAZIRN010000107.1:0-7894 GCA_964541495.1 uncultured Rikenella sp. | reverse complement strand
AACTGCAAGCTACTGGTCGGGTATTGTTGACCTGTCATTAAAGGCTGATTTCGATTATTATGTCAATCAGAATTACAAAATGAAATTTGGTGGCACTTCAATTTTCCATCATTTTAATCCAAACACAACAACTTATCATTCTGTAGAAAACAGTGCGGCTATTGATACCAGTTTTGGCAGTAGGAAACAAAACGGCCTTGAGAATGCAATATATCTCGAAAATGAGATTTCGATAAGTACAAGGTTATTTACAAATATCGGTTTCAGAGTCACTAATTATCAGATACCTAACCGGAATTATTTCTCATTTGAACCACGATTCCTAACAACTTTCATGCTTAATAAAAACACTCTCCTGAAAGCATCATATTCTTCAATGAATCAATATATCCACCTACTTACAGGATCCAGTCCGAATATGCAGAACGATATCTGGGTTCCTGTAACCGATGCTGTTGCACCCTCCTTATCAAAGCAGTATGCCATCGGATTGGAAAAAACCTTTAGAAACGGGATGTATGAGATGAGTTTGGAGGGTTATTATAAAACAATGAATAACCTTATTACATACAAAGATGGTGTAGCTACTCTCTCATCTGCTTCCGACTGGCAGACACAGGTTGAAACTAATGGTAAGGGAAAGTCTTATGGTCTGGAATTTCTTCTTCAAAAAACAAAAGGTTCGGCAACAGGCTGGATAGCATATACATATTCTAAAACAACCCGCCAGTTTGAGAATAAAAATAATGGGAAACCATATCCTTTCAAGTACGACAGGACACACGATATTAGCATTGTGTATCAACAGAAGATAAAGAGTAATATTCAGTTTTCTGCAACCTGGGTTTACGGAACCGGTAATCCTTATACCCTTGCAACAGCAAAATTTAAAATGATGCCTGAAATAATCAATGAATTAATTAATGAAAGCAACTATTTAAATTATGGACAGGTATATAATGAACTGAACTCATACAGGATGAGGGCCTACCATAAGCTTGACGTCGGGATCAATTTTAATAAAAAAGTAAAACGGGGTGAAAGAACCTGGAGTATTAATATTTACAACCTCTATAACCGTCAGAATCCATATTACTATTTTCTTGATACAACTTATCAATATGACCAGCAAGGAAGAATAATACCGGAAGCCACCAAAACAGTATTAAAACAGCAGAGCTACTTTCCGATTATTCCATCATTTAGTTATAGCCTGAAATTTTGAATTACCAGATGCTTATGGCAGGCACATTCCGCAAAAGAAACATAAACATAATTCAAAAACCAGGTTGCGGAAAGAGCCTGCCAGCTCAGACTGCCAAACTATAAGGACAAAGATAAACGGGGCAAATTCATTAAATCTTGACTGTTTTAAAATTTCCTCTAAACCTAACTTGGACGGTATGTTTAATAAGCTTGTCACGGTTTTTGATTGCACCTGCTCCCAAGACGAATTTGTAATGGTTCATGCACCCGGACATCTCGATTCTCACTTACATTCGGTCGGGACAGGCTGCGCATCTGCCTGCAATTTAAATCCTGCATCGTGACAGTTTTCTGGTTTCGATCAACTTTGTACCGCAATCTGCCAGTTGGCGGAGCTAAAGTACCGGGACTGTGCCCGGTGCTTGCGTCGGGTAACACAACCTCCCGTTATGCAAAAATGCTAAAATTGCAGGCTCCGTAATAAATTCGTATATTTGCAAAAAAACAATGGCCAGTATAGCAATAACAAATAGGACCCTTGATAAGTATTTTGGATTCTTGCGCAAGCTGGATAATAATTCAAAAAAAAAGATTAATCATTAAGTTGACTGAATCATTGGAAACTAAAAACGATTCATCGTTTGATTTGAGAAGTATCTACGGTGCGTGGGATGATTCAAAAAATTCTGATGAAATTATCAAGAATATAAGGGACGCAAAAATTGATAACAGAGATATTGAGTCATTTGAATGAAATATTTGCTCGACACGAATATCTGTATTCATTTTTTTCGAGGTAAGTTTGATCTCATCGAAAAGTTTGAAAGTATTGGTGTAAAGAACTGTGCGATTTCGGAAATTACATTGGCAGAATTAGTATTCGGCGCTGAAAGCAGCGAAAACACTCAAAAGAATCACGATATTATAGAGAGAAATTTGCTACTCAGGTAACCATTCTTCCAATTTTTGATTCAATATATAAATACGGAAAAGAAAAAGCCAGGTTAAGGAAGTTAGGAGTAATGATAAGCGATTTTGATTTATTGATTGGCTGTACATCGACAGAAAACGATTTAATAATGGTTAGAGAATATTAAGGAATTTGAGCGAATCTCAGATAATCAAATGGTATGAACCCCAGAGCAAGCTCTGGACTCAATTCCGCAGCAAGCTGCGGGGAATTAACCCCTAATGAGATTAAATTTGGAGATAGATGTGGCGTTATTTAAACCTGGCAACTACCAGTTTACACAAAAATATTTACAGGCTCGTGGACAATGCGATCAAACACTTTTGACGTTCATTTTCCCTTTATTTAATCCATACCGGGTACTACTTCACCGTATGAAGCCCTAATTTATTGGCAGCAGACAATTATATTTCTTATTTTGTATAAAACTCAATATCTTCACCTTTAGCTCTTGCTTCTTTAACAATCTTCTGTAAGTCTTTTGGCAGAGTATCTATTGGCACAATAAGCCCATCAACTATTACAAGATCATTAAAAGGATTATTTTGAACCATTCTCTGAGTTGAAAATTCAGGATCAAAATGCCATAAATTAAACATATCCTTAATCTCGCGAGCTTTATTGGAAACCGTGGAATTTTTTGTCCCAAAATATTCACTTATCTGGTCAGGAGTAATGTATGGCTCAAATGATTTATCAAAGAGAAAATTAATAGAACCAATTGCATAAATAACAGCGGCAGCCCAAATTTCAAGCTTTCCTCTCTGAAAAGGGACATCTCGCTTACGTCCCAGTTTTTTTATTAGTTTTTCACATAACTGAAGGTAGTCATCATCTAATTTTTCGCCACAAAAAGCTCTGGTAATTTCTAATAATTTTTCTTCTCTTTCCTTTATCTCTTGTTTTGTCATAGTAATTTTTGTCTATCAGAATTATTTTAATATTTGCAATATTACAAGTTATTTTTCTGAGCTTATAATTTATTTTGTTTTTTGCCTGTACATTTTATTTACCATGGAGGAAACTTTCAATTTAAAAGTATCTGTTTGCTGATAGTTATTTCGCTTTATTCCAATGGTCCGGTAATAAAACTAATCAGCCTGCGCCAGGAATGAATGATTTAATAACTTTTATCCAATAAAGCAAGCATTTATGATATCGGATAATAAAGCGATAGTCTGTTTTACTCCATCTCTCATTTCCCTGGTCATTTTGCAGTTAAAATCAATGCTTTTGTATTGAATAGCTATAACAGTAAATTCGCAGTTTATGGCTTTTTTAAGATATTCGATCGTCATAATCAATGAAATCTTATGCGTGCCGATGGTAATATCCTCAATTGTTTCATAAGGAATGAATGAAATGCTGCCGGGTTGTTTATTAAGGTCGGCTGCATCAATAATTATTATATGATCGGGGTTGTAACCGGCAATAATCTTCGTAAAATTTTCGGGGTTTGTATAAGTCGGGTAAATCCTGAGATTTTTGTTATCCTGGCCATATTTTTTTATAAGGTTTTGTGCGACAACAACTCCTGCTGCATCATCCTGCATCAATTCAGATCCAATTCCAAGTATTACAAGGGATTTTGCTTTTTTTAAACGCTGAAGCAAAACGGGATACAAATCGTCTTTCAAATCTCGACCTGTAAATTTTTCCTGTCAAAGTGAGCAAGCTCAAAATCTCTGGTATATTCCAATGCATCTCTCGAGCATGAATCAACGCATTGTGCACAAAATAAGCATTTATCGAGAGATAAAACAGCTTTAAATTCTTTATCCGCTACCTTAACAATAGTAATTGCCTTTGACGGGCAGTCTTTCATGCATAACATGCATCCGTTACATTTGGTTCTGTCGTGTTTCAGCTTTCCTCTGAACCTGTCTGCAACTTCAGCTTTTACATAGGGATACAGCCTTGTGGCAGGTTTATGGAAAACCGAGCTAAAAACTTGCGATAACATACTTCCGGGGTGCACGATATTCATCATTTTATAATGCTCCTTTCACCAAAATATCAATCAATATCTGGAAAATTGCTGCCGGGGCAAGGTATTTCCAGCAGAATTTTACCATTTGTTCAATTCTTAATCTTGCCATTAATGACCGAACCAGTGCAAGGATAAAAACCAGAATGACTGTTTTCAGGAAATATGTAATTACACCCAAAGCAATATTTCCCGGAAAATAAACAGGGAAGAAAATCGCTCCTATTAATGAAACAAGTACGAGCATCTCGATATCTATCGTCATTCTGAACAAAGCAAGATAGCGACCGCTATATTCAGTAAAAGACCCTGCAACGATTTCAGTTTCGGCCTCCGGAGTATCGAAAGGCACTCTTTCCAGTTTCCCCTGCAATGCTATTATAGCAACTATAAACCCGGGAATATTACACAAGGCCAATAACGGGTTCTCATAATAAAACGTTGCTATTTCGCTAATTGACCAGGTTCCTGCCAATAAAGCAGGGCCTAATAATGCCATATATAACGGCACCTCGTATGCAAATAACTGGGTTAAAGTTCTGATGGAGCCTAAGGTTGAGTATAATGAGGTAGATGCCCATCCGGCGATAAAAAATGTAATTGTGGGTATTGTCAATAAATAGAGTACTACAATCAGATCAGATTTAAAAGAAAATAATGCTCCGGTACTCCATAAGGGAATATATAAGATAGTTGCAGAAGCCGATGCAAGTGCAAAAGCAGGTAAAATCCTGAACATTGCTTTATCAGCTTTTGCAGGTATAATAGCTTCTTTGCCTATTAGTTTGATAAAGTCGGCAAAAGGCTGGAACCATGGAGGGCCGATCCGATTTTGAAAACGTGCATACAATTTTCGATCCATGTATTCGACCATAAAGCCATATACACTTAGAAAAATAAATCCCGGAAAAATAACTATATAGAATAACGAAAGTAACATGTCTGTAAATCAAATATTATCAATTCTGTCATTTAACTTTCAGTTGGATATTCTTTGCATTAAAACCCCTGTTCTTATACCATTCGATGCTATACTGCCTCAAGCTTTCCCAGTCCATGATGTTTTCCTTACCATTGTCAAGATGTTTGATTGAGATCGATCTGTCGGTACATGAAAAGCATGGGTCAATAGCGGCTATAACAATAGGAACATCAGCGAGATATCCTCCGTCGAGCATATAAGTGATGGAAGCAAAATTAGCCAACGTGGGAGCTCTCAATTTCACTCTTTCCGGCTTATCCGTCCCATTTCCTTTGACATAATGCACATCCTAGCCTCTGGGAGCTTCATAACGGGAAAAAGCTTCGCCTGCCGGTATTCTTCTTGGCGATCTGACTGCAATATCTCCCTGCGGGATATTATTTAAAGCAAACCGTATTATTTTATACGATTCAATCAATTCTTTCACACGTACTATTGTTCTGCCCAGCACATCGCAATGATTGTCGGTTATGACATTAAAAGGAATTTCATCATAAACCAGATAAGGGTCGTCCCGTCTGACATCACGATCGACACCCGACGCTCTGGCTGTTGGGCCGGCGGCCTGAAGCCTCATAGCATCGTCATAAGATAATTTACCGACATCTTTAAGGCGACCTATCAGGGTAGTTTCCGAATTGACTATATCAATATAATATTTAGTACGTTCTTCCAGTGTGTCAACAGCCTTAAGAGCCTTTTCTTTTTGCTCTTCCGAAATATCCCGCCTTACGCCTCCGATTTTGTTCATACCGTAATTAACCCTGTTGCCTGAAAGCATTTCGAGGGTGTCCATTACAACTTCCCTGTCGCGCCAGCTATACATAAAAAGAGTATCGAATCCGATTTCATGTGCTGCAACTCCCAGCCATAACAGATGGCTGTGAACGCGTTCGAGTTCGCCAATAATAGTTCTTATATATTTTGCACGTTTGGGAACCTCCAGTTTAGCAATTTCTTCAACGGCGCTGATAAAACACGTCGAGTGCGAATGAGAACATATTCCGCATACTCTTTCGATAAGATACAAATCCTCTATGTAAGTTCTTGCCTCACATGCCTTTTCAACGCCTCTGTGGTTATATCCCAATGTAACATTGCTGGCAGCTATTCTTTCACCTTCGAGATACAACTTGAAGCTCGCCGGTTCTTTTAAAGCCGGGTGTTGAGGGCCTATCGGAATTTCAATTATTCCCATATCATTCTCCCGTTTTAATTTGCTGATTCATATTCTCAGGTTTCCAGTCTTTTCTGAGAGGATACTGTCCTTTGGGCCAGTTATCCGGAAGGGGATAGTGGCGCCCCTCGGGCAAACCTTCCACTCTGGCTCCCAATAAATCTTCAAGTTCTCTCTCATAAAAAGTAGCTCCATTATAAATACCTGTAACAGTACTAATTACAGGATTAGATTTCGGTACATTTGTTTTAACATTAATGACAATTCCGTCTTTATTTGCAACATGATATATAAATTGCAGATTATCACCGGTATCCAGTCCTGTGATTGTACATAATAGATTGAATTTTAAATCATTAAATAAATAATTCAATAATCCGATCAGGTTATCTTTGTCAACTTCGGTTGTTATACGTCGCTGTCTGATTATATCACATTTCCCTTCCAGATATGGAAATTTCTGTAATAATTCGGTTTTTATTTTTTCTTCATTGTTCATAGCAACTTATGTCTTTTATTTTTTAAGACTATTCAGAAGTTTTACCACACCGTCAATAATTGCTTCGGGACGAGCGGGGCAACCGGGAATATATGCCGAAACAGGTATAACGGAATCAATGCCTCCGCTAACACAATAACAATCGTGGAATACTCCTCCCGAACATGCACATGATCCGACAGCAACAACGAACTTTGGTTCTGCCATCTGATTGTATATTCTTATCAACCTCTCTTTTGTCTGTAAAGTAACCGGACCCGAACACACCAGTACGTCTGCATGTCGTGGAGTACCCTTCAGGAGAACTCCAAAGCGTTCCAGATCATACACCGGCGTCAATGATGCAAGAATTTCTATATCACAGGCATTACATGCACCTGTATTAAAATGAATTATCCATGGTGATTTAATCCGTGCCCAGTTTACAATTTTATCAATAACCATACTTTGGTTGTATTTTATATCAATTCGTTACAAGTTCCTGGTTCAAAAGTTTATTATGTATTGTTATAAAGTAACACATTGAAAAGTACTTTGTTTATTTGTTTAATAGTAATGATAGTTTTAATTACACTGTTATTTATAATTTCATTTTCTAAATAGTATTAAAAGTGCCATTATCGCAATTAAAATGTATATAAAAGGCATAACAGAAATCTTTGCCGGAATGGTAGCCACTATAAGGGCAACCACATGCATAATAGTAAAGAAAAATGCGAATGAAAAAAACTGGCTATAATCCGGTTGCGCTTTGTTCAGTTCAGCATCTTCACCGCATGCGTATGATTTTTCCTTTCCTGGTGCCATGATATTCCCTGGTGCGACAAACTTCGAAAAAAAGGAAAGCAACATTGAAATTCCCAATAAAATAATAAAAGCTATTGGTGGAGAAAACAATATTTTTTCCATATTAAACTATTTATTCTTTTTTATTAAAAATTTTACGAATATCGAGCGATCCGGTATGGCGAACAATATTTACGATTATACCGGCAGCAACAGCCAGAATCACAACTTCAATAATTATAAGCGTAATTACCATACTTTGAGCTGTAGCAATCTGACCTGTAGTC
>CAZIRN010000106.1:0-7992 GCA_964541495.1 uncultured Rikenella sp. | reverse complement strand
ACACTTATCAGCTGCAGCCATTCAAAGGCAATACTTTGAACATTGATTATGCCACAAGTGGTGTGGGCTGCACTGCACTGTCGGTTTTTGCGCCATACCAGATTATGCCCCAGGTGTTTGAGTTTACCCTTCACATCAAACCAGTAACAGGTGCAGGAAATAAGTAGACTTCAGGCGGAAAATTTTTTTTATTAGATTTGGGACGTAAAAATAAAAGTTATGACTGGCAAAAATATCGTAACGTTTGGTGAGATAATGATGAGGCTTGCCACTCCTGAGAGGCAGAGGTTTACACAGGCAAACATGCTGTCTGTTTCATTTGGGGGTGGTGAGGCAAATGTTGCAGTATCGCTTGCAAATTTTGGGTTGCCTGTTGAATATGTGACCCGTCTGCCGCAGAACGACTTCGGGAGAGCTGTAGTGATGGAACTGCGACGGCATAATGTTGGAACTAAACATATAGTTTGGGGTGGCGAGCGGCTTGGCATTTATTTTCTCGAGACAGGCTCCAATGCCCGTCCGAGCAAAGTCATTTACGACAGGGCGCATTCGGCAATATCGGAGATAAAACCCGGTATGGTTGACTGGGACGGTGTGTTCGGTGATGCCTGCTGGTTTCACTGGACAGGCATTACACCGGCTATATCTGAAGGAGCGGCAGAGGTGTGCCATGAAGCTATACAGAAGGCCAGGCATAAAGGATTGACGGTATCGTGTGATCTCAACTACCGTAAAAACCTCTGGAAATGGGGAAAGAGTGCAGGAGAGGTAATGCCCGCCCTCGTTGAGCATTGTGATGTGATACTCGGCAACGAGGAAGATGCCGAAAAGGTTTTCGGCATAAAGGCTCCTGATGTGGACGTAACGGCGGGTAAGGTTGAGCATGCAGCCTATGAACATGTATGTCTTAAGTTGAAGGAGAGGTTCCCCCACGCAAAGAAGGTGATTATCACACTGCGTGGTTCGGTGAGTGCAGATTACAACACATGGTCGGGGATACTTTACAACGGTGAAAAATTCTTTTATGCTCCTGTTTATCACATCACCGATATTGTCGACAGGGTAGGGGGAGGCGATGCCTTTATGGGCGGACTCATTTACGGTTTCCTTACATACACCGGAGACGACCAGAAAGCACTCAATTTTGCTGTTGCAGCCTCATGTCTCAAGCATACAATCCATGGCGACTTTAACCTCGTAACAGTAGCAGAAGTGGAACAACTAATGAAAGGCGACGTGTCAGGCAGGGTGGTGAGGTGAGCGATTAACTTTTTCCCTTGTTAAAATATCTGTTGATTTTAGCAAGTAATTCGTCCTTCCTGAAGGGCTTGCTCAAATAATCAGTACAACCGCAAGCGAAAGCTTTTTCTTTGTCTTGATCGCTTGCATAAGCAGTTTGGGCTATGATTGGAATATTATTATTGAATTCTCTTATTCTTCTTGTTGCTTCATATCCGCTCAAGACGGGCAATTTAATATCCATCAGAATCATGCTAATGTTATCGTTTTCTTTTATTTTTTTTATTACCTCTTCTCCGGTTTTTGCCCTGATAACACTATAACCGTTTTTGGTTAAGATGGTTTCTGCGTAATAGTAGTTCATATCATCATCTTCTGCAACCAGAATCACTTTTCCGCCACCATTGAAAAAAGTCTTTTTTAAAAGAGGATGCTCTTTCTCAATATTCTGAGTAGATAATTTTCCGGGTGGTAGGATCACCCTGAAAATGCTTCCTCTTCCTTCTTCAGATTCAACAATAATTCTTCCACCAAGCATTTCGGCATACGACTTAGTTATTGCCAGCCCGAGCCCCAGACCTTCATAAGGACGTGAGAATGAATAATCTATCTGAACAAATCTTTGAAAGATGTCATCAATTTTTGATGAAGGGATTCCGATGCCGGAATCCTTAACATATATTTCAATTTCCTCATTATAAGTTTTAACACCAAGTTCTACGAAACCGGCTGGAGTAAATTTAATGGCATTATTAACCAGATTGCTTATAATTGATTCGAGTTTTAGTTTATCTGATTCAATTATTATTTCTTTACCTTCCGTACTAAGCAACAATGAAAAACTGAGTCCTTTTTTTTCTGCCTGGGGTTTATAAAAATTGTAAAAATGCTTTAAAAGGTTGCTTATATTCACACTTTCCCTGGAGATTTCGATTATACCTGCTTCAATTTTCGATATTTCGATAATCTGATTAATTGTGTTGAGCATTCTCTCACCACTCTCTCTCAGGATTCTGAGATATGTATCTTTTTCTTCTCCTGTAAGGTCGGCATTCTGAAGTAGCTCTGAAAATCCCAGAATACCGTTAAGTGGGGTTCGAATCTCATGACTGATATTAGCAAGGAAAGCTGATTTTAGCCTGTTGCTCTCTTCAGCTTTTTCCCGGGCTTCAATAAGTTCATCTATAATTTTCTTCTTTTCTGTAATATCTTCTTTTATGGCTACGAAAAAACTGATATTACCATCATCCTCAAAGATTGGGGAAATTATGGATTTTTCCCAGTATAATTCTCCGTTTTTCTTTTTATTTACAATCTCCCCTTCCCACTTTCTGCCTGAGAGAATAGTATCCCACAGATCCCTGTAAAATTCTCTGGTTTGTTTTCCGGATTTAAGTAGTCTGGGGTTCTGTCCTATTGCTTCTTCGGACGTATAACCTGTGATTTTTGTAAAGCCCGGATTTACATATTGTATAATTCCTGATGTATCTGTTATTATTATGGAAACGCCACTATTTTCAACCGCCTGTTTTAAAAGCATCATCTGTGATTCGGCTTTTTTATTTTCAGTTATGTCGGTAACAGTGTGGATAAAAGACTTTATTTTTTCACTTTCATCGTAAACAGGATCAACTGTAATAAGGTAATATTTGTCTCCGATCTTTACTTCGCTCTGCTCCCTTTTACCGGTGAGTTCAGCCCGCTTTGCCGGACAATCATTAAAAGGCTGTTGTGTCTTATGAATTATTTCGCAGCATTTCTTACCTGTAATTTCAGGTTCACTTATATTTAAATAATCGGGGGTTGCTTTGTTATATCTTTTTATATTAAGGTCAGTGTCAAGAATCATTATACTGATTGGAATTGAATCAAATGTTGCCTGCCACTCTTTAACAAGTTTTTCATTTTCTTCTACAAGTGATTTTAATCGTACCATAAGAGGTTCATTTTCCCCTATAATGAGGTCAATTTCCCCTCTCTTTATCGAGTCAAGGGCAGCTTCAAGATTTTTTAGCTTATCCTTCAATTCTTTTATAGTAATTTTTCCGGAGTTCATAACTTCGGATTAATTTATTGTAACATCTATCCCCAGTATCTTCGCAAGTTTTTCTTCATTTTCTATCAACCCCACAATCGTAACTTCAGGCAATGGTTCTTTTTTTATAAGTGTGGGCACTGCAATAATCTGGTTTTCAATAGCAACGTTATAATCTTCAAATACATCAACAATATCAACTTGATATGATGTTTTAAAGTATTTTTTGCAGAAACTCAGCAGGACATTTTTAGTTATGTGAGATTTGGGTTCTTCACCTGCGATAAAAAGAATAAATCTGTAGCAAATGTTATTCTCATCATCTTTTTCGTTTTTAGTTTTTAAGTTTACCTTCATTTTAATCAACAATAGGTTTTGTTATTATTTAGTTTAGAATATTGATTATGCTGAATTGCATTTACGCTATTCCATTTTGAATTTTCCTCTTTTCAAGGTTCTAAGTTTTAATTCTCTGATTGCACTTTCCCTGAGTTTCTGAAGGTATCTTAATTCAAGTTCTTTCCTTGCTATTTCATAATCGAGCTTTTCAGCATCTGCTTTGTCCTGTTCTTCTTTTTCTATTCTTGCTGTACCTGTTAGAAACTCTCCCTTTCCTTTAAAGATATCAAGTATTTTTATTCCATTGTCGGTAATAATGAACTCATGTTGCTGGTTGGAATGTGAAGAACCTCTTGATTTTAGTACCTGCAGAATGCGGTTGGTTTCTCCATTTCCTTCGATATAGTTCATGTAGATAACAGTGTCAATCATTGAGGAGATGCTGTTTCCTGAAATTTCAAGAAAATCATTTGTTCCGGTTAGTTGATTTATCATTAAAATAGTTATTCCTTTTTCTTTGCAGAAATTCAGGAGTCTCATTAGATATTCAAAGGCAGCTAATTTTCCACCCATTCTTGGGCATGCCGAGATTGCATCAACTACAACGTGTTCGGGATTAAAAAGATTGATTTTTTTAACTGCCCTTATATAATGTTCCTCAGCTCCCATTGCTTCCGGATAATTTGTAAGAAATACCAGTTTATTTGCTTTGATATGGGGCTGGAGATTAATACCTGCGCTTTTCAAATTTGTTACAGCAGAATCTTCCGATTCTTCAAATCCTATATAAAGAACACTTTCACCATTTCTGCAAACATAATCGACGAATTCCGATGCCATTATGGTTTTGCCGGTTCCGGGTTCTCCTGCGATTAAAATACAGGAGCCTTTTCTGTAACCTCCACAGAGAATCCTGTCCAGTTCTTTATTTCCGGTTGATATTTTCTTTCCGAGAGGTTTATGTTTCAGCCCCACCATTGAAATTGGTGCAGTAAACAGGCCTGTACTCGTTATAACAAACGGGTATTCATTTCTATGAAAGTCTGATCCTCTGAATTTAATTACTCGCAGCCTTCGTGTAGTAATCTGTTCGACAACTCTTGCGTCAATCTTTATTACGCAATCGCTCATTGATTCAAAGAACTCACCATAAATCTGGGTTTCAGGGTTTTTGGACGGTCGAATAGTCAGCACTGCTGTCATATTCTCATCGTTGAGCCAGTTGTTGAGCAAATGCATTTCGCTTCTGGCTGCCATAGGGGAATCGTAAAATCTTAGCACTACATCGAGAGCATCAATTACTATTCTTTTAGCTTTGATTTCTTCCTTTTTTCCTGCAATTGATGCAAGCAGTCCCCTGAGGCTGAAGGAGCCGCTTATTATAGTTTCTGGTTTAATGGCACCGTCATGAAGAAATATCATTTTATTTTTTTCCAGGGTAGGGAGGTCCCATCCAAGAGTTGCAGCGTTTTTCCTTATTTGTTCGGGTGTCTCTTCGAAACAGATAAATATTCCTGGTTCACCTGCAAGTGCACCCCTGTAAATGAATTCAAGGCCAAAAATGGTCTTGCCCGATCCGGCATCCCCGTTAATTACGGTTGTTCCTCCTCTGGGAAAACCTCCTGATAGAATTTCATCCAACCCGGGTATAAAAGTGGGTGCTTTTTCAATAGAAAGATTGTTAGCCTCTCCCTGATTAAGGGAGCTGATTTTTTCTGCTTTCATATGAATGATTTAAAAGTATCCTAATTGGTTTTCAAAGGTATTAATAAATTTTAGAATACTGCTGTTTTTAGTTTTTTTTCTGAAAGCTTAGTGAACTCATAATAAAATTGTTATTTCAAAATACAGACCGTTGTCTCCAGTAACATTCACCTTTTTAGTGAAGGTTAAACTTAATAATACATGCAAACGTTTACCTTCTATTTGCAGGATATAATGTCTCATCTGGAATTTTTTGCCTGGATTTTTTAATTTTTCAAAAAGAAATTACATTGCGAAAACTTGAAAATGAGAACGAATATGCTATTTTTATTAAAATGCCATTTTACTTTATTAATTCTTTTTTTAATTACATTAATGCCTGTTGAAGCCCAGGAAGAGGCTGATACTTCCAGAACTGAAAAAGTTATTACTCTTGATGATATTATTGTTACGGCAGAACGAACTCCTGTTCAGGCTTGTGTGACAGGACGTGATGTAAAAGTAATCCGTGGTGATGAAGTAAAAAGCTTTGCTGTGCAAAGTCTTACAGACATTCTTGAATATGAAACAAATACAGATATAAGACAACGAGGGTCAGGAGGAGTTCAGTCGGATATTAGCATTAGGGGAAGTTCTTTTGAACAAACATTGATAATGCTAAATGGTATTAACATTAGTGATCCGCAAACAGGACATCATAATATGAATTTACCTGTTGATCCTGATGATATTGAAAGGATTGAGATATTAAAAGGATCTGGTTCCCGCAGTTTTGGTCCTAATGCATTTGGAGGTGTTATAAACATTATAACCCGTCATGAAAATACACATAAAGCTTCTGTAAAAGTTTCGGCAGGTGGTTTTGGTTATTTTAACGCAGGATTTGCAATTTCAATTCCAACAAGTTTCAGCTCAAACTACCTGGCGGTGTCTCATCAAAAATCAGATGGTTATACTGACAATACTGATTATTGCATCACGAACCTTTATTTTAATAACAGAATTGAGACCGGAGCTTTTCTTGTCGAATTTCAAACTGGACTATCTATAAGAAATTTTGGTGCAAATAGTTTTTACACGCCCAGATTCCCTGATCAGTACGAACAAATACGTACTCTTATTACAGGTATCAGTTTGAAAAAAATTAAAGGGGATATCGGCGTATCTTCAAATATTTATTGGCGGCGGAATCAGGATCAGTTTGCACTTTTTCGAAATCAATTTCCTTCGTGGTATAAGAATGACAATTTTCATTTGACCAATGTGGCTGGAGGAGGATGCACAGTTTCATATAATCTTCCAGTTGGAACGCTCTCATCGGGAGTTGACGTTCGCTATGAAAAAATATTAAGTAATGTATTGGGTGAAACCCTGTCCAATCCTTTTAAAATTCCATGGAACGATTCTGTCAATTTTACTAATGGACATATTCGTTTTCATTCAGGATTATTTCTTGAATATTCATTGACAACAGGTCGGTTTCATGCGACAGCAGGTACAATGGCTGCCTTTAATTCAGATAATCCGGGCAAGTTAAGTCTTTATCCCGGGGTTGATATCAGTTACCGTTTTTTAAAGGGATTTATTTTGTTTGGATCTGTAAACCGTGCTTTGAGGCTTCCTTCTTTTACTGACCTTTATTATTCGAGTCCCGTTCTCCGTGGAAACAGGAATCTTATGCCAGAGAAGGCTGTTTCGATTGAGAGCGGAATAAAATTAACACGTGGATGGATAAATGCTCAGGTAGTTATGTTTCGGAGAATTGGAATAGATATTATTGACTGGGTAAAATTTCCGTATGACAGTGTATGGCTGGCAATGAATCATACACATTTAAATATCAGAGGTTTTGAATTTAATATCAGGTGGAGATCGCCTGTATCGGCAGAAAAGAAAACATGTTTTGAAAAATTTATGATTGGTTACAGCTTTACAGATGCCGGGAAGGAGAGTGGGGAAATGCAGAGCAGATATGTGCTTGATGAGCTTCGTCACAAGGCTGATCTTGGAGCATCATGGAAAATAGCTGGAGTTGTCAGTACAGGTTTGCAAATGAGTTATCAGCAAAGGGCAGGTGGATATCAACCTTATGAAAATGGTCAGTATTTACCGGAGGTTCCTTTTTCTCCAGTATTGCTTATGGATGGAAAGATATCATGGAAATTCTGTTCATGTGTTATCTATGCAGAAGCAACGAATATTTTAAATATTGAATACTTTGATCATGTTAATGTTCCGGCTCCGGGTCGAATGTTAAAGGCAGGAATTAAAATGGATATAACTGAATTAACTATGGCAAAACATCGTTCCGGGAAATAATCCTTTTCCCCATTTTTCCATAATCAAGAATGGAGATTCGTTATGGATAACATGAAAAATAATTACAAAGGACGCAATTTTGCTGTTGCAGCCTCATGTCTCAAGCATACAATCCATGGCGACTTTAACCTCGTAACAGTAGCAGAAGTGGAACAACTGATAAAAGGCGACGTCTCAGGCAGGGTGGTGAGGTGAGATTAACCCACAAACCATTAAACCAGCAAACCAGTTAACCCGTTAACCAGTTAACCAGTAAACCCTTTAACCCGTTAACCCAATAACCCGTAAACCAGTTAACCCTTAAACCAGTTAACCCTTAAACCAGTTAACCCGTAAACCAGTAAACCCGTAAACCC
>CAZIRN010000105.1:0-8000 GCA_964541495.1 uncultured Rikenella sp. | reverse complement strand
CAATTATTTTTTATTATGTTTGTTCTATTATTTATGTTTGGCATATTTTATAAAATATGTCTTTTCAAACCTTAAACTTAATGATTATGAAAAAAATAACGATCTTGATTGGTTTGCTTTTAATCTGTGCCACTGCATTATTTTCTCAGCAGGCCAGAGTCATTACAGGTACTGTTACTTCTGAAGAGGAGGGAGGGGCGCCTCTCCCAGGCGTTACAATTCAGGTTAAGGGTACAACGGTGGGTACCATTACTGACTCGAATGGGAAATATACAATTACCGTACCTGCAAGTGCGACAACTCTTGTTTTCACCTATGTAGGTATGCACAGCCAGGAGGTGGAAATAGGGGGAAGGAATATTATTGATGTTGTGATGAAACAGGACGTTATGAACCTTGAAGAAATCATTGTAACGGGTGTTGCTGCAGGAACACCAAGGAAAAAACTGGCTGTTGCTGTTGAAAAAGTTGATGCTGAAAAGCTTAAAGAGGCTATTGCAGGTTCAGCCTCTTCAGCATTACAGGGCAAAGTGGCCGGAGTTACTGTAATTAACCCTTCCGGTACACCTGGCCAATCGGCAACAATAATTGTTCGTGGGGCAACACAAATAACAGGTTCACAGAATCCTCTGATTATACTCGATGGTGCTATAATGGAGGGAACTCTTGCAGATATAAATGTTGATGATATTGAATCAATTGAAGTTGTAAAAGGTGCTTCTGCAGCTTCTCTATACGGTTCACGTGCTGGCAATGGAGTTATAGCTGTTACAACCCGTAGAGGTAGCCTGCTTCATGAAGGTAAAACGGAGATTATTGTAAGAAATGAGTATGGTATTAATAAGCTTGCAAAAAAGTACGATCTTGCAACGCATCATGCTTTTGTTCTCGCCGATGATTATCAAAAATACTCATATACAAAGTATGCTGGCGTAACTTACCCCTCAAATTACCACGCAAGTGAAGGAGGAATTTCCGGAACTCGCTTTTATGAGTCTAACCATTATATGGATAACCCTTATACAACCATTTATGATCATGAGGGGGATATTTTTGCAGGTAATGACTTTTATACAAATTATATATCCGTAGGATCAAATCTTGGCAAAACTAATTTCCTTGTGTCATTTGAAAATAATGTGCAGTCAGGTATGCTTGTCGAAACTACAGGCTATAAAAGAAATAGCTTCAGAATTAATGTTGATCATAAAATTTCTCAAAAATTATCAGTTTCGGCAACTAATCTCTATGTTAAATCAACCACACAGGATCCAGGTGGAGTAGATGAATATAATGGAGGCATTTTCTTTAACATACTTTTGCTTGAACCCGATGTGGATTTGAAATTCCCTAACCCTGATGGCCAACCTTATCTTTTTATACCTAATGTATGGCAGTCTGAACAGGAAAATCCTATTTACAATCTTTGGAAACTTGAAGACCTTACAAACCGTGACAGAATTATTGGTACATATCAGGCAAAATATAATATAAGTAACTCTTTGAATTTGGAGGGAAAATATGCATTTGAATATTCCCCAACTGATAGCAAAAGTTATTCGCCCTACGATACATATACACGTGCAGGGGGAGCTGCTGTTTACAGCCAGGGATATTTACAAATATCAAATTCTTTTCGCTTTGCAAGAAATGCACAGGTAAATTTAAATTACAGCAAAATTTTTGGCGATTTCAATGTGAGAGCTAAAGCCAGTTACCTTTTTGAGAAGAATACCTATAACAGTAGTGAAACGACAGGCTATGATTTTTCTCTAAAAGGAGTACCATCATTCGATGCTATTTCCGGTAATAAATCAATTACAAGTTATAAGAGTGAAATATTGGCCAAAAACTATTTTGGAATACTCTATTTTGATTATAAAGATAAATATATTTTCGACGGAATGGCTCGTTATGACGGGTCTTCCCTTTTTGGAGCAGATGCAAGATGGAATCCATATTTCAGAGTTTCAGGTGCTTATAGAATCTCTGAGGATTTTAAAATTCCTGGTATACAGGAATTAAAAATCCGTGCAGCTTATGGAACTGCGGGTCAGAGACCGGAATTTGCCGATCAATATGAAGTGATGCAGATTTCAGGGGGTAATGTTTCCAAATCGCAATTCGGTAATAGCAAACTTAAACCTTCACTTTCTAAAGAATGGGAAGCAGGCCTGACTGTTGATTTTCTTAACAGATTTGGTCTGGAGATTTCAAGATCTGAAACTAATACTACTGACCAAATATTAACTATCCCTCTTGCTGTTCAATATGGAGGCTGGCCAAATCAGGTACAAAATGCGGGAACACTGAACTCAAAAGTCTGGGAGGCAACATTGAATGCCCGGATTGTAAAAACAAAAGCGATTTCTTATGATATTAATATGATTTTTGACAGAATCCGAACAAAAATTACCGAGCTGGATGCACCTCCGTTTCAGACAGGTCCTCAGGGACAGGAAGCAAATAAGTGCTTTTATATACGTAAAGGCGAAACACTTGGTGCAATGTACGGATATAAATTTGTAAAAACAATTGATGAAATGCAATCCCAACTTGCTCAGGGTGATAAAATTGATAACTATTGTGTAAACAGCGACGGTTATGTGATTGTGAAAGGAACAGAAGGAACGATATATGAGGCTCCGGTTAAAAAACTTGATGAAACAGGTAAATTATGGTTTGGTAAAATTGGAGATTCAAATCCTAAGTTTAAGCTGGGAATGACACATACATTTACCTTTAAAGGTTTAGGTATTTATGCCCTGCTTGAATGGAAAAACGGTGGAGATATATATAATAAGTCGGCACAATGGCTTACAAGAGACGACAGGCATGGGATGATGGATCAGTATGGTAAACCTGATTATTTGAAAAAAACCATAGAATATTATAAGGTATTTTATGATGTAAATAATTTTAACGAGTTCTGGGTTGAAGACGGCAGCTATTTGAAATTAAGAGAAGTATCAATTTCTTATACTATTCCTTCTTCAACTCTCGATAGTTTTGCAAAAGGTTTTATAAAAGGTATCAAAGTTGCTTTAATTGGAAAGAATCTGTTTACAGTAACAAATTATTCAGGTTATGATCCGGAAGTAATGACCACAAATAATGTGCAGTATTTTTCATATGATTTTATGGGGTATCCAAACTACAGGTCATATTCTGCTTCAATTGAATTTAAGTTCTAATGAATAAATAAGTTAGCTATGAAAACAATAAAATATTTCATGATTTTTACAACATTTATCGGACTTATCATTTTTACAAGTTGTGAAAGCCTTGATGTTAAAAATGAGAATGATCCGGATTTTGCTACTGCATTTTCAAATCCATCTGATATTAAAGGAGTTGCAAGCTCACTTATAAATTCCTGGTTTATGATTACTCAAGAGTATGATGGACCGGCTTTAATGCTTTGGGTTGGTGCTGATGCAGGCACCTGCTCTTATGGCAATGCAGCTATGCGGGACTTCAGTTACGAGCCTCGTATAACCTGGGACAATACTGCATCATACGGTAATGCAATTGTTACAGAAAATTATTATAAAACTCTTTATTCAATACTTTCTTCTGCAAATGAGATTATTGGAAAGATAAAGAAGGATGGAATGGTTATTACTGCCAGTGACGGCTCTGATGAAACCCAGATGATCCTTGCAGTCTCCTATCTTGCACAGGGGCTTTCACTTGGATATATCGGACTTGTTTTTGACAAGGCTTTTATCGTTACCGAGTCAACCGATTTATCGCAGACTTTGCAACCATCTCCTTATAAAGAGGTTATTGATACGGCTGTAGCATGCATAGATAAATGTATTGCTATCTGTTCGTCAAAAACCTTTACCCTCCCTGATACATGGGTGCCGGGAATTATTATGACACAAGACAAGCTTAATCAGCTTGCAAATACTGTTGCTTCTGTGCTATTATCATATTCTCCAAGGAACAAAACAGAAAATGATGCAGTTAACTGGTCGAAGGTTCTATCTTATGCAGAGAATGGACTAACTTACGATTTCGCTCCTGTAATGGACGATATAGTCTGGTATACACTTTATCATACTTATGCAAACTTGTCAGGCTGGGGAATGACTGACATGAGAATTGTAAATATGATGGACTCACGCTTCCCTTCACGATGGGAGGATGCAAATACATGGAACATCCTCCCGACTCCTGTAACATCACATACAGAAGGAATTGATGACCGCATATTTACGGATTTTCAGTATATGTCAACATGCGGTTTCAAAGTTGAAAGAGGTTATTATCATTTTTCATGTTATCGCTTCAAAAGACGTGATCTATACTTAAGTACTTGGATTGAACCCGCACCTGTTTTTTACAAATCCGAAAATGATCTATTGAAAGCGGAAGCTCTTATGCATCAGTCAAAGCTTGACCTTGCCGCTGAAATAATAAATCAGGGTACAAGGGTTGTACGTGGAGGATTGCCTCCTGTTGCAGCTAATGCCGATCAAATTGAAAGCGCTATCTTTCACGAAAGAAACGTTGAATTATTCTGTAGTGGTTTAGGTATAGAATTCTTTACCATGAGAAAAGCTGATAAACTTCAATACGGCACCCCTCTTCATTTACCTATTCCCGGCCAGCAGCTCGATGTAAACCTTATGGAATATTATACTTTTGGTAAGGATCAAGGTGTTGCAGGTCAGGATTACTCAAAAGGTGGATGGTTCTAATAATTTATCGTTTTATGTGTATAATTAAAGATATATAATTATGAAAAGAAATTTTATAAAAATAGTTTTTATATTAGTTTCTGCTTGCATGATTACAACATGTGGTAAAACATATATAGAAGAAAACCAGGATAAATATAAGCCAACAGATGTTATACCTGTTGTTATCAAAGCTGAGGACCCAACACTTGCCCTTCAAACAAAGTCTTATAATTATGAGGTTAAATACGACCGTGCAGGCTCTCTTTGGACCTGGTCGGCAGTTGATGCAACAGTGGTGTCTGTAAGTAGTGATACCAAAAAAGCAACCGTCAGATTTGATATAATTCCGTCTAATGATACAGCACTGATTAAAGTGAAAGAGACAACATCAGCAGGAGTTATATCTGATGAAAAAGTTATTAAAGTAAGAGTTAATCCTTTCTGTCCTCTTCAGAATGGAATGAGCGACCTCGTAGGATCATGGGCAGGAGAAGATGCTTATTATTATGAAAGTATTATTACTACTGAAGTAAATGATTCCACTTCTATTAAAGTTAATGGAATAAGTGTTCCATTCATTGAAGACTGGTGGGGTGAAGAAGTAGTTGAGGGTGGAACATGCATTCTCGTAGTTAATGATGATGGGACTATTACGATACAAAGACAATATATTTATACTACTGTTTATGAAGGTGAAGAGTATAGGTATGAAATTAAAGGTTCAGGAACATGGGATAATTGCGGGAACAGTCCATCAATGAAAATAAAATACGACATTTATTATGAAGGTGAAACAAAAGGCATTGCTGAAAAATATGCTTCGTATTTACCTAATCCTTATCTTTTTGCTGAAATTGCTTTAGAAGAAACGAAATCAGGTGATAAAATTATTAACCTCTTGAATTCTTCAACTATTAAAAGACCCAAGAAATAATAATTTAAAGGCGTTAAAAATAATTGTTAAAGAGGGTGCTTGTGAAAGCAAGCATCCTCTTTTTGTTTTCGTATTTTTTTGTAAAACCATAATAAATTTTTAACCCGCGTTGCAGGAATCTGACTTAAAAACGGGAAAGTGCTAATAATCAAAGTATTTATAATCATTTCATACGAGAAAGAATTGGTACTTATATTCTATCATTTATAGATTATTAATGAAGTTATTTAATCATTTTATGTAATGTGGGTAAAAACTAAGTTATGCAACTATTTACTCGTGTATTATAGGCAATTGGTCATGTAAAATTTTATATATTTCAAAATGCAGTTTTTACAAGTTAATTTTGCAATAAATAAGGCGACCTGAAAATGAAAATACGGGAAAAGATTTTCAAATTGTTATTTATCGCCGGCGATAAATACAAGATCTTTGTTGTCTGGTTCAATGGGGTATGTCGTTTTTTCCTTATAACCGCACTTTTTTTGTTTGTTTTAAGTTTCATTTTTTATATAGGATTCCATTATTCTCCGGAGACTCATGAAGGATTACAAACAGTTTTCCGCGTATTATTTCTTATACTTTTTTTGTCGAAATATCTTCCTGAAATATTGAATTTCAGAAAGCCCGAAGCTGTTTCATTCATCTTTAAGGTATTACTGTTTGTTTTTGTTTTATGTGTTTTTCTGGCAAATTTTAATCTGGTAAGTCCTGAAAAATCAATCTGGAGGTTGTTTTATGGCAACAATTTAGTGATAACTGCTATTTTTCTTATCGGAATCTCCGAGGTATCGGAGCTCTTAAATACATTGAGCAACATAAAAATTCACCCGGCATTGATTTTTTCTTTAAGTTTCCTGATAATTATTCTTATCGGATCAGGGCTTTTGATGTTACCAAGAACTCATTCCGGGCAATTATCATATCTCGATTCACTGTTTACCTCCGTCAGTGCAGTGTGTGTTACAGGACTGATTGTTGTTGATACTGCGACAGCTTTTACCACACTGGGTAAAATTATCATATTGTGCCTTATACAGATTGGTGGTTTAGGAATAATGACATTTACTGTGTTTTTTGGATATATCTTTACATCATCCGGTTCATCGTTCCGCAACAGATTATTACTGAAAGAAATTTTCTCATCCGAGTCTTTGAGTAACCTGTTTAAATTACTGGTTAAGATTATATTAATCACTTTTTTAACCGAAGCTGCAGGTGCTCTGATAATTTATGCATCTCTTGACTGGGAGGCAGAAGAGAGGGTAATGTTTTCAATTTTCCATGCAGTTTCGGCCTTTTGCAATGCAGGGTTTTCTACTTTACCGGATGGATTGTATTCTCCGGCTGTCAGATACAATAATTATGTTCAGGTCTCGGTTGCTTTGCTTGTCATTCTTGGTGGTATAGGATTTCCGGTGCTTGTAAATGTATATTCTGCTTTTAAACGTACTTTAATCACTTTAGTGAGAAAAATAAAACGATCAAGAATTCCTGTTAAACCGGGAAAGAAGAATATTTCGACACGTCTGGTACTTTATACGACTACGATACTGATAGTGGCAGGCGCCGGGTTATATTATTATTTTGAATCGGATGCAAGTCTTAAAGGGGTTGACAATACCCGTAAAATCGTTGCTTCATTTTTTGCGAGTGTTAGTGCAAGGACTGCCGGATTTAACATGGTGGATATTTCTTTATGGAGTTATCCGACAGTTTTTCTTATGATAATTTTGATGTGGATTGGTGCATCTCCCGGTTCGACTGGAGGCGGAATTAAAACTACAACTTTTGCTCTTGCCTGTATGTCGGCCTGGAACAGTATAAGAGGAAGAGAACGATTGAAATTAGGGAACAGGGAAATCGGCAGTAAAACTATCTCGAGGGTATTAACAATAATTTTTCTTTCAATTGCAGTCATAACAACAGGCTTCTTTTGCCTGTTGCTGGCGGAGCCGGATAAAAATCCCATACACCTGCTATTCGAATGTGTTTCAGCATTCGGTACGGTTGGCCTCAGTCTGGCAAATACTGGCAGTTTTAGTGAAGCAGGAAAAATCATTATCATTTTTTTGATGTTCATCGGAAGGATTGGACCGCTTACGCTTTTTACCGGACTTATGTTTTCATATCATAAGAGATATTCACATTATCCTGAAATGGAAATTATTATCAATTAAAATAATTATTAAAGAGATGAAATACATAGTAATCGGATTGGGAAGGTTCGGCTCGAAGCTGGCTTCGAATCTTATGGATATGGGCCACGAAGTGATTGGGATAGATCATGATAGCGAAAAGCTGGATGAATTAAAGGATTCATTTACAACAGTTATGAAAATGGATACGACAAATATAAACGCTGTTAAATCGCT
>CAZIRN010000104.1:0-8016 GCA_964541495.1 uncultured Rikenella sp. | reverse complement strand
ATGTTTTACAGGCTTTAAATGTAATCGCCGATTATAAAAGAGACTGATTAGTTACAGTTTGTTTTCTCAGACCGAGCATCTGGATTATTTTATCTCTGTCGGATTTACAACCGACCAGGGTTATATGCTGAACGAAGATTATCAGAGATATAATGCACGTATAAATGCAAATAACAAAATAACTAACTGGCTATCAATTGGCGTTCAAACATTCTTTTCATTAAGTGATAATTCGGGGCTTAACGTGCCTACGGAACAAAGATATAGAATGCCATACGATGTTGCATATGATGAAAATGGAGAAATGATCAATTATCCGGGTGGCATAACAATATCGCCTCTTGTTTATGCGTATCAGGCTGATGATCTTGATCAAAGAAATAATCTTTTCGGGAATATTTTTGCAAAAATTGATTTCCCGTTTATAAAAGGATTATCTTATAAGATTAATTTTAGTAACAATGTTGAAACGACACGTAAATATACTTTTCAACATTATGGTGTAAATTTTCAGGGACTAGGATCAAAATATTATAGTAATGCATATACAATGTCGTCTGATAACATTTTATCTTACAAACATGTTTTCAATAATGTTCATAGTCTGGATGTTACACTTCTGTATGGTTTTGAGAAAAGAAATTATGATAATACATCCGCCAGTTCTTCCGTATTTGTAAATCAGGCATTGGGTTATAACAAACTTCAGGCAGGTAGTTCTTCGAATCAACAGGTTTCTTCAGGAGCATGGAAAGAAGCCAGTCTTTACAATATGGCAAGACTTTTTTATAGTTTCAGAGATAAATATATGCTGACCGGGACGATCAGGAGGGACGGTTTTTCAGGATTCAGCGAAAATAATAAATTCGGGTTATTTCCTTCAGTAGCTCTTGGATGGGTTCTTACTAAAGAATCCTTCTTCCCTGAGAGTGTTAATTTTGTTAATAATTTAAAGTTACGCTTATCCTACGGCTCGACAGGCAATCGTACAATTGGCAGGTATCAAACGCTGGCAAGAGTTGAAGGGGGTTATAGATATGTAACTGAATCCGGTAGTTCCGTATATGGTCAAAGTATTACAAGTATGAGCTGCTCAAATTTGAAATGGGAAACAACAACCGGGCTTAACTTAGGTATTGATTTTGGATTATTCTCTTCCAGAATAAACGGTACAATAGACTATTATAATAATAATACCAAAAATATTTTATACAATGTTGATATACCATCTATAAGCCGTTTCGATAATTTTCCAACCAATCTGGGGAAATTGCATAACCATGGGCTTGAAATTTCAATAACTTCTGAGAATATACGAACAAAACATTTATTATGGAATACAACCTTCGTTTTCTCAAGAAACAGGGATAAGCTGGTTAGTTTACTCGGTTTTGATAATGATGGAGACGGAAAGGAAGATGACCTCATCTCAGAAGGATTGTTTATCGGAGAACCATTGTGTGTTAATTATCACTATGAAATTACAGGTAAGATGTACCAATTAGGAGATGTAATCCCTGCAGGAGCCGATGTAGGGACATTTATTATTGTTGATCAAAATACAGATGGAATTATCGACCAGGATGATTATGTAAAATTAAATTATTCAGATCCTTCTTATCGTTTCAGTATTACTAGCGTACTTGAATACAAGAATTGGTCTCTTAATTTATTGATAAACTCAATTCAAGGAGGGAAAAATTACTATTATGCTGCAGATAACCTTATTGCGCACTGGGGGACAGGTGGCGATAGCTTTAACTATGTTAACGATGAGCAACATTATAGATATACATTCCCTAAAGGACTGGACTACTGGCTCCCTGAAAATCCTAATGCAAAATATCAGAGGATTGATGCAAAATTATCTCAGCAATATGTTGCTTCACGCTGGACACAAAGAAACTTTATTCGTTTACAGGACGTTTCACTTTCTTACAGTTTCAAGCCAGAATTACTGAGTAAAATTAGGATTAATGCCTTAAGACTTTTCTTAAGTGGTAAAAACCTTCTTACAATAACTAAATGGCCAGGATGGGATCCGGAGACCGGAGAACGAATTAATATGACGGGCCGTCCTGTATTAAAAAGCTATGTAATAGGATTAGATGTTGAATTCTAAATTATGTAAAAAATGAAGTCTATAATATTTTATTTGTCAAGTTTATTTAAAAGGATCATTTTGATCCTGATTTGCTCATTTTTATTTTTTTCGTGCAATGAAGATGAATTTTTAAAAGAAGTGCCATTAGATTTTTACTCACCAGAAAATTCATACGTTACATATAATGATTTTGTTGCTGCAATATATAATCTGCATTATCTTACAAGAGAGGCTTTCTGGGAAGATACAAATCCACAAATATGGTGGCGGGGCACCGACATGGTTCAGTCAATGTATGATGTTGATAATTCACTCAGTTATAGTATTGAATGGGGGCCAATGGGTGGTTATAATCTATATCTATGGAAAATAAGTTACCGGATTATCTATGATGCAAATGTGATAATTGGTAGATCTGACAGCGAATTCAGCAAGCTTACAGAAGAAGAAAAAATTCTGGTGAAGGCAGAAGCCCGTTTTTTTAGAGGTTATTTCTATAAATGTCTGGCCGATTTATTTGGAGGTGTTCCACTGGTTCTGGAAGAGATTAAATCACCTAAACGGGATTATGTCAGGGCAACAAGAGAAGAAGTGTATGATCAGTGCGCTCAGGATCTGAAATTTGCAGCAGATAATTTACCTGATATTGATGACGTGGATGAATCGAGGATAAATAAACTGGCTGCAAGCCATATACTTGCAGAAGTATATATTTCGTCAGGTGATTATAATAATGCAATTATAGAAGCATCGAAAATTATTAATCATCCTAATGTTGCCTTAATGACATCCAGGTTTGGAGCAAATAAAGAAAAACTCTTTAATGATCCGAACTTTGTAGGGGACCTTTACTGGGATTTATTCAGGAATGGGAATCAGGACAGATTTGCAGGAAACACTGAATCTATTTGGGTAATACAATTCAAATATAATGAAGGCGACAGAGACGGTATTCTTGGAGGTGGAGGAAGACTTTCTTATTCTCTTGGCCGTCAGGTTGCACCCGATCTGACAAAAGCAAATATTCGTCAGACGAATGGTAAAACATCACCTGTGCTTAAACAAGCTAATACATATTATAATCAACGTGGACAAGGATTTAATAAACCAAGTCCTTATTTCTTATATAAAATTTGGTCTGCTGGTGACCTTAGAAATTCAAGCTGTAACATAATACGTGATTATCCCGTATTAAATCCGGATAATCAGTATAATGGCAAGTGGGTTAAGGCCGATAATCTTCCTTTGGTGGTATCAAAATCCACTGACACAACACGTTTTTTCTACCCTACTATCGGAAAAGTCATATCACCAGGAATGGATCCACCGGAATATATAGATACTAATCCGGATGTACCGGCAGGTTCATTGCTATATGATGCAAGGAGAACGTGGAGAAAACATTACCAGATCAGACTTGCCGAGACATATTTACTGAGAGCTGAGGCTTATCTTGGTGCAGGACAAACCAGTAATGCATGCAATGATATTAATGTAGTCAGAAGAAGAGCAAATGCACCTGATGCAACACCGGATCAAATTACTATTGATTATATTCTTGATGAACGATTACGCGAACTTTATTATGAAGAACTTAGGGTGATGACACTGGGAAGACTTGGGAAAATTGTAGACAGAACAAGCCGATTCGACCCGATAGTATCCAGAACAATAGGAGCTCATCAAAATTTATGGGCAATTCCAAAATCGGAGATTATTAAAAATGTAGAAGCTGTTTTGGAACAGAATCCTGGATATTAGTTTTATCCGGTATTAGGTTACCGGCCATAATCTGATCTTGAAAGATTAGCTAATGACCGGTAACCAATAATACTTATAATAAATACTTTGGGATAATGGATAGACGAAAATTTATAGAGAAATCAACAATTTTAAGCGGAGCTGCAGGTGCAGCATTGACTTTGCCAGTATTTGGATGTAAAAATCCAAAAACAAATCTTACTGAAACGCCTCCTTCAAAAAACAGAACTCTTATTCCCAGGCTGGTAATGAATGGTACTGCAGCAGTATCAAAACCAAACCTTTCTCCATCACAGCTAAGCTTCCGTATTGGACTGGCTCGAAATAGAATGGCATCTTACCCATGCGACAAATGGGATTTTATTTTGATGGATCTGGAACAACCCGAAAATAAACGAAGAAAAGCTTCCAATGCTACAGGCGATTTGACAGGACGATTACTTGAATTCCTTTCCTGCTCAGAAGGTATAGATGGGATAAACGACCCAAGACTTGATACTCTCTTTGAAAAGATCCTTGAACAAAGGAAACCATCAGGATATGTTGGCAGACTTGAACCACCTCGGGATGACTTGTATCAGGGAAGCACATCTTCAAAAGTATTCCATGGTATGATTCGTTATTATGAACTTACCGGTGATAAAAGAGCTTTGGACACTGCACTTGGGATGGCTGAAATTTTATGGAAACGAAAAGACAAATGGGAAACTGAAATGAAATCGGAGAAAGGTATCAGCGATATTCTTACCTGGATTGGTGAACCTTTTGCACGGCTTTACAATATAACCGGCGACAAACGGTGGATGGATTTCCTCATTATAATCAGGGATAACTTGCGACCGATTGAAGGAAGAAGAGTTCATACTCATGGCTTACTAAGTACACTTCGTGGACTACAGGTAATGGCTATTCTTACGGGAGATTTTGCATGGAATGCATTGCCAGATAAATTTCAGAAAATAATTATTGAGAATCATCTTGAAATGCCGGATGGATGTATACCTGAATTCTTTCCTCCGAATGAAAGAAATGAAGGTTGTTCCATAGCAGACTGGATGATGCTTAACCTGAATCAGGGCTTTATCAATGGCGATGACAATTCATATGATAAGGCAGAAAGAGTATTCTGGAATGCACTGGCTTTTAATCAGCTTATCACAGGAGGATTCGGACATCGCGAAATTGCTTCAAACGGCTATGGTACAGGCAATATACAGGAAGCATGGTGGTGCTGCACTCAGGATGCAGGAATGGGTATGTCGGATCTGGCGCGTCATGCAGTAACATTCAGGAATAATTCTGTAAATGTTAACTTTCTGATTCCAGGTGTATATGAACTACCTCTGCCTGGAAATACAGAGGTTAAACTAAGAATTGATACGTCGTATCCAAGCAAAGCCATGGCAAGCATTGAAGTCGAAGGAATTCCTGATAATATTGATTTTAAAATCCGTGTTCCTTATTGTGTCAGAAATCCAAAGATAGAGACAGCTCGGAATGGAAAAAGCCTTAAGGCGGAATTCTCCGGAGATATAGGTCATCGCATAGAAAAAGTTAATCAGGGAGTAATTCTTACTTATGGTCCTCTTCTTCTTGTACCAACAAGAACTGTCAGAATAGGAAGCTATTCAAAAGATTCAGAACTTGAAGTGATCAAGGGATACGACCCGCAATCAATGCCGGCAGGATTACCAATTATATTACTGGACTCTCAGCCAGATACAAATGGTTTCGTAGATTTTCCTCTCTGCCCGCCAGAAAAACCAGT
Organism: uncultured Rikenella sp.; assembly: GCA_964541495.1. Taxonomy (GTDB): domain Bacteria; phylum Bacteroidota; class Bacteroidia; order Bacteroidales; family VadinHA17; genus LD21. The sequence continues at coordinate 2,383 of CAZIRN010000104.1, read as the reverse complement.
TCCAGCATGGAATTATTTCTTTGAAGGTCACGGATCTCCTACGTGGGTAGAAGGATCAGGTGTTGATGTTGGTCTTAAGTTCCCGAATGGGGAGAAAATAAGAACCAGATTTACCCCAATGTGCTACAATACTTCATGTTTATCACTCTTTGATACACCTGTAGTCTACAGCGGTGTTGAATAAACCTGTCCCTGACCATAAAATAAAAAATGAGAGAATAGAGATAAAAAACTTACTTAATATTATTATTTCTGATTATCCAATTAATAATTTATTGTGACAAGAAATAGCCAGTAGATTATGTACAAAAGCCTTTTTTTAAAGATAACATTGTTTTCTTCATGCTTATTTTTTCTTGCTTGTGTTTCTGATCAGCATAGAAATATTGCATGGAATTCTAAAGATATTCTAATAGTAAATCACAGGGGAGCTAACAGATCGGCTCCCGAAAATACTTATGCTTCCGCCAGTATGGCCATCGAATACGGCGTCAATTATATAGAAGTTGATGTAAGAAGAAGCAAGGATGGAATCTATTACAATCTGCACGATAGCAGCCTCGAACGCACTACAAATGGCACAGGTCTGCTGCGAGAAACCAATTCATGGATTGTAGATACTCTTGATGCCGGAAGCTGGTTTAGCCATCATTACAAGGGTGAAAGAGTGCCAAGACTTTTCGAATTATTACAGTTTCTGAAAGGTAAAGCAAAAGTTTACTTCGATATGAAGGACTACAATATGGAAGAATTTGTATCCAGAGTATGTAATATGGGCATGGAAAATGACTGTTTCTTCTGGTTCCCAGAATGGGATTCTGCAAAGAAATTCAGGCTTCTTTATCCAAACCTCAATCTTAAAATCAATGCTTCTTCCTTTGCTGCGATTGATTCCCTTATGCCATTATACAAACCACAGATAGTAGAATGCTCGGTAGATGATATTACTGATCCTTTCATCAGAGAATGCAGGAAATACAATATCAGAATAATGCATGATACCCGGATATGACATCTCTGCGTTCCGGAAAGCAATGGAAATGAGGGTGGATATGGTAAACATTGATGTACCGGAAGTTTTCAATAACATGTTGAGAAATAAAGGTGTATTTAAAGGATACAGACTTATTGCACACAGAGGTGGTATTATAGAAGGGAAGTATGATGACTTTGATCCATCATCAATAAAGGAAGCCCTGATGAAAGGCTATTCAATGCTTGAGGTAGATATCCGCTCCACCAGAGACGGGGTACTTGTGCTTGCTCATGATAATAGCTGCGCCAGGATTTTTGGCGACAATCGCAGGGTGAGCGAACTGACATGGGAAGAGATGAAGAATTTCAAGTCAAAGAAAGGTGGTTTTAATCCCATGACATTAGAAGATATTGCCAGGATATGTGCAGGAAAGGCTGGTTTAATGATAGATATAAAAGAAAAGAATAAAACCGAGGAATTTTATAGCAAGCTTCTTGACATATTAAGCAATTATGATCTTCTTGAAAATGCTTATTTCCTCGATCCGGTAGATGAATCTTATATCAGAGGAAAAGCAAAAATCTGTTTTCGTGTTAACCAGCTGCCTGAAATAAAGGAAAAAATGGCAAATGGAGAGAACGTTGTTGCCGACTACTTTCTATTTGATAATGGAAACAGGATGACTTCAGAAGTTATTAAGTGGTGCCAGGCTAATTACATAACAGTTGTCCCTTCAGTAAATGCTTTTCATTATACAGACGAAAATTATCTTCACGGAGCAGAACGCGATATTGAATTCCTGAAAGAATGTGGAGTTACTGAATTTATGATTGACTCGGACTTTGATCAGTGGCTGGGCATAAGCGATTAGTTGCCGGAAAATCAAATGGTATGTACCCCAGAGCAAGCTCTGGACTCTCTTTCGGTGCAAGCACCGAGGAATTTACCTGACCTTCGCGTCCGCCGAAGCTTTACGCGAAGGCGGATTAAAGTTGCTAAAAAATATTGGTTATCCCTTTAAACAAGACCTCTTCATAATATGATAATTTACAAAATTAAGAACAATATGAGAACAAAAAGTTATGTGATATTCCTGGCCTTCCTGGTCATTTTGAATAACGGATGTAATAATCAAACGGTTGACCCTCTGAAATTTGTCAATCCTTTTATCGGGACTGAAGGCGACAATGGACAGATGTACCCGGGGGCAAGTTATCCTTTCGGACTGGTTCAATTGTCGCCCGAAACTGAAGGAGACTCCCATGTAGGTTACTATTTTGAGGATAAGTTTATAGAAGGTTTTTCCCATCTGAGGATAAGCGGTGCAGGGTCGCAGGGGAAAGGAGGGGGAATTCTTATTAAACCTGGCATTGGCAACTTTACGAACAGGATTACAGATTTCAGGGA
>CAZIRN010000103.1:0-8029 GCA_964541495.1 uncultured Rikenella sp. | reverse complement strand
AACATATAAGTGAGAATGCCATCTTCTTTGATGAACATACATGCGGTGCATCAGAAAGTATCAGTCGTCCATTTTCAGAGAATTCAACAAGACAATGGCTGCAGAAAGGCTCCTATGCATGGGAAGCACTTAAAAAAGTGACTTTGCTTAATGAAGAAGCTCTTGCCAGATTCCAGCCTTTCCTGAAAAAAGCAAGCTACCCTGTAATATACATAATCAATTCAATGGGATGGACAAGATCAGGGGATATCGAGATTTTTATAGACAATGAAATTGTTCCGGTGGAGAATAAATTCAGGATAATTGACCTTTCATCAGGCAGAGAAGTTCCGGCACAAATTCTTAACCGGCGACGCGAAGGCGCTTACTGGATGCTCGAAGTAAGCGATATCCCGGCTATGGGATATAAAGCCTTAAAGGTGGAGGTGGCCAATGAACCTGCACCTAAAGAAATTGTGTCAGGAACAGAGATTTTGGAAAACAAATTTTATAAACTCATTATAGATAAAACTACAGGTTCAGTAAGCAGTCTTTATGATAAAGAATTAAAACAAGAACTTGCAGATGCACAAAATTTATATGATTTAGGACAACCGGTAAGAGAGACATTGAATAACAGAAGAGATATGAAATCAAGCCGGACAACAGTATCAAATGTAAAAGTCAGCGCAGGGATTAACGGTCCTGTCTGGGAAAGTATTAAAGTAGCAATGGATCTGGACGGTTATGAGAAAGGCACTGAAGGCGCTCCCAGAGGAATTGAAATGGAGGTAAGACTCTATAAGAATGTTAAGAAAATAGAATTTAAATATTTAATGAACAAACTTATACTGACAGATCCGGAAGCTTTATATATAGCATTCCCATTTTCACTTCCTGATTCGAGAATTGTATTTGAGACAATCGGCGGAACTCTTACACAAGGACAGCAGTTGCCAGGATCCTCCTCAGACTGGAATGCCGCGCAAAATTTTGTTTCAGTCCGCGGCAAAAACGGACAGATAATTATTGTCAGTAATGAGGTTCCTTTATGGCATTTCAGCGATTTTAATATGGGCAAATTCGAGCGTTATCCTAAACCTGGGAAACCATGGCTTTATTCCTGGGTTTTCAATAACTACTGGACAACCAACTTCCGTGCTTTTCAGGAAGGTGCCTTTAGCTGGAGTTACCAAATCACTTCAACAACCGATACTACCAACACCTTTGCAACAAAATATGCATGGGGCGTTAGAAATCCGTTCCCGACAAGAACTTTCCCGGCAGGAGCTGATGAATTAAAATCAACATCACTGGAAATACTTAAACTTAATGGATCTCAAAGCGTAATGCTGGTTAACAGCAGACCTGCATTTAAAGGCAAAAATACTATTCTCCTTCATCTTAGAGAACTGGAAGGAATGCCTGCTGAAGTTGCTTTATCTTCAGCACTCCCCGGACTGGAAATTAAAAAGATTATTGAGGTAAATACTTTAGGAGCACCTATAGGGCAACCTCTCAACTCCATAAAATTTAAACCGTTTGAGGTAAAATTCATTGAGGTCGAATTGTTATAATAAAAACAAATATATGAAAAGAAGTGAAGTTAATTCAATTATCTCCGAAATGAAGGATTTTCTTCATGAGCATCAATTTTACCTGCCTGAATGGGCTTTCTGGAAACCTGAAAACTGGAAAGGAAAATATAGTATATGCTCAGAAATAGTTGATAATAAATTAGGTTGGGACATAACTGATTTTGGTAGCAGTAATTTTACGAAAGTTGGATTGTCTCTTTTTACAATCCGTAACGGCAGACTGGAAAAGAAAAATAAAATGTTTTGTGAAAAGATAATGATGGCATATGAAGAACAGGAGACCCCTATGCATTTTCACTGGAGTAAAATGGAAGACATAATTAACAGAGGCGGAGGAAATCTGGTTATGGAACTTTATCTGGCCACCGATGAAGATAAATTGTCACCCAATCCCATTACAGTAAGTATTGATGGAATTTTGACTACTGTTAAAGCAGGAGAACCTCTTATTCTTAAACCCGGACAAAGTATATGTCTGAAGCCGAAAGTCTTTCACAGGTTTTATGGGCAAAAGGGAAAAGGGAAAGTTTTAATCGGAGAAGTAAGTGCCGTTAACGACGATGCAACTGATAACAAGTTCTATGGAAAGGTTGGAAGGTTCCCGGAAATAGAGGAAGATGTTAAGCCAATTCACCTTCTTGTAAATGATTATGAGAAATATTTATAATAAATTTTAATTAAAATTCTTTTTATGCCTGAAAAAATTATTGTTTCAGGAACGGGTTGCTGTCTTGTTGATTTATTATATAATAACGTCGATTTTAAAAGTGATGCCATCCGCCCTTATCTTTCAAAAAAACGTGGTGATGGTGGATTAGCTCCGGGCCAGCTTGTATTTCAGGAAGAGTTTGAAAAATACTGCGGAGATTCACTTGAGGTTTTTATAAATAAAATAACCGGTGGAAAAGGATATGATAAAATTAATATTGGCGGGCCATCTATAGTTTCCTTGATTCATCTGTCTCAACTTGTTGCTAACAAATATTGCGATGTTCGTTTCTATGGCCGTGGAGGAAAAGATAATTACGGTAATTACCTTCTTTCTTCCTTGAAAAAAACTCCGGTAGTTTTAAAAGATTATAAACTTATTGATAATCGTACTCCTTCTACAGTGGTTCTTTCCGATCCATATTTTGAAAACGGTCATGGAGAACGAATGTTCATTAATTCAATAGGTGCAGCATGGGATTACAGGCCGCAAGAACTCGATGAAGACTTCTTTGCTTCCGATATAGTCGCTTTTGGCGGAACTGCACTTGTACCACAAATACACGATAACTTGACCTCCTTGCTTAAAAAGGCTAAATCAAAAAAATGTATAACAGTTGTTAATACTGTTTTTGATTTCAGAAATGAAAAGTTAAACCCTTCTGAAAAATGGCCTTTAGGAGAAAGTGACGAAAGCTACAGTTATATTGACCTTCTGATTACAGATATGGAAGAAGCTCTACGCCTGAGCGGGAAACATGACCTTAATTCCGCTATTAATTTTTTTATGAAAAAAAATGTTTCTTCATTTATTATTACAAACGGGACAAAAAATATTTCAGCTTATTCAGATGGCCGTTTCTTTAAATCGTATGGATTGAAAGAAATGCCTGTATGCCAACAAATAATTGAAGAATTAAAACAAAAACAAGGAGCAGGCGACACAACTGGATGTGGCGATAATTTTGTCGGCGGAGTATTAGCTTCTGTAGTTGACCAGTTTTATAAGGGTAACAGCAAACCCGATTTAGAGGAAGCCTGCTGCTGGGGAATTGTTTCAGGCGGTTTTACATGTTTTTATATTGGTGGTACTTACTTCGAGAATAAACCTGGTGAAAAAAGGGCAAAAATTCTACCATATTATGAATCCTACAGAAAACAAATATCATGTTGAACATAATAAAATTGTAATATTTGGCGCAGGGAAGATAGGGAGGTCATTTATCGGACAACTCTTCTATAAAGGCGGTTATAAAATAATATTTGTTGATATTGATCCTGTAATTGTTGATAGATTAAACAAACAGAAAAATTATCGAATCATTTTTAAAAACGGGAAAGAGGAAGAAATTATAGTTCGTAATGTAGAGGCAATATTATTTTCTGAAACAATAAATGCCGCAGAATCTGTATCAACAGCAGGCATTCTGGCAATTTCGGTTGGAAAAAATGCAATAGAAAAAGTAATTCCTGTAATTGCTAAGGGATTAATATTGAGATACAAACATAATCCTGATTGCCCGCTTGATATAATTATAGCTGAAAATATGAGAGAGGCAGGACATTTTATAAAAAATCAACTGATACAAAACCTTCCCTCGGATTATCCTTTTGAAAAAATGGTTGGCCTTGTTGAAACCAGTATCGGCAAAATGGTTCCAATAATGAATTCAGATGAACTTGAAAAAGATCCTCTTATGATTTATGCCGAACCATATAATACCCTGATAGTTGACGCAAAGGGATTTAAGTCGCCTGTTCCAAATATTGAAAACTTGTTACCAAAAAATAATATTAAAGCATGGGTTGACCGAAAAGCTTTTATTCATAATCTCGGACATTCAACAGCAGCATATTCAGGTCATTATAAATTCCCCAATGCTGTTTATATGTATGAAGTCCTATCCGATAAAGAGATTTTTAATTTTACTCGCGAAGTAATGCATCAATCTGCTGATGCACTTAAGACTGTTTATAAAGATGATTTTACCGAAGAGGATCTGAATGAACATATTGACGATTTACTTCAGCGATTCTGCAATAAAGCTCTTAAAGATACTATTTACAGAGTCGGAAATGACCTGATCCGCAAACTTGGCTATGATGACCGATTTGTCGGAGCTATTAAACTTGCAAAGAAAGCCGGAAAACCTTACGACAAAATAATAAAAGCCATGTCATACGGCTTGTGTTTCGATGCAAAAGATGCAAATGGCAATATATTCCCCTCAGATCTTGAATTCCTTAAATCGTTAACTGAGAATTTTGATAATGCAATGACAAAATATCTTAAACTTGATCCTGTTACTGATAGATACATTATTGACGGGTTGAAAACAAATTACGACCAACTTAAAATATTTAAATCACGAAATTCCTGTAAAAACCAAATAAATGGTTAATTATGAAAAAGAATCCTGAAATTATCCTTTTATTATTAATTTTTGTTTTTTATTGTTGCCATCCGAAAGGAAACAATAAACTTTCTGAAAATAAACTGATTAAGTTAAATAAAGGTGATACTCTAAAAGCATCTGTTATGAAAATTGAAAATAATAAGGCGGTACTTGTAATAAATCTTAATGGCGGATCATACCCTGAATTTTATTTGAAAGATTTGCCTGTAAACCCGTTAAACTGGAGATCTACTGATCCTGATTCACCTGATTTCATGGGCCATTTTTTATGTTTCGACCGATGGGGTCCTCCTTCAGCAGGTGAGAAAGAAAACGGATTCAAACATCATGGAGAAGTGAATACGGTTAAATGGACAATCATTAATAATCCGGCAAAAATTAATCATTTAATTACCTGTTCAATGATGTGCATTCTTCCGATGGGTAAATTACAACTGACCAGGAAAATAGAAATGCCCGAAAATGAACCTATATTTTCAGTGACGGAAGAAATTCAAAATCTTAACAAATACGGCCGCATGTTTAATATCGTTCAGCATGTGACATTAGGCCCGCCTTTCCTTGACACTACTACACTTTTTGATAATAACACCGAAAAGGGTTTTGAAGATAAAGAGGACGGCAGTTTAAACCAGGAAGAACCTGTTATAAAATGGCCGGAAGTAAATCATAAAGGAGAAAAAATAAGTTTGAGACAATTTAAAGATGAATGGCCGCGAGTCTGTTCTTTTGTTTTTAATCAGGATGAAAAATACGGCTGGACAACAGCATGTAATCCTTCTAAAAATCTTATGATTGGCTATTTATGGAAAACAGAAGACTATCCATGGATTAATTTCTGGCGTTCTATGGAAAATAAAACTCCAAAGGCTTTTGGAATGGAATTTGGCACCACAGGATTACATGAACCATTCCCGATCATAGCAAAAAAAGGAAAAATCTTTAACCGTAATCTCTATGATTTCATTGATGCCGGAGAAATTATCAAAAAATCCTATACAGCTTTCTTAGGTAAAATTCCGGAAGATTTCAAAGGCGTTGAGAAAATTGAAGTGCAGGATTCTTTGATTATTGTTACAGAAAAGGGCGATACACCCAGGAAAATTACTTATCATTCAAAATGAATTATACTTCAATCAACAAAAAATAATAAATTTCTATAGACTTCTGATGAAATATAAGAATTCCGAACAAGTAACATTATAAAAGATTTAATCCATATTTATGAACTCCAGAGAACGATTACTTACAGCTATAAATCACAGAGAGCCCGACCGCATTCCCGTTGACTTAGGTTCCACTCCAAGTTCGGGAATATCTGTCGTTGCATATCATAATCTTATTAAATATCTGGGACTCAATCTAAAAAACCATGTTTATGATGTTGTACAGGAAGTTACTCAGCCGGAAATGGAGTTACTCGATATGTTCCGGGTTGACATTCTGGATATTGGCAGATTTTTCAACAACTATGAAGATTACTGGCATAAACTGGAACTAATTAAAGGGGTACCGGCCCTTTACCCGAAATGGTTTAATCCTGAAAAACAACCAGACGGAAGCTGGCTGGCACCTGGCCCTACAGGTGAATTTATAGGTAAAATGGCCGCAGGAGCAACTTTTTTTGACCAGACTATTTTCCCTTATATAGACGGCTATCCCGATAATTATGATAATATAAGTTATGACATGTCAAGAGTCAGCTGGGGAGGCTTTGGGTTCCCACCTTTCGACCGGATAAATGAAAAAAATTTCTGGAAACTGTTAAGAGAAACAATTATTAAGGAAAAGGCAAAAACAGATAGAGCATTTTTAATCGGAGCAGGCTGTAATTTATTCGAATGGGGTACTTTTTTGAGAAGAATTGATAATTTTCTGGTTGACCTCTATATAGATCCTGTTAACGTTAATAAATTACTTGATAAGCTCCTTGAAATACACATGAATTTTTTATCAAATATTTGCGATGCTGTTGGAGATATTGTTGAAGTAATAAAATTCGGTGACGACCTTGGTACTAATATGGGACCGTTTATTCCGGTTGAAATTTATGATAAATTCTTTAAACCGAGACATAAAGTAATGTGCGACTACGTAAAGTCGCATAGTTCAGCTCATACAATGCTTCACTGCTGCGGAGGCATTCATGACCTTATTCCGGGGTTGATTGATGCCGGTTTTGAAATTCTCAATCCGGTGCAGATAAACGCATCAGGGATGGAACCAGAACACCTGAAAAAAGAATTTGGTAAAGACATTACTTTCTGGGGCGGTGGAGTGAATACACAAAGTATTCTTAACAGGGCAACATCTCAAGAGGTTAAAGACCATGTAAGACATAATATTGAGATCTTTTCAAAGGATGGCGGTTTTGTTTTTAATACCGTCCATAATATTTTGCCTGATGTTCCACCTGAAAATATTTTGGCAATGTTCGAAACAGTTGAGGAATTTAATAATTGTAAAACTCAAGATAAAAATGAATAAAAAACCCCCCTTAATGATAAGCGATATTGATTTAATGAATTAAACCTTCAAAAAATGAAAAAAATTATTGTTTCACTAATTATTATTGTTGCATTGACTGCAGATTCTTTTTCCAATGGTTATGGACAGCAAAAAGAGACTGTTCCTATAAAAGACACAATCCATGTAATTGGTCATGCTCACATGGACATGAACTGGCTATGGACATATTCCGAAACGATGCAAATGTGCAATGACAACCTGAGGCAGGTTGTTGCATTTATGGACGAGTTTCCTGATTACACAATGCTTCAGAGCCAGGCAGCCGTTTACAAATTCGTTGAAACCGTCGATCCTCCTCTTTTTGAACAGGTCAAAAAATATGTAAAAGCAGGCCGACTCGAACTTGGAGGAGGAATGTGGACTGAGGGTGATATGAATATGTCAACAGGTGAAGCTATTACACGTTCATTCCTGCTTGGACAGCGCTATTTTTTGAGCCGCTTCGGAAAGATGGCAAATGTAGGCTGGCTGCCGGATAATTTTGGTCATATCTCTCAGATGCCGCAAATACTTAAACTGGCAGGATGCGATTATTTCTATTTTCACCGTTGTAAACCTTATAAAGGCACTTTCTGGTGGAAAGGAACAGACAATTCTACTGTACTGGCTTATGCAAACGACACTTATAATGGCAAAATAACTCCTCAACTAAAAGATGAACTTACAAAAATTGCCCCTGATAAACACAGGATAATTCATATAACAGGTGTCGGAGATCATGGAGGGGGACCATCACGTGCAGAAATTGAGCTGGTTCACGAACTTAATAAAACCCCTGGTTATCCGGTTGTTCAATTT
>CAZIRN010000102.1:0-8033 GCA_964541495.1 uncultured Rikenella sp. | reverse complement strand
TCCCATCGGATTTGAAACAGGCCGACCTGAAAAGAGTAGCCATCGAAGCAGGAATGAATTTCTGGTACCCTGATGAAAAATCCGTTTCGATCAGCACTGACGAGATAACAACCATTGAAGAAGTAAATAGAATATTGTCGGCCTTTGCCGTATTTTCAGGGAGAAAAATTAAACCTGTAACAGAATTCAACAATGGCCGTGCTATTGAAAAGAAATTCAGACGGCAATCTGAGTTTCTTAAGGAATCCGTTTTCAATATGTATCACAGTGAAACAGCTATGATGCGGTATATCAAAATGCTCGAAAGAAAAGATATATCTCTTACGCACTGCATGATTTCACTGGGTTCATGCACTATGAAACTCAGTTCCGCAACCTCGATGTTTGCAATGAGCTGGCCGGAATTTGCAAACATTCATCCTTTTGTTCCTGCTGGCCAGGCTGAAGGGTATCATAAACTTATGGAAGAGCTGGGCGACGCCCTTAAAGAGATAACAGGATTTCCGGCCATCTCATTTATGCCGAATTCCGGTGCCGCCGGCGAATATGCCGGATTGCTTGTCATCCGACGGTATCATCAAAGCATGGGAGAAGAGCGCCGGAATGTTGTATTAATACCTTCCTCCGCTCATGGGACAAACCCTGCAAGCGCAGTTATGGCTGGTATGAAGGTTGTGGTTGTCGAATGTGATGAGAATGGCAATATAAGATTGGATGACCTTCGCAAGAAAGCAGAAGAAAACAGAGAAAACCTTTCATGTTTTATGATAACTTATCCTTCCACTCATGGTGTGTTCGAGGAAGCAATTGTTGAGATGGTAAAAATAATTCACGAAAACGGCGGATTGGTTTATATGGATGGAGCGAACCTCAATGCCCAGGCAGGATTGACCAGTCCGGGCATAATTGGCGCCGATGTATGCCATCTAAATTTGCACAAGACTTTTGGAATTCCGCATGGCGGAGGCGGTCCCGGTGTAGGTCCAATTCTTGTCAGTGAGAAACTCGCAGATTTCCTTCCACGGCATCCTGTGATAAAAACGGGCGGCCAGCAAGGCATAACTGCTGTGGCAGGTGCACCGTTCGGTTCTGCCCATATATTAACAATTGCGCATGCATATATTATGATGATGGGTGCCAATGGCCTGACCGATGCCTCAAAATATGCAATACTGAACGCAAACTACATTTCCGCTTCCCTCAAAGGATGGTTCAAAACCCTCTATACCGGAAAGAAAGGAATGGTGGCACATGAGATGATACTCGACTGCAGAGAATTCAGGAATGAAGCCGGAGTGACTGAACTCGATATCGCAAAGCGCCTTATGGATTATGGATTCCATGCTCCAACGCTATCCTTCCCTGTACATGGTACTCTGATGGTAGAACCTACAGAATCGGAACCTCTTCAGGAACTCGATAAATTCATTGCGGCAATGAAATCTATCTGGAATGAAATAAAAGAGATTGCCGAAGGCAAAGCTTCGAAAGAGGACAATGTTCTGAAAAACTCACCTTTTACACAGAAAGCTGCCGTATCTGATGAGTGGAAACATGATTTCTCAAGAGAAAAAGCGGCTTTTCCTGTAAAATGGCTTTGTGAAAATAAATTCTGGCCTGCAGTTAGCCGAATTGATGACGGTTACGGCGATAGAAATTTCATAGGAACTTGTATTCCGATAGATAAACAGAGACAGGAAACTTTCAAAACTTTTAGGAATGACCGATAAACAATGGAATGATCTTTTGTCGCTAATAGATGGGAAAGAAATTGGATATCAACCATGTGGATTCATAATAGATAGCCCGTGGATTCCAGGCTGGTACGGAATATCAAATATTCAATATTATGCTTCCGACCGGCACTGGCTGGATGCAAATATAAAGGTATGCGAGCTTTTTCCCGAAGTATGGTTCTTTCCCGGATTCTGGTCGGAATATGGAATGTGCACCGAACCTTCCGCCTTCGGCGCAAAAATGACTTGGCTCGAACAAAGCCTTCCTCATGCTGAAAAAGTAATTAAGAACATTGAAGATGTTGTGAATCTTTCTGTTCCTAATGTCACAACAGATGGATTACTGCCTTTTATGATAAACCGGCTGAAAGAGAATGAAAAAGAAATCATTGACGAAGGTCATAAAATAAGATTTGCAGTTTCCAGAGGTCCCCTTAACATAGCAAGTTTTCTGATGGGAACCACAGAATTTATGTTGAGTCTGGCAATGAATCCATCGGAAGCAAAAAATCTGATTGATAAAATCACAGAGTTTACATGCAACTGGCTGAGATACCAGAAAGAATGTTTTCCTGCGATTGATGGAATTTTTGTGCTCGACGACCTGATGGGCTTTATCGGCGAGGACGAATTCGGCGAATATGCTGTTCCGTCATTCCGGAAAATATTCTCTTCCTTCGATAGCAAGGTAAGGTTTCTTCATAATGACGCAAATGGTTTGATTACGGCAAAACACCTTGCTGAAATGAATGTCAATATGTTCAATTTTTCGTTCGAACATCCGATGGGCAGGATAAGAGAACTTGCCGGCCATGAGGTATTGCTTGTTGGAAATATTCCGCCACGCGACGTTATGGCAGCCGGAACACCTGAACAAGTAACAGCGGCAGTTAGAAAAGCAGCAGCCGAAATTGATGATTACCACCGTATTGTCTGGTCAACTGGAGGCGGAATGCCACCCGGAGTAAACAATAAAAATATATATACTTTTGTTGAAGCAGTAAAAAATTTCATAAGATAAATGTGCTATGAAAAACATTATTTTTATCTCGATGATTTTAATTATGGTGTTTGTTTCATGCGGTCAGGGAAGCCGGAAGACTTCTCAGGAAGCCATAAAAACAAGTCAAGAAACGGTGAAATTGATAACGGTTGACCCAGGCCATTTTCACGCTGCACTCGTTCAGAAAACGATGTATGACCAGGTTTCACCCGACGTTCACGTTTATGCTCCGGCAGGCCCGGACCTTGAGCAACATCTCGAAAGAATCAAAGCATATAACACTCGGCCTGTGAATCCGACAAAATGGAATGAAATCGTATATACTGGAGATGATTTTTTCGAAAAAATGATTGCCGAAAAAGCCGGTAATGTTGTGGTACTCTCCGGCAATAACAAAAAGAAGGCAGATTATATTTTAAATTCCATTAAAGCCGGTATGAATGTTCTTGCCGACAAACCGATGATTATTACTCCGGAAGATTTTCCAAGGCTCGAGGAAGCTTTCCGTATTGCCGGTGAAAAGGGATTGCTTCTTTATGATATTATGACTGAGAGGTATGAGATAGCTACAATCCTTCAGAAAGAGCTGTCAATGAAGAAAGAGATTTTCGGTGAGCTCATAGAAGGTTCTCAAAAAGAACCTGCAGTGACAAAAGAGAGTGTTCACCATTTTTCCAAAATAGTTTCAGGCGTGCCTCTTCTGCGTCCGGCATGGTTCTTCGATGTGGAACAGCAGGGTGAAGGTATAGTGGATGTTACAACTCACCTTGTTGATCTGATACAATGGGAATGCTTCCCTGAAGTAATTCTTAACAAGGATGATGTTAATATAATGTCGGCAAGAAGATGGCCTACAATAATCACTAAAGAAGAATTCAAAGGAGTTACAGGGCTCGATGAATTTCCGGATTATCTTTCGAAAGACATTAAAGACGGAAAATTGAATGTGTTTTCAAACGGCGAAATGATTTACAGCCTCAAAGGAAAATGGGCGAAGGTATCGGTCGAATGGCATTACAGTCCGCCTGAGGGTGGAGGCGACACGCATTTCTCGACCATGCGTGGTACCGGCTGCGACCTTGTAATCAGACAGACAGCGAATGAAAAATTTGTTCCTACACTGTATATCGAGAATATCAAAGGACAGGTGGAAGAGTTCTCCTTGAAACTTAAAAATGCCATTGCTTCCCTGCCTTACGACAGTATTACGGTTGACAACCTCGATGGGAAGAAGCTCAGAATAAATATTCCCGAAAAATACAGAGTAAGCCACGAGGAACATTTTGCACAGGTGATGGAAAAATTTCTCGAATACCTGAAAGCAGGTTCACTCCCTGAATGGGAAGTCGCAGGGATGATTACAAAATACTACACTACTACAGGCGCGCTTAAAAAGGCAAAGCAATAATTTTCGGTTGAAGGCAAACCTTCGATTGAATTAAGATTTAAAAAGGTCTTCTATTACCATCGAATATAAATCTTCGAGTTCGATGCCTGCTGCAGCCGCTTGCCTGGGTACGATGCTTTCTGCACTCATACCTGGTACAGTGTTGATTTCAAGGAAAAGAGGTTTGCCTTTCACAATAATGAAATCAACTCTTACAATGCCTTTACAACCAAGCAAATCGTTAATAGTCGAGCTTAATTGTTGAATTTCTCCGGTAAGTTTTTCATTGAGCGGTGCGGGAGTGATTTCTTCCGACTTACCAGGTGTATATTTCGATTCGTAATCGAAGAATTCATTTTTGGGTATAATCTCTGTAACCGGCAATATTATTTTCTTTTCACCGGTTTTCACGACGCCGCAGGCAACTTCGCGGCCATCCATAAATGATTCAATAAGTACTTCATTACTTTCGGCAAATGCTTTTTCCATTGCAGGGAAGAATTCTTCTTCTTTTTTCACCTTTGACACTCCGAAACTCGAACCACTGTCGTTAGGCTTTACAAAACACGGGAGGCCCATTCTGGCAAGAATAGTCTTGCTGTCGGCTTTTTCTCCCTTTCGAATCAAAATGGAATTTGCCATTGGAATGCCATATTCTTTTAGATATAGTTTCGTTGCATGCTTGTTGAAAGTCAGAGCCGAGCAAAAAGCTCCGCAGCTTGTGTAGGGTATTTTCAGCATGTCGAAATAACCCTGGAGAAGGCCGTTTTCACCAGGAGTGCCATGAATTGCAATAAAAACTGCATCGAATTTTAACTTACGGTCATCGAGCTTTAAAGAAAAATCATTTTTATCAATGCTGAAACAACGGCCTTTTGGATCTTCCCAGTACCAGTTATCTCCTCTTATAATAATTATATAGGTATTATATCTCGAAGATAGAGCTTTACTTACCTCTGCGGCGCTGTTTACTGATACACCGTATTCCGGCGAATCGCCGCCCGCCGCTATCGCAATAGTTCTCATTAATTAGCCTTAAGTGGATACAAATGTAAAAAGAATTGAAGGATATGAAATACGTCTGATTCATTATTCACTGCAGATTGCACAGATTTATAAGTAATTATTTTTCGTTCTCGTTGCTAATATTCAATTCTTCGGTAAGCCGAACATATCATGAAAATAATATCCATTATAGAAATCGGAAAAACAAATTATTGAATATCTGAAGTTTTATTCTACTTTTGCGGGGAATTAAAAGTTATTGAAATGAAAAAAGGCTGTATAGTTGGACTCATTATAGGGTCAGTGGCAGTACTGTTTATTCTAATTGCGTTGCTCTGGGGTATCAAAGTTTACAACAACCTTGTTTCCATGAACGAAGCTGTTACAAGCCAGTGGGGTAATGTAGAAGCACAATACCAGCGCCGTATGGACCTGATACCAAACTTTGTGAACACAGTGAAAGGTGCTGCAAATTTCGAACAACAGACTCTCACTCAGGTTATTGAGGCAAGGTCGAAAGCAACTTCCGTCACTGTTGACCTGTCGAATCTGAGCGAAGAGGCTATTGCAAGGTTCCAGGAGGCACAGGGAGAGCTAAGCTCCGCATTGAACCGTCTTATGGTGGTGGTCGAGAGGTATCCTGATATAAAGGCAACACAGAACTACAGAGACCTTCAGGTTGCACTCGAAGGAACTGAAAACAGAATTGCAGTGGAAAGACGGAAATTCAACGAAGTCGCGCAGGGTTATAATGCATATATGAAAAAATTTCCTCAAAATATGATAGCCGGCATGTTTGGATTTCAGCCGAAAGGTTATTTTAAATCGGCTGAGGGTGCAGAAAAAGCTCCTGAAGTTAAATTTTAATCCTGATAGCCCGGATGAAAGCATCGTCATTTTTCACAAAGTCTGAGAAGAATGCCATCCTTGAGGCTATAAAGGAAGCTGAGAAGAATACATCGGGCGAGATAAGGGTTCATATAGAAAATCGTTGCAAAGAAGATGTGCTCGACCGGGCTGCCTGGATATTTAAGAAGCTTGATATGGACAGAACACGTGAAAGAAACGGAGTTCTTTTTTACCTTGCAGTAAAAGACAGGAAGTTCGCCATAATAGGTGATGCAGGCATCAACTCGAAAGTACCGGAAGGTTTCTGGAACCAGATAAAGGAAATAATGGAGAAAAATTTCATTGAAGGTCGTTTTACCGAAGGACTTTCGGAAGGTATTAAAATGGCCGGAGAAAAGCTTAAAGAATATTTTCCATATAACAAAGGCGATATAAATGAACTCAGCGACGAGATATCTTTTGATAAACCGGAAATAAAGAAGGAGAAATGAAAATCGTCAGCATAAAGCAAACATTATCTTTTTTTATTCTTGCAATTTTCCTTCAAAGCACTGTTTTTTCCCAGGATATACCGGATAGGCCATATCCACCCCGACTGGTAAATGATTTTGCCGGCTTTTTGAAAAGAAATGAAGCAGGGGCACTCGAGCAAAAACTTGTTGCATTCAACGATTCCACTTCCACACAGATTGCTATTGTAATAGTAAAAGACCTGGCAGGTTATGCTCCGGCCGATTATGCGCAGAGGCTTGGAGAGAAATGGGGCGTTGGCCAGAAAGGATTGAACAACGGCATTGTAATTCTGATAAAACCTAAAACTGACGAATCAAGAGGTGAAGTTTTCATCGCGCCGGGTTACGGCCTTGAAGGCGTAATACCCGACCTCGTATGTGCCGATATTATTGACAATGAAATACTCCCGGCATTCAACAGGGGAGAATACTACCTTGGCCTCGACCGTGCTACGGATGTACTGATGTCTCTGGCTTCAGGTGAATTTTCAGCCGACCAATACATGAAAAAATCAGGCCGAAAATCTGACTCTTTTTCGGCTGCGGCAATAATATTCCTGATAATAATGTTTTTTCTGTTGTTTCATTCGGGCCATTCGAATTATAGAAATATTTCAACTCGCAGGGGCGGGTTGCCTTTATGGTTGTGGCTTTCTATGATGGGGCCAGGTGGACGATCGCATAGGGGAAGCTGGGGCGGTTTTTCGGGTGGAGGCTTTGGAGGAGGTGGCTTCGGAGGCTTCGGCGGCGGTAGTTTCGGCGGAGGCGGAGCAGGCGGAAGCTGGTGAAAATTTAATACTTCTCACTTCATCACTTCTTGTTCGATATTCATTGTTTCACGTTTCATGTTTCAAGTTTCTTGTTTTTTGTTCGATATTCCTCATTCCTTGTTCGATATTCGATATTTTTTGTCCCTTGCTCCTTGTTCCTTGTCCCTTGTCCCTTGCTCGATATTCATTATAGATTCAAACGCTGCCTTCTCTTGTGTACTCTCTCCATCTTTCTATAACATTTTTCATGTCTTCGGGCAGTTCGGAATCGAAAGTCATCCTTTCCCCTGTCGAAGGATGGTCGAATGAGAGCATCTTCGCATGAAGTGCCTGACGTGGAAGAATCTCGAAACATTCTCTCACGAACTGCCTGTACCTGCTGAAAGTAGTGCCACGTAGTATTTTATCCCCGCCGTATTCATTGTCATTAAACAAAGGATGTTTTATATAACTGAAATGTGCCCTTATCTGATGCGTGCGTCCGGTTTCAAGCCGGCACTCCACAAGCGATACATAGCCGAAGCTTTCGATCACTCTGTAATGCGTTACAGCCGGTTTACCATGGCTTCCGTCGGGGAAAACCTGCATTATCTTACGGTCTCTCAGATTCCTTCCGATATGGCCTGTTATTGTGCCTTCGCAAGGATCGGGTATACCCCAGACAAGAGCATTGTATATCCTGCCGGTTTTATGGTTAAAGAACTGGCGTGCGAGCTTGTTCTGAGCAAGTTCATTTTTGGCAACAACAAGGATTCCCGAAGTGTTTTTATC
>CAZIRN010000101.1:0-8153 GCA_964541495.1 uncultured Rikenella sp. | reverse complement strand
GGATGTTATCGGTTTGAAAGAATGGAGAGCCGACATCGGCTACATCCCGCAGGAAATCCATATTTTTAATGGAACCATTCTTCAAAATTTAATTCCTGATTTAGATGAAAACAAAGTAATAAAGCTTATAGAATTAATAAAGAATACAGGTTTCGAAGCTTTTTTCGATGCTTTCCCCTCAGGGATTATGACAATTGTTGGAGAAGAGGGAATTAATCTATCTGGGGGACAGAAACAGGTGACAGGTTTATTCAGGGCGCTGGCCAGTTCGCCTCAGTTTTTGATAATTGACGAGGGTACTGCCAATATGGATATCGAAATGGAAAATAAGGTAACAGGGCTCATCGAAGAGTTGAAGAAAACTATGGGAATATTGATGATAACTCACAAAGTGCATATAGCCAGGAAGCTAAGTGACGACATATACGTTCTTGATAAAGGCAGAATTGACGGATGCGGATCTCATGAGAAATTATTATCCGAAAATGAGATTTATAAAAAATTATGGAGAAATTTTGAATAAATTTGATATTATTCAATCTTATAAATCTCATAATAAAAATTTTAACTCTATTTTACAGGCTATAACACGAGTATTTTTGAAGTTAGCCCACAAAAGGGTATGCTTTTATCAACAGACAAGAAATTAATAATAATAAATATTATTTTTGAATAAAAAACCATGAAATAACAAAAAAAACAACCCTCAAATATATGGCATCACCCTGGTGAAAAATTAATTGAAGAAGGAGCTGATAAACTCTCAGATGCCGAATTACTTTCAATTATAATAGGAACAGGTACTAAAGGCAAATCAGCTGAAGAAATTGCTAATGAGATTATCCGTAAATTTGGCGGATATAAAGGAATGGCAAATCAGCCACTGGAAAGATTTTTGGAATTTAAAGGCTTAGGCGATGTAAAAATAATCCGAATAGCTGCTGCTTTTGAAATGGCAAGAAGAATAGTAAATCAAGTTTTGAGTGAGCAATGAGCAAATTAAGCGATAAAAGATCAAATTTACCGGATGCCTTTAACTTAGAGTCTCATAAAACAGAATGGACTTGCGCTGCCAAACTTGCTGAATGGATAAATGAAATTGCACGAGATAAAAAAATTCCAATTGGAATTGCCGAAGTGGAAACAAAAACAAAGGATAGCGGTAAACGTTCTGATATAATTATTTACGAAACACCTAAAAACATTTCAGTCTTATGTGTAATTGAATGTAAACAACCATTATGGGATGTATTCAATGATGAATTAAAAGATGACGCCAGAAATAAAGGGAATATAAGAAGAGCCCCATATTTTGGTACGTGTAATTTCAAAAAACTAATCTGGTGGAACACTGAAAGAGCTAATAATCCTTCACTTACTGAGGAACAGCAGATAATTGAGAAGTATAACCTTTCTGAAATTGAAAACCTTGATGAGATAGAAAACGTCCACTTTCGTGAACCAATAAGAAAAGGAATCGAAAAATTTATTTTTAAACTATACACAGTCCACAGCGGACAAGAACCGGAACCAAAACAAGCCATTGATGAACATCTTGTTGACAGAATACATGAAAAAATCCGTATTCTCTCTTATTTTTATACTGATGTCATTCGAGACCTTTTTCATAAGGACAATAAATTTGCAAAAGCTCTTAAAAGCTGGTTTGATGATCAGATGTGGGATTTCCAGGGATCACAAAACGACTTGAAGCTGCTCTCACTTTTAGCAATAAAAAAATAGCTACCCTGAGTAAACGAGCCGGAATTTATGCGTATTTTTTTGTTCACGGTACGAAATTTTTGAAAGATGGCGATCATTTTGGCTTCATAGTATCCAGCGCATGGTTAGACGTTGAATATGGAAAGGGTTTACAGGAGTTCTTCCTTCAAAACTATAAAATCATTACTATTTTAGAATCCAAAGTAGAACGCTGGTTTAGCGATGCAGATATTAACACCTGTATTATTATTTTAGAAAAATGCCCTGATGAAAAAGAACGTATGAATAACCTTACATGGTTTGTTCTGCTTAAAAAACCTCTCCGTCAATTTATCCCGGCAGCCGAATACGAATGGAATAAACAAATCGAACGTAATAATAGTATTGAGAAACTTATTCAAACCATTCTTTCACACTCTAAGTATTACGAAAATAACGATTTACGTATTTACCCAATTCCCCAGCAGGATCTTTGGAACGAAGGTTATAATAAAACAGAGCAAAACTTTACCGGGGCAAAATGGGGCAAGTATTTACGAGCGCCAAAAATCTTCTTTACTATTCTTGAAAAAGGGAAAGATAAATTAATACCTCTTAAAGAAGTTGCAAAAGTAAGATTCGGCATTAAAACCGGAGTAAATGAATTTTTCTATCTTACCGAAGAAAAAATTAAACGGTTAAAGATTGAAGAAGAGTTTTTGCAACCAGTTATATTTACTCTCAAGGAAATAAACGGATATTCTGTTCAGAAAGATAAATTAAAATACCACGTCCTTATCTGTAACAAGCAAAAAGATAAGTTAAAGGGAAAAAATATTTTAAAATACATTAATTGGGGTGAAAAGAACAATTTACATAAAAGGCCTACATGTGCTTCCCGTCAGCCCTGGTATTCTTTAGGAGAAGGATGGCCTTATGCTCCATTAATTTTCCCTGCAAAAGTTGGAGAGAGAATGCCGGTTATATTAAATAAAGGTATTTTTGAAGATAAAAAACTATATGGTATAATTCCAAATAATAAGGAAAATATTCAATTACTGGGAGCTATCCTGAATTCAACATATACAAGAATGATGATTGAATTTACCTGCAGACAATTGATCAGGTGAAATATTTATTATTAAAATTTTTCAGGTTCTCTTTTTCATTATCTTCGCAACCCGATAGCCGGTAAGTTTCTTTCAAACCGGCTGGTTATTTAAAAATTTTACTATGTTCAAAAAAGAACTAAAAAGTGTAAAACTTACACTTGAAGATGGTTCGGCATGGGAAGGCAAGTTGTTTGGTGCACCTGTTGCGGCTGCCGGAGAAGTAGTATTCAACACGGCAATGACAGGCTACCCCGAAAACCTCACCGATCCCTCATACAGAGGGCAAATACTCTGCCTTACATATCCGCTTGTGGGAAACTACGGCACCCCTTCGAAAGAAGAGGAATATGATATTCTTAAATACTATGAATCATCTTCAATCCATATTTCAGGGCTGATTGTTACGAACTATTCATTTGAATACAGCCATTGGAATGCTGTTGAAAGCCTCGATGAATGGCTAACTAAAAACAATATACCAGGGATCTACGGCATAGATACACGTGCGCTTGCCAAACGTATAAGAGAAAAAGGAGATATGCTCGGAAAAATCGAACCCGACGGAATGCGTACCGATTTTTTCGATCCTAATAGAGTGAATCTTGTGGAGCAGGTAAGTATAAAAGAAAAAAAGGTTTATGGTGAAGGCTCATTAAGGATAATGCTTCTTGACTGTGGCGTGAAATACAATATTATCAGATTGCTTTTGCGATATGACACTACAGTGATAAGAGTGCCATGGGATTATGACTACCATAATGATGAATACGACGGAGTGTTCATTTCAAATGGTCCGGGCGATCCGAAAATGTGCACTGCAACAATCGAAAATATCAGAAAGTCTCTTGCAGAAAATAAACCGGTTTTCGGCATCTGCCTTGGAAACCAGCTTATGGCTCTTGCCTCAGGAGCAGATACATATAAACTTAAATACGGTCATAGAAGCCATAATCAGCCGGTAATAATGGAAGGTACAAACAAAGCCTATATTACCTCTCAGAACCACAGTTATACTGTTGATAACAGCACTCTGACCAAAGAGTGGCTCCCTTATTTTATCAATCTCAACGATCGGACAAATGAGGGAATAATCCATAAATCGGGTCTATATTTCTCAACTCAGTTTCATCCCGAAGCTGCAGGCGGCCCGACCGATACTGATTTTCTTTTCAATAATTTTATTGACAATGTAAAAAAATATCGTAACTGAACAATAGTTAAGTCAAATCACATTTAAGTAATTCATAAATAACTCATCATCTTTTCTTCAAGAGAGGTTATAGTTATCTTTCTGAAATTTTCCATAATCTTATCTGCTCTTGCAGTAATCTTATCGTTGCATAAGTTACCTATACTCCCCTCATGGGTATAGTCCGAAATCATAGTTCGCTGAAATGAGCCGTCCTTTAATATTCCTGATACTGCCTTATATGCATCTCTGAATGGTATGCCTTTCCTGACCACCCTGTTTACTTCCTCGGCACTGAAAATAGTATTATACAGTGGATTTTCAAGAATATTGCGTCTTATCCTAATTTCACCAAGCATTAAAGTAAAAACATTGACACATTCAATAATTTCTGAAAATGCATTGAATATTAGTGACTTAAGTAGTTGCAAATCACGATTATATCCCGATGGCAGATTATTGATCAGCATATTAACCTGAGCCGGTAGTGCCTGTATAAGGTTACACTTCCCCCTTATCATTTCAAACACGTCAGGGTTTTTCTTCTGAGGCATTATGCTCGAACCCGTAATTAGTTCATCCGGGAATTCAATGAACCTGAATTCCGATGTCATAAAGAGGCAGATATCCATGCTGAACCTGGAAAGAGTATTTGCCAGTGATGCCAGAGCCGCAGCAACGCCAGCTTCTGCTTTCCCTCTGTATATTCCTGCATAAGCCGAATTGAAAATCATATCGTCGAATTCCAGTAATGAGGTGGTAAGACTGCGGTCGAGAGGAAGCGTTGTGCCGTATCCTGCAGCCGTGCCGAGCGGATTACGGTTGTTAAGAGCTCTCGCCGCGGAAAGCAATAACAAATCGTCGGTAAGAGCTTCAGCATAACCGCCGAACCAAAGTCCGAACGATGATAACATTGCAGGCTGCATGTGAGTATAACCCGGAAGAAAAACTTCCCTGTACTGGTTACTCATGGCTATAAGTTTGTCGAACAGCTTTCGTGTGCACTCTGCAAGATTGTCTGTTTCCGCTCTGGTGTAAAGCCCTATATCGAGCAATACCTGATCGTTGCGGGACCTGCCAGTATGAACCTTCCTCCCTGTCGGACCAATCATCTCAGAAAGTTCCTTCTCAATCTGAGAATGTATATCTTCAACACCTTCTTCAATCTTAAGATCACCATCCATATAACGAAGAAACAGTTTGTGCAGCGACTCGAGCAGATCGTGCTTCTCATCAGACGATATCAGCCCGACTTTACAAAGCATAATTACATGAGCCATTGAGCCTATAATGTCCCAACCCGCCAGAAGCAGATCAGTCTCTCTTTCCTTCCCGGATGTGAATTCTATAATTGCAGGATGAGGTACAATTCCCTTATCCCAGAGCCTTGAGTGATTCATAAATATTTTTCAGTTTGATGTTTTTTTCTTCCCCGATTCGATAATAGCCCTGTGAGCCATCAGCCTTATTGCGTTTATCTTAATAAAGCCTCTGCTATCGGTCTGATCAAAGCCTCCTTCTATATCCATGCTCGAAAGGTCTTTATCGTAAAGCGACGAAGGCGACTCTCTTCCTTCGATGAGTATATTGCCTTTGTAAAGATTAAGATGCACGCAACCATCAATAAGTTCCTGGCTCTTGTCAATAGCCGCCATAAGGAAATCCATCTCGGGACTGAACCAGAAACCATAATAGATAAGCTCTGAAAATTTAGGAGTAAGCATATTCCTCAGACGCATCACCTCACGGTCCATTGCAATACCTTCTATATCCCTGTGCGCTGCAAAAAGTATTGTGCCGCCTGGCGTTTCGTAAACTCCTCTCGACTTTATTCCCACAAACCTGTTTTCAACCATGTCGAGCAGACCTATACCATTCTCCCCGCCCAGTTTGTTGAGGTAAACAAACAATTCATAAGGATCTTCCTTAACTGTTCCGTCGTCTTTGTTAAGAACCTTAACCGGAATCCCGTCTTTAAAAGTAATAACTATCCGTGTCTCTTTATCCGGTGCATCCTGCGGCATTACCATTTTGACCAGGATATTTTTCTGGACTGCAAACATCGGATCTTCGAGTATCCCGGCTTCATGGCTTATATGCATAAGGTTTTCATCCTCGCTGTAAGGCTTGGCGAGGCTTGCTTTGACAGGGATGTTTTTTTCGGCAGCATACTTAAGAAGGTCTGTCCTTCCCTTGAAAGTCTGGAGAAATTCAGAGTCTTTCCATGGAGATATTACCTTTATTCCCGGCTTAAGCGCATAATACGATAACTCGAACCTTACCTGGTCGTTGCCTTTGCCTGTCGCACCATGTGCAACTGCATTTGCGCCTTCCTCTGAGGCAACCTCGATTTGCTTGCTTGCAATAAGCGGCCTGGCAAGCGCAGTGCCAAGCAAATACCTGTCCTCATAAATGGCGTTGGCCTTTAGAGCTTTAAAAATGTAATCCACAACAAACTCCTTTTTCAAATCTTTAATAACTACCTTCGAAGCCCCGAGCATAAGAGCTTTTTTCCTGCATTCTTCAAAATCTTCCTGCTGACCCACATCAGCAACAAACGCAATTACATCATACCCCTTTTCAATAAGCCACTTCAGTATAACCGAAGTATCAAGGCCACCACTATAGGCCAGAACAACTTTTTCTTTCATCATTTTCTTTTTTTAACTTATTAATTTTATATATTTTAAACCTTTTAAATTTTTCCTCCAACAGAATTAATTCCGGGGAATATAATCCCCAGAATTTCATGAACATGTGCAACAGAAACATTATCCCTCGGAATCACAAGAAGTGTGTCATCGCCTGCAACTGTACCGGCTATTTCATATCTGCCGGCGTTGTCAATTGTCACTGCAACACTATTTGCATAACCGGGATTTGTCTTTATCAGTATCATTGATTTTGCCTCAATTATATTTCTGATTACTTTAACCAGTTCAAAAGGCGTTTCCTTGTTATTAGCTACTTCCTGACCTTTTATCAGTCCTTTTACAAGTGAATAGCGATATCCCCCTCTCCCGTCAGGCACTTTTACCACTCCAAGCTTACGGAGATTTCTTGATAACGTTGCCTGAGTGCATTTTATACCCTGACTTTCAAGTTTCTTCCTTAGTTCCTCCTGGCTCGAAATCTCATCACTCGAAACGATTTTTTCTATAGCTATCAACCTTGAAACTTTTTGCATTTTTATACATTATGATTGCAAATATATACATTTTTTATAATAGTTTGCAAAGCAGAGAAAAAAATTGTTCTAATTTTGCATCAAATAATTTTTATATGACAGATGAAATAAAAAAGGTGCTTATTCTTGGCTCAGGCGCTCTTAAGATAGGAGAAGCAGGTGAGTTTGACTACTCAGGTTCACAGGCCCTTAAAGCCTTAAGGGAGGAAGGTATCTCGACAGTACTTATCAACCCTAATATTGCTACAATACAAACTTCTGAAAATGTTGCAGATAAGGTATATTTTCTTCCGGTCAGTCCTTTTTTTGTCGAAAAGGTGATTGCAAAGGAAAAACCGGACGGCATTTTTCTTTCATTTGGAGGACAGACAGCACTTAATTGCGGTACTGAGCTTTACAGGAAGGGAGTGTTCGGAAGGTATGGCGTAAAGGTTCTTGGTACGCCTGTTTCTGCTATTATAGATACTGAGGACAGAGAGCTTTTTGTTAAGAAACTTGCAGAGATAGATATTAAAACCCCGAAAAGTATTGCAGTAAATTCTGTAAAAGAGGCAGTTAGTGCTGCAGAAAAACTGGGATTCCCGGTTATCATAAGATCGGCATACGCACTTGGAGGCCAGGGAAGCGGATTTTCCTCGACTCCCGAAGAACTTGAAAGCCTTGCATCAAAATCGTTTTCATTTACAAACCAGATACTCGTCGAAGAATCACTGAAAGGATGGAAAGAAATTGAATACGAGGTTGTGAGGGATAAATATGACAACTGTATAACAGTGTGCAATATGGAGAATTTCGACCCTCTTGGAATTCATACCGGCGAAAGCATTGTTGTAGCTCCCTCACAGACACTTACGAACAGTGAATTTTACTCTCTCAGGAACCTGTCCATCAAAATTATCAGGCATATAGGAATAATAGGTGAGTGCAATATTCAGTATGCTCTTGATCCTGATTCGGATGATTA
>CAZIRN010000100.1:0-8222 GCA_964541495.1 uncultured Rikenella sp. | reverse complement strand
AAATATATTGAACAGGCACGCAGATGTACAAGAGATTTTATTTATCATGCCCTTGAAACAGGCAGTAACTGCGAAACAGGCTATAAAACAAGCAAGAATCAAAGGCTTCATGTTGAACTTACTTTAATTAAGCTCTGCCGGCTAAATGAAGCAGAACAACCGGTACCTGGCAGTGAAAAAAGCCAGATAAAATCACCGCCATCTGAAAAAAAAACATCCGGACGCCAGAATAATGAAATAAAACTCAATTCTCAGACGGAAATTGCTGACGTGAAAAAACCGGTAAAAGAACCGGAAAACTTCAATTCGAAATCAGACAGGTCAGTATCAATAAAGGATATAATCAATGGTTATGAAGAACCAGTTTCTGATGAAAAGTTTGATAAATCAAATTTGGAGAATTTTCGGAAGAATCAGCATCGGGATGAAAATACCATTAAGTTTGAAAAAAAGGAATTCCTGAAAATTTGGAACAGTATATGCGAAAAATCAAAAGAAGAAGGCCCAAGAATTTCAGGAATGTTTAAATCCATCAAACCTGAAGTTCATAATGATAGCGTAATCACTCTTCATCTTGATAATACTGCCCTGAAAGACCTTTTCACTCAGAATTACAAACAAAAAGTGATGTCAATACTGGAAAACCATTTCGGAAGTGGAAGTTTCAACCTCGAAATTGTTGTGGATACGTCAGAAAATGAAGGTATTATTTATTCCGATGAACAGAAATACCAGTATCTTTCTTCCCGATATCCTATGATAAAGGATATAAGGAAGGCTTTTAACCTCGACTATGAATAAACTATTAATTTGTTTCAGGAGTTAAGTCTGAAATGGAGGAAAATTATATTGACAAGTATCTGTTCAACTATCTGTTTAGCAGTTCGAACTCGATGATAAGCGTTATTGACAGGAATTACCGCTATGTCAAAATAAATCCTACATTCTGCAGGATGCTTAATTTAACTGAAGAGTCAGTTGTGGACAGGTCTGTCGGCGATATATGGGGCGATGAAACTTTCCATAATAATATCAAAAACAACATAGATCTCTGTTTCAATGGAGAGAATGTAAAATTTGAAGCAAAATTTGGTATCCCTGCCCGGGGAATAAGATTTTTTGAAGTTACTTTTATTCCTTTAACAGGAGGTGGACAGGAAGTGATGCATATTGTTGCCGAAACAACTGATATTTCAAAAATAAGGCTTTCGCAGAATGCAGTAAACGAAATGGAAGAAGAATTCCGAAGGCTTGAAACAGGAATTCCTATAGGGCTGCTAAGGTGTAAAACAGATGGAACAATAATTCATTATAATAATGCTTTTTCGAAAATAATTGAAAACTATGGTTCCACTGACCTGCATGGCATGAATTTGAGAGATTTCTATTTTGAAAAATCGCTTCTCGATATACACATCATCCAGCTTGGTGATAAGAAAGTAAGAACATTCGGAAGAGTGCCTCTTATTACAATGAATAACAATCAAATCTTTTGCAGGGTTAGCGGTTTTATGGTGTCGGATAAAAATACAGGTTTACCATCATTTATTGATTTTGCTTTCGAAGATTCTTCGAGGGAAATAATGCTCGAAAACCGGCTAATGCAGGCAAAAAAGCTTGAAACCATAGGTTCACTTGCGGGAGGGATAGCCCACGATTTTAATAATATACTCGGTTCGATTTTGGGTTATTCTGAAATGCTTCTCGAAGAGGTGGGAGAGAACCAGGTTGCATCGGAAATGGTTGCAAGAATAATTAGAGCAGGAACAAGGGCGCGTGAATTAACCGGACAGATCCTTACTTTCAGCAGGCAGGTGGAACAGGAAAAAATTTCTGTAAACGTAAGCGAAATACTTGAAGAAGCCTGCTCTTGTACTTTGTCTGTGCTGAAACCAGGCATTACAGTCAGAAAAAATATTAATAATCGGGATTTGAAAGTTTTTGCCGATCCAACTCAAATTTTCAGAGTGTTTATGAATCTAATAACAAATGCTATAGCTGCGATGGAAAAAACAGGCGGCACTCTTTCAATCGACCTCGATTCAGCAGAAGGCGAGAAATTAAAAAAAGAATCCGGCAAAAACATCGTGGCTGATAAGTATGCTGTTGTGGCAATCGAAGATACAGGGGTCGGAATGGAAGAGTCAGTTATTAGCAGGATATTCGAACCATATTTTACTACACGTGAAATTGGAAAAGGTACCGGACTCGGCCTGTCGGTTGTTTATGGGATTGTTCATGAACTGGAAGGTGAAATAACAGTAAAATCAGTAAAAGGGAAAGGTTCAGTATTTTCGGTATATATCCCTGTCATTGAAGATTATTCTGCTTTTGGCGTTAGACCATCAAAAGAAAAATATAAGATTCTTTTTATAGCCGGTGATTGCGGTGAATCGCGAATACTGTCTGAAGCGCTAAAGAAATCAGGCTTTTTAGTTACGACCACAGCCAATGCGTTAGATTTAATAGAACTTCCAGAGGATGATCTTCAGAAAACAGATTTAATAGTTTTTTCAGATGATCAGAAAGAAATAAGTTCTGAAATTCTAATGAGATTTATTCTTGAAAAAAATATTAATCTACCTGTTGTTATGATAGTTGACACTGATTATGATTTATCGAAAGAAAAACTGCTTTATTCCGGAATTATTAAACATATACTTTTCCGACCTGTTTCGCTGAGAGAGATGATTACTGCAATTCAGATTTCTATACAATAATTACCTATGGCTTGCATAATGATAATCGAAGATGAAGCCGGATTTAGAGAGATGTTGAAAAATGCACTCTTGCGGCGAAAATACTCCATTATCGAGGCATCGGATGGAAAAGAAGCCAGGTTAAGATTCAAAGCCTCTATTGTGGACCTTGTTGTGACCGATATATTAATGCCGGAAGAGGACGGACTTAAGGTAATAATGAAACTTAAGGAAATAAAACCGGATATAAAAATAATAGCAATTTCAGGAGGCGGCAAAGCTGGTCCCGGAAACTATCTTAACCTTGCAAAAGCACTGGGAGCCGATGATATTCTTTTTAAACCTTTTTCACTAAACATGCTTATCAACCGGATTGAAGATCTTCTGAATCCTGAGAAACCATAATGAAGTATAAATGTATCCATTCCCTTCTGTATCATCCGTTCAAAGAATTAAATAAATAGAATTCCTGCATCATATAAATAATAACTGGTTTAAATTGAGAAAATAAACCTAATTTTGCAGGATAATTCTAAACCATATAAGGATTTATTATAATGAGTATTCTTAACAAAGTTCTTGGCCTGTTTCTGGGAAATAAATATGAAAAAGACATTAAGGAGTTGGTCCCTTATGTTGAACAGATTAATAATGAGTATGAATCATTGTACGAACTCACAAACGATCAATTAAGAGATAAATCTGTAGAGTTAAAGAAAAGCATCATGGATGCGATAAAAAGTGACGAGGATGAAATAAATCTCCTGAAAAGTAAAGCTGAAGCTGAAGAGGATGTTTATGTCAAAGAAGAAACATACAATGAAATTGATAAACTTGAAAAACAGATAGAGAAAAAGCTTGAAGGGATTCTGGATCAACACCTGCCCCTTGCCTTTGCAATTGTTAAAGAAACTGCGAGGAGGTTTAAAGAAAATGAAGAGCTTATTGTTACTGCAAGACAATACGACCGTGATCTTGCAACAAAAAGGCCTTCTATTAAAATAAATGGAGATAAAGCTATATGGAGCAATAAATGGATGGCAGGTGGAAATATGATAACATGGGATATGGTGCATTTCGATGTACAACTCATGGGTGGTGTTGTTCTTCATAAAGGGAAAATTGCCGAAATGGCCACTGGAGAAGGAAAAACACTCGTTGCCACTCTTCCTGTTTTTCTTAATGCAATGGCAGGAAGAGGCGTACATATTGTAACTGTTAATGATTACCTTTCAAAACGCGATTCGGAGTGGATGGGCCCTATTTACGAATTCCATGGACTAACGGTTGATTGTATTGACAAACATCAGCCCAATTCCCCTGAACGACGTAAGGCTTATCTTGCAGATGTTACCTACGGTACAAACAATGAATTCGGATTCGACTACCTAAGGGATAATATGGCAATCAATGCTGAAGATCTTGTACAGAGAAAGCACCATTATGCTATAGTTGATGAGGTCGACTCCGTGCTTATTGACGATGCCCGTACTCCTCTTATTATTTCAGGACCCACGGCACAGGCTGAAAACCAGCAGTTCATGGAACTCAGACCAAAAGTCGAAAAACTTGTTAATGCCCAGAAAAAACTTGTGACACAAATACTTGCAGAAGCTAAAAAGTACATCGCTGAGGGTAACACTGAAAAAGGCGGCATGCTTCTGCTGAGAGCATATAAAGGGCTTCCTAAAAATAGTGCACTTATTAAGTACCTTAGTGAAGAAGGGAATAAATCGCTGCTTTTAAAAACCGAGAACTTTTATATGCAGAATAACAGCAAGGAGATGCCGAAAGTGACCGATGAGCTCTATTTTATTATTGATGAAAAAGCTAATACTATTGAACTTACAGAAAAGGGGATAGACCTTGTTTCCACTTCCGTTGAGGATGCAAGTTTCTTTATCCTGCCCGATGTCGGTTCAAAAATAGCAGAGCTTGAAAAAACAGACCTGAACGAAAGGGAAAAGATTAAAGCCAAGGATGAAATTCTTCAGGATTATTCGGTCAAATCAGAGAGAGTTCATACTATGACTCAGCTTCTTAAGGCTTATACATTATTTGAAAGAGATGTTGAATATGTTGTTCTCGACAATAAAGTAAAAATTGTTGACGAACAAACTGGCCGTATTCTCGAAGGCAGAAGGTATTCGGACGGACTTCATCAGGCTATCGAAGCAAAGGAGAATGTCAAGGTAGAGGCTGCAACGCAGACTTATGCTACAATAACATTACAAAACTATTTCAGAATGTATCATAAGCTTGCCGGTATGACAGGTACTGCTGAAACCGAAGCCGGAGAATTCTGGGACATATACAAACTCGATGTGGTTGTTATTCCTACAAATGTTCCATGTATAAGAATTGACCGTGAAGACATTGTTTATAAAACCAAAAGGGAGAAGTATACTTCTATAATTGACGAAATTATTAACCTTCATCGGCAAGGGCGTCCGGTGCTAATAGGTACTACATCGGTCGAAATATCGGAACTTCTCAGCCGTATGCTTAAAATGAAGGGGCTTAAACACAATGTACTTAATGCCAAATTGCATCAACGGGAAGCTGAAATTGTTGCAGAGGCCGGCAAAAGCGGAACTATTACGATTGCCACCAATATGGCAGGAAGAGGTACAGATATAAAACTTACACCTGAAACAAGAAATGCAGGGGGCCTGGCTATTATTGGATCTGAAAGGCATGAGTCGAGAAGAGTTGACAGGCAGTTGAGAGGAAGATCGGGCAGACAGGGTGACCCGGGTTCATCACAATTCTTTGTTTCACTTGAGGATGAACTTATGAGACTTTTTGGCTCTGAAAGAATTGCAGGCATCATGGACAGATTAGGCCTGAAAGAGGGTGAAATGATTCAGCATCCAATGATTACAAAATCAATTGAAAGAGCCCAGAAAAAAGTAGAGGAAAATAACTTCGGTATAAGAAAGCGTCTTCTTGAATACGACGATGTGATGAATTCGCAACGTGAGGTAATATATAAAAGACGAAGACATGCACTGCTAGGCGAAAGGCTGGCTGTCGATATAGCCAATATGATATACGACGTTACTGAGAGTCTGGTTGAATACTATCATGGCTCAGGTAATTATGAAGAATTTGATTTTGACCTTATACGTTCATTTTCAATAGACTCACCAGTGTCTCAAGATGTATTCATGAAAATGTCGTCAGCAGAACTGACAGTTGTTGTTTATAAAAAAGTGCTGGAAGTCTATAGGAGAAAAGTTGAAACAATTTCCTCTCAGGCATATCCGGTTCTTAAAGACGTTTATAACCGTATGTCGCATGTATATGAAAATGTGGTTGTTCCGGTTACCGATGGTGTAAGAGTATTTCAGGTTATTGCCAATCTCAAGGCCGCTGCCGAAAGTAAAGGTCTTGAAATAGCCAGAGCATATGAAAAGACTGTTGTTCTTGCCACAATTGATGAAGCATGGAAAGAACATCTTCGCGAAATGGACGACCTTAAACAGTCAGTGCAGAACGCAACTTACGAACAGAAAGATCCACTATTGATTTATAAGTTTGAATCATACGAACTTTTTAAGTCTATGCTGGATAAAATCAATAAAGACATTGTCAGTACTCTGATGAAAGGGTATATCCCTATACAAATTCCGGAACAGGTGAGAGAAGCGGAACAGCGTCGGCAGGTTGATACCAGCAAGCTGAGGGAATCAAGAAGCGATTTTTCTCAATATAGTGCTTCAGGTGGAGGCCAAAATGCTTCAGGAAAGGCAGAACCTGTGAAGGTGGAGAAAAAAGTGGGACGTAATGATCCATGCCCTTGCGGAAGCGGAAAGAAATATAAACATTGTCATGGGAAATTGGAATCGGCAGGTACTTCTGTAGCACCGCCAGCCAGTTAATTATTTGATATTTTCCATTGCTTTTCGAAGCATGGTATATGTCTCCTTTCCGACAGGAACAAGGGGGAGCCTTAAATTATTCTGGCATAGATTCATTATATTCATAACTGCTTTTATACCGGCCGGATTTCCGTCCACAAATAGTAGTTCGACCATTACAATGAAACGGTAAAATATTTCTCTTGCCGCTTTGAAATTTTGTTTCAGACTATTATTAACCATTTCACTCCATTCGGTAGGGTAAGCGTTTGCAATTACCGAAATTACTCCTGCTCCACCTAAGGCTATAATCGGCAGAGTAAGCAAATCATCACCTGAAATCACAAGAAAATTATCAGGCTTATCTTTCAGTATCTTCATTATCTGGCTCATGTTGCCTGACGCTTCTTTTACTCCGACTATATTTTCAAAATCATGTGCTAGTTGCAAACAAGTATCTGCGGATATGTTGCATCCAGTTCTTCCAGGTATATTATACATTATTACCGGAACAGAGCTACATGTGGCAATTGCCTTGAAATGTTCATAAAGACCTCTTTGAGTGGGTTTGTTGTAATATGGCGCAACGGAAAGAATGCCGTCTACATTCCTCAAGTCGGTGTTTTTTATCTGTGTTATTGTATCCTGTGTGTTATTTCCGCCAATTCCGACAACAAGAGGAATTCGCTTATCAATTGTTTCAAGTGCAAAACTTATCAAAGCTTTCTTTTCATCTTTCGATAGGGTCGATGATTCTCCGGTAGTGCCCATAAGAACAATGTAATTAACCCCGCCGTTAATTACATGATTGATTACTTTGCCTAAAGTGGCAAAATCAATGCTTAAATCGTTTTTAAATGGTGTAATTAATGCCACACCCGTTCCTCTGAATTTTTTCATATTCAATGATTTATAAGTTTACTGTATCAGTCTGTGTGTTAATCATTTCAAGATATTGGGTTACATTTTCCAAATATTCTTCGATATTTACAGGTTTTTCTATGTCAATCATCACATCATAAGGTGGATTATCATTGTTTTTATTAAATAAACCAACTTTCAGCCCGGCTTCCGATAGCAACATAATATACTCGAGAGGGAAAATATTGTTGAAATTTAAGTCTATTAGAATATCGAACGGAGTTTTTATGAATTTTTCAGCTTCTTTTGAAACAGGTATATAGAAGAAATTCAAATCTTTATTTTTTAGACAAGTAAGATATCTGATCGCCGTAAGTTTGTCAGGAAGAATTTTACCAGGATAATATGCTATTATTGATAGATTTATATTCTTTTCCTGCATTTTTTGCTGAAACTGGCTTAATACTGGAAAAATAGAAATGTCGGATGCATCCCATATTAAACTCATAGTTCGTGCATTTTCCAGATTACCTTTGAACCTTGTTTTCTTTGCACTTTTCATTTTGCTTCTGAGAATATGTCTGCCTCTTTTTAGCCGTATATTTCTTAACATATCCATAGTGCAAACCTAACAGTTTTTTAGGAAAATTGTGTTTACATTTAAAGAATCTTATTCAAGCATCTTCAGAAATTCATCTTCGCTAATAATAGGAATACCAAGGCTCTTTGCTTTTTCCCTTTTTGACTGTCCCATATTCTCCCCGGCCAGAATAAATGACGTATTGCCGGAAACTGAAGA